>NZ_JAHSQD010000378.1:0-7213 GCF_020103755.1 Streptomyces sp. LS1784
CTTCCGCGACCAGGTCCGCGACGCGGCCCGGGACGGCGGCGTGAGCGCGGACAAGCTGGCCGAGGCCCGCGCGGTGCTGGGCTCCGCGGGCGAGCGGCTGAAGCGGCTGCTCGGCTGAGCCGACGGTCCCGGCGCCCTGACGCCGACTCCGCACCGGCCCGGTGCCCCCGTTCGGGAGGCACCGGGCCGCCGCACGGGAGGGTGCGTCCGTGCGCCCGGACCGTCAGGGGGTGAGGACGATCTTCCCGAAGACGTCGCCCTTGGCGAGCCGGGCGAAGCCGTCCCGGGCCTCGGTCAGCGGCAGCACCGAGTCGATCACCGGCCGGACACCGGTGTTGGCGCAGAACGAGAGCAGCCCGGCCAGCTCCTCCTTGGTGCCCATGGTCGAGCCGACCACCTTGAGCTCCAGGAAGAAGATCCGGTTCAGCTCGACGGAGCTCGGGTTGGGGCCGGAGGTGGCCCCGGAGATGACGATGGTGCCGCCCGGACGCAGCGACTTCACCGAGTGCGACCAGGTCGCGGCACCGACCGTCTCCAGCACCGCGTCCACCCGCTCGGGCAGCCGGGCGCCGCTCTCGAAGGCCGCGTCGGCACCGAGCTCCACCGCCCGGGCGCGCTTGGCCTCGTCCCGTCCGGTGACCCAGACCCGCAGGCCCGCCGCCTTGCCGAGGACGATCAGCGCGGTCGCCACCCCGCCGCCCGCCCCCTGCACCAGGACGGTGTCGCCGGGCTTGACCCCGGCGTTGGTGAACAGCATCCGGTAGGCCGTCAGCCAGGCGGTGGGCAGGCAGGCGGCCTGCTCGAAGCTCAGCTCGGCGGGCTTGGGCAGCAGGTTCCAGGTGGGCACCGCGACCCGCTGGGCGAAGGTGCCCTGGTAGCGCTCGGTCAGGATGGACCGCGGCTCGTCGGGGCCGACCCCGTGGCCGCTCTGGCCGATCACCGAGTGCAGGACCACCTCGTTGCCGTGCTCGTCGACGCCGGCGGCGTCGCACCCGAGGATCATCGGCAGTTTCTCGGCGGGCAGGCCGACCCCGCGCAGCGACCACAGGTCGTGGTGGTTGAGGCTGGCGGCGCGGACCGTGACCACGCTCCACCCGGGGCGGGCCTGCGGCTCGGGGAGGTCGCCCAGCTCCAGCCCGCTCAACGGGTCGGCGGCGTCGATACGTGCGGCATAGGCAGCGAACATGCCCCGGACGATAGCCGCGACGGCCGGGGCCGGGAACCACGCGGAGGTGTGACGCGTGTCCCGGCCCCGGGCCGTTTGCCGAATGTCCGGTCGGATCGTCAGATCCGCGCCACGCCCTCCGCGCGGGCGGCCTCGGCGACGGCCTTGGTGACCGCCGGCGCGACCCGCTCGTCGAACGGCGAGGGGATGACCTTCTGCGGCGTCAGCTCGTCGGCCACGACGCCGGCCAGCGCCTTGGCGGCGGCCAGCTTCATGCCTTCGGTGATCCGGGAGGCGCGGACCTGGAGGGCGCCCGCGAAGATGCCCGGGAAGGCCAGCACGTTGTTGATCTGGTTCGGGAAGTCGCTGCGGCCGGTGGCGACCACCGCGGCGTACTTGTGCGCGACCTCGGGGTGGATCTCCGGGGTGGGGTTGGCCATCGCGAAGACGAACGCGCCCTCGGCCATGGTCGCGACGACCTCCTCCGGCACGGTGCCGCCGGAGACGCCGATGAACACGTCGGCGCCGGCCAGCGCGTCGGCCAGCGAGCCCTTGAGGCCGGTGCGGTTGGTCTGCCCGGCGATCTCCGCCTTGACGTCGGTGAGGTCTCCGCGGCCCTCGTACACCACGCCCTTGCGGTCGCAGACGGCCACGTCGCCGATGCCGGCCGCGACCAGCATCTTGGCGATGGCGATGCCGGCCGCGCCGGCGCCGGAGATGACGGCCCGCAGCGAGCCGATCTCACGGCCGGTCACCTTGGCGGCGTTCCACAGGGCGGCGGTGGTGACGATCGCGGTGCCGTGCTGGTCGTCGTGGAAGACCGGGATGTCCAGGGCCTCCTGGAGCCGGCGCTCGATCTCGAAGCAGCGGGGCGCGGAGATGTCCTCCAGGTTGACGCCGCCGAAGGAGGGCGCCAGCCGGATCACGGTCTCCACGATCTCGTCGACCCCGGTGCAGGCGAGCGCGATCGGCACCGCGTCCACGCCGCCGAACTGCTTGAACAGGATGGCCTTGCCCTCCATCACCGGCAGCGAGGCCTGCGGGCCGATGTCGCCGAGGCCCAGCACCGCGGTGCCGTCGGTGACCACCGCGACGGTGTTGGACTTCCAGGTGTAGTCGTCGACCAGCTCCGGCTGCTCGGCGATGGCCGTGCAGACCCGGGCGACACCGGGCGTGTAGGCGAGGGACAGGTCGTCCGCGTCGCGCACCGGGACGGTCGCCCGGATCTCCATCTTGCCGCCGCGGTGCAGCGCGAAAACCGCGTCGACCGGATCGTCGGTGTCCTGGGTGCTGCTGTGAATGATCTCCGCTGCCACGATGACCTCTTCGTCATTGATCTGGCGAGGACGCGCGGCCGACGGGCAGGGCGACCCGTCCGGAAACCGGAAACCGGGTACGCCGAAGCGGACCCGGGGTCAGGGTCGGGGCGCTGCCGTCGGGCGGCGCCCTCGGATGAGGGTGTTATGGGGTCTGTGTTGTCCGCGTTGTGCTTCCGGGCCGAGCGTAGGTCGGACAAAGGCATCGCACCTATGCCTTTTCGTCCTCGTCGCGTGCGGTTCATCGCCGCGCTGTCGCTTCACAGGGGCCCGGCGTCGGAAGCGCCGGGCTCCGGCGGCGGCAACGGCATGAGCGCACGCGCACCCGCAGGAGTGAACGCAGATCCGAAGGGGAGTCGGTGCCCCGGATACGGAGCCGCGTGAGGACTTCCGTTCCCGAGCACCCCGAGCCTGTCGGGGCTCGCCGGTCTGGTTCGAGCGTTCGGGGGTCACCCGGTAACGAATTCTGACACACCCGCCGCCGGGCCCGGCAGGTCGGGATGGCAGGATCGCTTGTCCGCCATTTCGCGTACACCCCCGCGACACCGTGGCGACCGCACGTCCCGCCCCCAGGAGCCGCCCTCATGCCTCACGTCCGCCACGCCCGTCGTCCGATCCCGGCCGGCGCCGCCCTGGCCACCGCCGGAGTCCTGCTGCTGACCGGCTGCGGCGGCGGGCAGGCCGCCCAGGACGACCCGGTCAAGGACCTCCGCGCCAAGCTGCCGAAGGCCCAGCGGGCGGCCGGGGTCCTGCGGATCGGCATGGACGTCAACTACGCCCCGGTGGAGTTCGCCGGCCCGGACGGCAAGCCGGCCGGCCTCGACCCGGACATCGCCGCCGCCCTGGGCCGGATCCTCGACGTGCGGGTCGAGTTCGTCGACACCCCCTTCGACAAGCTGATACCGAACCTCCAGGCCAAGCAGTACGACCTGGCGATGTCGGCGCTCAGCGACACCCGCCAGCGCCGCGACGCCCTGAACGAGAAGGGCAAGCAGACCGGCCCGGGCGTGGACTTCGTGGACTACTTCATCGCCGGCACCTCGATCGTCGTCCCGAAGGGGAACCCCAAGGCGATCAAGACCCTGGACGACCTGTGCGGCAAGACCGTCGCGTTCCAGCAGGGCACCACCCAGGACGAGATCGTCACCCGCCAGGTGGCCGTCTGCGCGCGGGCCGGCCGCCCGCCGCTGACCCCCCACAAGCTGGACACCGACACCAAGGCGCTGGCCGAGGTCGCCTCCGGCGCCGCCACGGCCGGACTGAACGACTTCCCGGTGGCCGCCTACGCGGCGAAGACCACCGACGGCGGCGGCCGCTTCGAGGTGACCGGCGGGCAGTCCACCTCCAACCCGTACGGGATCGCGGTGCGCAAGGACGACGGACCGCTGCGCGACGTGCTGGCCAAGGCGATCGACCAGCTGATCCGCAACGGCGAGTACGACAAGATCCTGGCCAAGTGGAACGTCAGCGCCGGCGCGGCGCAGAACGCGGTGGTCAACGGGGGCATCTGAGCCGGCGGGGCGGCGGGCTCCGGGAGCGGAACAGACAGGTCCGCATACTTATGCGCAGCGTGACAGGGACACGGGATAAGTCCGAATAGCGGACAGCGCGGCCCCTCGTTATCCGATTTTGATCTGGATGAGGGCCACCTGACTGTCATCAGATGGCAGGATTCCCCCCATCCCGGATCGAGTCGGCCACTGGTCGAGGCCGTTCGGTCAACGTCCACCTCGGCGGAGGGTGGCGGTAGCAGTACCTCGTAGAACCCCGGGCGGCTCCCCCGCGCCCGGTCAGCTGCACGACCCGGCCTGCACGTACGACGACGTACGGCGACACGCATCCGTACCGAGCCGCGCGGCTCGCCGTTCCGGTGCGCCGCTCCCGCGGCGCGCTCCGCCCGACCTCTCTCCCCCAGGATGGAGATCCCCCTCATGACCACCCGTACCCGGCGCAACCGGCTCTTCGCAGCCGGTCTGGTCGCCGCCTCCGTCTCCCTCGCACTGACCGGCTGCAGCAGCACGAGCGAGAGCAGTGGCGCCCCCAACGCCTCCGCGACCGTCAACGAGGTCAAGGCCGACCCCAAGCTGGCCGCGCTCGTCCCGGACGACGTCAAGGCGGCCGGCAAGCTCATGGTGGGCGCGGACGCCTCGTACGCGCCGGACGAGTTCAAGGACGACAGCGGCAAGGTCATCGGCCTGGACGTCGACCTGGCCAACGCCATCGCCGCCAAGCTCGGGCTGAAGGCCGAGGTCCAGGACTCCGGTTTCACCGCGATCATCCCCGGCATCCAGTCGAACAAGTTCCAGCTCGGCATGTCGTCCTTCACGGACAACAAGGAGCGCGAGCAGATCGTCGACATGGTGACCTACTTCAACTCCGGCAGCGCCGTCGCGGTGAAGAAGGGCAACCCGGAGAAGATCGACCCCAAGGACCTCTGCGGCAAGAAGGTCGCCGTCCAGACCGGCACCACCCAGGCCGACGAGATCAAGGACACCCGCGACCCGGACTGCGCCAAGGCCGGCAAGCCGGGCATCCAGAACGGCGGCGACAAGTTCGACCTCCAGACGGACGTCACCAACGCCGTGGTCTCCGGGCGCGACCAGGCGATGATGGCCGACTCCCAGGTCGTGGACTACGCGGTCAAGCAGTCCGGCGGCCAGCTGGAGAAGGTCGGCGAGACCTACGGCGTGGCCCCCTACGGTGTCGCCCTGGCCAAGGGCTCCAAGCTCGCCCCGGCCGTCCAGGGCGCCGTCCAGTCGCTGATCGACGACGGCACCTACAAGCAGATCCTCACCAAGTGGGGTGTCGAGGCCGGAGCCATCGACAAGTCGGTCATCAACGGCGCCAACTGACCCTCGTACGCTTCACCTTCTCCCCCGAGGCCACACCGTGAACTCTTTGGACAAGGGGACGGCGGAGAAGGGGCGGCCTGAGACCATCAAGGCCGTCCCGGTCCGCCACCCCGGACGCTGGGCGGGCGCAGTCGTCATCGCCGTACTCGGAGCGATGCTGCTGAGCGCCCTCTTCACCAACCCCGCCTTCAAGTGGGACATCGTCGGTCAGTACCTGTTCCACACCAGCATCATGCACGGCCTGCTCGTGACGCTGGAGCTGACCGCGCTCGCCATGCTCATGGGTGTGGTCGGCGGCATCATCCTCGCGGTGATGCGGCTGTCCCCGAACCCGCTGCTGGCCGGCGTCGCCTGGGTCTACATCTGGATCTTCCGCGGCACCCCGGTACTGGTGCAGCTGGTGTTCTGGAACTTCCTCGGCCTGATCTGGGCCAAGCTGTCGATCGGCGTCCCGTGGGGGCCGGAGTTCTGGTCCGAGCAGACCAACGTGCTGATCCCGACCTTCGTCGCCGCGCTGCTGGGCCTCGGCCTCAACGAGGCCGCCTACATGGCGGAGATCGTCCGCGGCGGCATCCAGTCGGTGGACGAGGGCCAGGCCGAGGCCTCGCACGCGCTCGGCATGAGCCGGTTCCAGACCATGCGCCGGATCGTCCTGCCGCAGGCCATGCGGGTGATCATCCCGCCGACCGGCAACGAGACCATCTCGATGCTCAAGACCACCTCGCTGGTCTCCGTGATCTCCCTGGAGGAGATCTTCCGGGCCGGCCAGGTCATCTACTCCCGGAACTACCAGAACATCCCGCTGCTGATCGTGGTCAGCATCTGGTACCTGTTCTTCACCTCGGTGCTGACCATCGGCCAGTACTACATCGAGCGCCACTACGCCCGAGGCTCCAACCGCACCCTCCCGCCCACCCCGCTGCAGCGGCTGCGGGGCCTGTTCGCCGGGAAGCCCGCCCCCAAGACGACCGCCGACGTCGTCCCGGGGCTTGAGGGAGGTGGTCACGTATGACCGATCTGACCAAGACCCCCGCCGGCGCGTCCGCCGAGCCGATGGTCCGCGCCGAGAACGTGCACAAGTCCTACGGCATGGTCGAGGTGCTCAAGGGCATCGACCTGGAGGTCCGGCAGGGCGAGGTGTTCTGCCTGATCGGCCCGTCCGGCTCCGGCAAGTCCACCTTCCTGCGGTGCATCAACCACCTGGAGAAGATCAACGGCGGCCGCCTCTGGGTGGACGGCGAGCTGGTCGGCTACCGGCAGAAGGGCGACAGGCTCCACGAGCTCAAGGACCGCGAGGTCGCCCTCAAGCGGCGCGACATCGGCATGGTCTTCCAGCGCTTCAACCTGTTCCCGCACATGACCGCCATCGAGAACGTCATGGAGGCGCCGGTCCAGGTCAAGGGCGAGAGCAAGACCGACGCCCGCGAGCGCGGCATGGCCCTGCTGGAGCGGGTCGGCCTCGCCGACAAGGCGAGGAACTACCCCTCGCAGCTCTCCGGCGGCCAGCAGCAGCGCGTGGCGATCGCCCGCGCGCTGGCCATGAAGCCCAAGCTGATGCTCTTCGACGAGCCCACCTCCGCACTCGACCCGGAGCTGGTCGGCGACGTCCTCGACGTCATGCGCGGCCTCGCCGAGGAGGGCATGACCATGGTGGTCGTCACCCACGAGATGGGCTTCGCCCGCGAGGTCGGCGACGCGCTGGTGTTCATGGACGGCGGGGTGGTGGTCGAGTCCGGCAACCCCCGCGAGGTGCTCACCAACCCCCAGCACGAGCGCACCAGGGCCTTCCTGTCCAAGGTGCTCTGAGCCCGTACCGTCGGGGGCCCGCCGGCCCGGGCAGGCGGGCGCGGACGGGGTTACCCCCCGGGGGCTAGAGGGGG
>NZ_JAHSQD010000378.1:7223-8077 GCF_020103755.1 Streptomyces sp. LS1784
CGGGCATCCCGGACCACGGGGCTTTGACCCCGAACCTCCGGCGCCCGGCTGGCCCGTCCTGCCGGGCGCCGACGTTTTCCCCGCACGGGTAATAGGCTGGAGGCAGTCAGCCCGTTACCGAATTCTGGAAGGACCCCTGTGGAGCTCGCCGCCTACGCCGATCTCGCCGTTCGGCTGGTGAACACCGAGGAGCCCGAGCGCGGCACCGACACACTGACCTCCGTGGAGGCGGTGCGTGCCCTGTTCTCCGACTCCTCGCGGGCCGCCGCCCTCGCCGACGAGTCCGACCTGCCCCGGCTGCGGGCGGTGCGGACCCGGCTGCGCGGGGTCTTCGAGGCCGCCGCCGAAGGGGACGAGACCCGGGGGGTCGACCTGCTGAACAGCCTGCTGATGGAGTACCCCGTCAGCCCGCTGATCTCCGGGCACGACTACCTGGACGACGCCGGACGGCCGCGCTGGCACCTGCACCTGGCCGACAACTCGCCGACCGCCACCGCGCACTTCAGCGCGGTCGCGTGCATGGGCCTGGCCGTCCACCTGACCGAACTGGGCGCCGACCGGCTGGGCATCTGCCAGGCCGCGCCCTGCCGCAACGCCTACCTGGACACCTCGACCAACCGCTCCCGCCGCTACTGCTCGGACCGCTGCGCGACCCGCGCCAACGTGGCCGCCTACCGGGCCCGCAAGCGCCAGGAGGCGGAGGCCGCGGCCCGCGCCTAGCGGGTCCTAGACCTCTTCCACCCAGACGCCGAGCCGGCGGGCCAGGCCCGGCACCCGGGCCAGCCGCGGGGCGAGCAGCAGCCGCTCCAGGCGTCGCCCCGGCGCCAGCCAGGCCGGGCTCGGACGCAGCCGCA
>NZ_JAHSQD010000379.1 GCF_020103755.1 Streptomyces sp. LS1784
CCCGCGTACTGCTCCAGGCAGCCGTGCGCCCCGCAGGCGCAGCGGCGCCCCCCGGGGTGCACCGGTACGTGGCCGAACTCGCCGGCGTAGCCGCCGGCCCCGCGCAGCAGCCGGCCGCCGACCACGATCGCCGCGCCGACCCCGGCCTCGGCGGAGACGTACAGGAAGTCCTCCGGGCCCTCGCCCAGCCAGCGCTCGGCCAGTCCGCCGAGGTTGGCCTCGTTGTCCGCCTCGATCGGCAGCTCGGCCAGTCCGCCCCCGGCCGTCCGCAGCGCCGGGCGCAGTTCGGCAGCCAGCGGGATGTCCTGCCAGCCCAGGTTGGCGGCCCGCCGGAGCATCCCGCCGGATCCGCCGACCAGCCCGGGCACGGCCAGGGTGAGTCCGGCCGGGCGCAGCCCCGACTCGGCGACGGCCTCGCGCAGCAGGTGGGCGAGGTCGGCCATCACGGTGGCGGGCGCGCGGCCGTGGTTGGAGACCTCCCGGCGCCGCCAGGCGCGGACCTCCCCACGCAGGTCGACCACGCAGGCACCCAGGTGCCGCACCCCGATCTCGGCGCCGAGGCCGCCGGGCCCGGCCGGGTTGAGGCCGAGCGCGGTGCCGGGGCGGCCGACCTTGCCGCTGGGCGCGGCGGGGCCCTCCTCGACCACCAGGCCGGCGGCGATCAGCTGTTCGGCCAGCGAGGAGACGGCCGCCCTGGTCAGCCCGGTCCCGGCGGCCACCTCGGCGCGCGAGCGCGGTCCGCTCGCGATCGTCCCGAGCACCAGGGCCAGGTTGGCCCGGCGCATCCCCTGCTGGCTGGCGGGCCCGGTCGGGACGGGGTCCGGCTCGTGCATAAGGCTCACCTCGCCCCTTTACGGCACATCCCGTGGCATCTCGGGTGCAGCGTAACCGGGTTCCAAGAGCACCGTCACCGGTTCCGCGAGCACCCTCGCCGGCACGGGAACGGGCTCGGCCCGGGCGGGCCCGGCGGGCGGGGCGAAGACCCACCGCCGCATCGCCCAGTAGCGGAACAGCATCGCGACGAAGGTGCCGACGACCATCCCGCTGAGGAAGTCCGCCAGCTCCTGCCCGTAGGGGCCGATGTACGGCTCGCGCAGGTCCAGGACGTACCGGGAGAACGCCAGCGGTACGTCGTTGACGGCGATCGCCACCGCGCTGACCAGGACGAACATCAGCGCCTCGCGCTGCCGGCCGTCGGCCCGGAAGGCCCAGCGGCGGTTCAGCACGTACGAGACGACGGTGCCGATCACGGTCGCGACGGTCAGCGCGACCACCGGTTTGTGCTCCAGCACGGTGAACTTGAGCTCGAAGTCGATCACCGTGGTGAGCACGAAGCAGCCGCTCCCGACCAGCAGGAACTTCACCAGTCGGCGGTGCCGTACCAGGAAGGGGCGCAGCCGGTCGGGCACCCGGGCCAGCGCGCGCTGCGTGGGGGACGGCATCTCCGCAGTCTCGCACGCGGGGATGCCGTCGGCCCTTCGGACCGCCGGTGGGGCCCGGGCCACCGCTCGGGCGGCCCGGGCCTGCGGTCAGGCGGCCACCAGCACCGTGGCCGCGGCCGGCTCCAGCGCCAGCTCCAGTACCTCCCGCACGTCCGCCACCGGGTGGACGGTGAGCCGCTCCAGCACCTCGGCCGGGAGGTCGTCCAGGTCGGCCTCGTTGCGCTTGGGGATGATCACCGTGGTGACCCCGGCCCGGTCGGCGGCGAGCAGCTTCTGCTTCACCCCGCCGATCGGCAGCACCCGCCCGGTCAGCGACACCTCGCCGGTCATCGCCACATCGGTGCGCACCTTGCGGCCGGAGAGCAGCGAGGCCAGCGCCGTGGTCATGGTGATGCCGGCGCTCGGCCCGTCCTTGGGGACGGCCCCGGCCGGGATGTGCAGGTGCACGCCGCGGTCGCGCAGCGAGGTGACCGGCAGCTCCAGCTCGGCGCCGCGCGAGCGCAGGTAGGAGAGCGCGATGTGCGCGGACTCCTTCATCACGTCGCCCAGCTGCCCGGTGAGGGTCAGCCCGGTGCCGCCGGTCTCGGCGTCGGCGAGCGAGGCCTCGATGTAGAGGACGTCGCCGCCGGCGCCGGTCACCGCGAGGCCGGTGGCCACGCCGGGGACGGCGGTGCGGCGCTCGGCCGGCTCCTGGGCGGACTCCGGCACGTGGTGCGGCCGGCCGATCAGGGCGCGCAGGTCCTGCGCGCCGACCGCGGCGGGCAGCTCGCGCTCGCCCAGCTCGGCCTGCACGGCGATCTTGCGCAGCACCCGGGCGATCGAGCGCTCCAGGTTGCGGACGCCCGCCTCGCGGGTGTACTCCCCGGCGAGGCTGCGCAGCGCCGGCTCGTCCACGGTGACCTGCTCGCCGCCGAGGCCGGCCCTCTCCAACTGGCGCGGGAGCAGGTGGTCGCGGGCGATGACGACCTTCTCGTCCTCGGTGTAGCCGTCCAGCCGGACCAGCTCCATCCGGTCGAGCAGCGGCTCGGGGATGGCTTCCAGGACGTTGGCGGTGGCGAGGAAGACGACGTCGGAGAGGTCGAGCTCGACCTCCAGGTAGTGGTCCCGGAAGGTGTGGTTCTGCGCCGGGTCCAGCACCTCCAGCAGGGCGGCGGCCGGGTCGCCCCGGTAGTCGGAGCCGACCTTGTCGATCTCGTCCAGCAGGACGACCGGGTTCATCGAGCCGGCCTCCTTGATCGCCCGCACCAGCCGGCCGGGCAGTGCGCCGACGTAGGTGCGCCGGTGGCCGCGGATCTCCGCCTCGTCCCGGACGCCGCCGAGCGCGACCCGGACGAACGTGCGGCCCATCGCCCGGGCCACCGACTCGCCGAGCGAGGTCTTGCCGACGCCGGGCGGGCCGACCAGGGCAAGCACCGCTCCCTCCCGTCGCCCACCGCTCTTCCTGGGGAGCGCTTCGCTCTGCCCCTCCGGCCGAGGCCCGTCGACCGGCCCGAGCCCCTGGTCGGCCCGGCGCTTGCGGACGGCCAGGTACTCGACGATCCGCTCCTTCACGTCGGCCAGGCCGGCGTGGTCGGCGTCCAGCACCGCGCGGGCGCCGGCGATGTCGTACGCGTCCTCGGTGCGCTCGCTCCAGGGCAGTTCCAGGACGGTGTCCAGCCAGGTGCGGATCCAGGAGCCCTCGGGCGACTGGTCGGAAGCGCGTTCCAGCTTGTCGACCTCCTTGAGCGCGGCCTCGCGGACCTTCTCCGGGAGGTCCGCGGCCTCGACCCGGGCGCGGTAGTCGCCCTCCTCGTCGGCCGCCTCGCCGTTCAGCTCGGCCAGCTCCTTGCGGACGGCCTCCAGCTGGCGGCGGAGCAGGAACTCCTTCTGCTGCTTGGCCACGCCCTCCTCGACGTCCTTGCGGATGGTGTCGTTGACCTCCTCCTCGGCGAGGTGGTCGCGCAGCAGGGTGAGCGCGTACTCCAGACGGGCGACCTGGTCGGCCTCCAGCAGCACCTTGAGCTTCTGCTCGGCGGTGACGAAGGGCGCGTAGCCGATGTTGTCGGCGAGCTCGCCGACGCCCTCGATCCGGTCCACCCGGTCGACGATCTGCCAGGCGCCGCGCTTGCGCAGCCACTGGGTGGACAGCGCCTTGTACTCCCTGACCAGCTCGGCGGCCCGGCCGGCCACCGGGGTGCCCACCGAGGACTCCCGGAACGGCGTGGTCTCCACCCAGAGGGCGGCGCCGGGGCCGGTGGTACCGACGCCGATCCGGACCCGGCGCACGGCGCGCACCAGCGCGGCGGGCTGCCCGACCGCGTTGGGGCCGTCGGCCAGCCGGCCGACCTGCTCCACGGTGGCCAGCGTGCCGGCCGCCGCGTACGAGCCGTCCACCCGCGGGACCAGCAGGACCTGCGGCTTGCCGGCGCCGGTGGCGGCGGCCCGGGCGGCCTCGACCGCGGCGCGCACCTCGGTGTCCTTCAGGTCCAGCGGAACGACCATGCCCGGCAGGACGACCTCGTCGTCGAGCGGCAGCACGGGCAGGGTGAGCGGTGTGGACGTCGATGCCATGATCTCTCCCCAGTCAGCGAACTTGAGTCGACCTGACTAAGGCCTCGCGGCCGCCGGATGTTCCCGACCCTCAGTTCGCCGTGAGCGAACACGAATCGGGGCGGGAGGTGCCGCGCCGGGCTCCGTCAAAAGAGCACGGAAAGCGCACCGGACACGCCTCCGGAAAACCCGGGGCGAAGATCCCCGGCCCCGGAACGATCACGACCGGGCAACGGCGTCAACGCGCCGTCCACACCCGCGCGGGCGCACCGCCGGCGGCCGTCGCCAGGGCCGGACGCGGCCTCAGCGGGCGCCGCTCGGCCCGGCGCACCCAGCGCCACAGCGCGACCCCGGTCAGCACCGCGGCCGGGTGCCCCACGCCGGTGATCACGTCCTTGTCGGTGGCGATCTGCTCGACGATCATCAGCCCGGCGCCGCCCAGCGCGAGCAGCCGCCCGCGCCAGGAGAGCAGCCCGGCCACCGCCCCCAGGCAGGCGAGCACGCCGTAGCTGACCCCGATGTCCAGTTGGTCCATCACCTCGGGCGCCATCCGCCCGGTCTCCACCGCGGCGATCACCACCCCCTGGGAGAGCAGCGTCGCCACGACGTGCCCGGCCGCGAACACGGCCGCCGCCCGGGCCGGGCCGATCCTGCGCTCCAGCGGCGCGAGGGTGAGCGCGAATCCCCACAGGTACGGCATCCACACCTCGCCGGCCACCCAGAATCCGCTCAGCGCAAGAGCGCGCAGAGGATGCTGGAGCAGGTTGTGCCCGTCCGAACTGGAGGCCTCCTGCAACCGCTGGACGAGTTCCGGATCGGCGAGTCCGGCGAAGGTCGTGGTGGCTCCCACGACGGCGAGGTATCCGAGCGTGAAGGGCGTTCGCCGGGGCGTCGGCACCCGTTCCAGCAGCCACTCCACGACACCGGTGCGCAGCCCGAGGCGGAGCATTCCGTACGGCGCTCCCGCGGTCCGGACTCCGCCGGCACCCAACCCCAGTCCCGCCATGCCGCCTCCGCTCCACGCCGCAGCCACCGGCTCCTCGCCCGGTGCCCAACGTACCGGCGCGCGCCACGGATTCCGCCCGGTCGGGTGTTGTCGCGGCCACGGTACGTCGAGGTCCTGAGAGGCACCTGGGAAAAGCCCGTGAAGACCCCGGCCGCAGCGGACCGGAGGATTCCCGGCATTGGTCCAGACCTTCTCCCCGCCAGTGCGGCAGCACGGCCTCTGACCGGCGACTTGGCGTCAACTGGACTGCATACGTACCGTTACACAGAGAAAATTCGCCGGGTAAGGTATCGGCCCGTGCCCACTCGTGCAGTGGGTCCGAGGGCGGCCCGACAGCCGGCCCACGGGCCGGAAACGTCCGGTCCACCTGCCGGGAAGCATCCGCTGTCCGTACGCTGCGAAGTGCGCGGGAGAAGTGGGCGGCCGACCATCCGTCCTCGGCTCCCTGTCGCACGACGGGACGGCGGACCCGGCACAGTCCACGACGGAACAAGACTACGAGCGGAGCCCCGCCATCCCCACAGGTGGCCGGCCCGCAGCCCTGGGGGCGGTGGCGTGACCGTGACAGAAATTCAGCAGGACAACCACAACACCGGTGGCACTGTGAGCAGCCAGCGCAGAGTCCTGGTGGTGGAGGACGAGCCCACGATCGCCGAGTCGATCGCCGCCCGGCTGGGCGCCGAGGGCTTCAAGGTCGCCGTGGCCCACGACGGCCCCGGCGCGGTCGACGGCTTCCACACCTGGCAGCCGGACCTGGTGGTCCTCGACATCATGCTGCCCGGCTTCGACGGCCTGGAGGTGTGCCGCCGGATCCAGGCCCAGCGCCCGGTTCCGGTGCTGATGCTGACCGCCCGCGACGACGAGACGGACCTGCTGGTCGGCCTCGGCGTGGGCGCGGACGACTACATGACCAAGCCGTTCTCGATGCGCGAGCTGGCCGCCCGCGTCAACGTCCTGCTGCGCCGCGTCGAGCGCGCCCAGCAGGCCGCCCGCACGCCCGCGCTGGGCAGCCTGCGGTTCGGCGAGCTGGAGATCGACCACGTGCAGCGCCGGGTCCGGCTGGCCTCGGGCGACGTCCACCTGACGCCGACCGAGTTCGACCTGCTCGCCTGCCTGGCCGCCCAGCCGCGCGCCGTGCTCACCCGCGAGCAGCTGCTGGCCGAGGTCTGGGACTGGACCGACGCCTCCGGCACCCGCACCGTGGACAGCCACGTCAAGGCGCTGCGCCGGAAGATCGGCGCCAGCTGGATCCGCACCGTCCACGGCGTCGGCTACGCGCTGGAGGCCCCGCTCTCCTAGGACGGCTTCGCGGGCGACGGGCCGCCGGGGGGCCCGTGTCCGGACGACGCCGGGCCACCACGCGGGGGGACGACGCGGGGACCACACGGGACAATGACCTTTCCACAGCAACGCAACGGGGAATCCGACGACGCGCGGCCGCAGAATCTCGCCGCCCGCGCCGCCCGCCGGGTCTGGGCCGACATCCGGCCGCTCGACCCGGTCCGCTCGATCAAGGGCAAGCTCGCCCTGCTCGTGATCGTCTCCGTGTTCCTGGCCACCGGGATGGTGGTCGTGGCGATCCGGTCCGAGACCCAGATCCGGATCATCATGGTCTTCTCCATGATCGCCTCACTGCTCTTCATGCAGTTCCTCGCGCACGGGCTGACCGCCCCCCTGCGCGAGATGACGGCCGCCGCCCGCGCGATGGCCTCCGGCGACTACAGCCGCCGGGTCGAGGTGAACTCGCGCGACGAGATCGGCGAACTGGCGGCCGCCTTCAACGCCATGGCCGCCGACCTCCAGGCCGCCGACCGGCACCGCCGCGAGCTGGTCGCCAACGTCTCGCACGAACTGCGCACGCCGATCGCCGCGCTGCGCGCCGTCCTGGAGAACGTGGTGGACGGCGTCGTCCAGCCCAATCCGACCACCCTGGGGGCGGCGCTGGAGCAGACCGAGCGGCTCGGCCGCCTGGTCACCCACCTGCTCGACCTCTCCAAGATCGACGACGGCGTGGTCGACCTGGACGCCCGCCCCTTCGAGGTGCGCGAGTTCCTGGACGGCGTGCTGCGCGGGGTCACCGTGGACGGCGCGACGGCCGGCGGCGCCTTCTCCCGGCGCGGGGACGTCCGGCTGGCCCTGGAGGTCAGCCCGGTCGGCCTGACCGGCGTGGCGGACCCGGAACGGCTCCACCAGGTGGTCGCCAACCTGGTCGACAACGCCTGCAAGCACTCCCCGCCCGGCGGCACCGTGACGGTGCGGGCACGACCGGAGGGCGAGCGGGGCGGCCTGCTGCTGGAGGTCGAGGACGAGGGCCCCGGCATCCCGCCCGCCGACCGCACCCGGGTCTTCGAGCGGTTCAGCCGCAGCGGCACCGCGACCGCCGCCGGACCGGGCGCTGACGGCGGGACCGGGCTGGGCCTGGCCATCGCCCGCTGGGCGGTGGACCTGCACGGCGGGCGGATCGCGGTGGCCGAGTCCCCGCGCGGCTGCCGGATCGAGGTCCGGCTGCCCGGACAGCGCCAGGGTGACGGTCAGGACATTTGTCACAGATCCGACACAGAGGTACACGAAGATCGTTAGCGGATTCGGCCGAGTTTTTGTCCGGTTTCGCCCCGTATGGACCCTGTTCGGCGCCGATCGGTTCCCCACAGATACGGCTTTCTAACGCACTTTTTCAGCCAAAGTGCAGGTCAACACTGTGATCTGGGCGACGCCTGGGCCTCGGGGACTGCGCGATCACCGGTCAGGGGCGTAGCCTTAATCCCCGCTGTCCAAACATCCCAAAAGGAAGCGGAAGAGGGCGGTTGCCGCCGTGTCGCCACAGTCCCCTGAAACCCCCAACAGCTCGGCAAGCTCCACTGGCTTCGGCCCCAATGAGTGGCTCGTCGACGAGATCTACCAGCAGTACCTCCAGGACCCGAACTCGGTCGACCGAGCCTGGTGGGACTTTTTCGCCGACTACAAGCCCGGTACCGAGGTGACCCCAGTGACCCAGGCCGCGACCCAGGCCGGCCCCGCGCCGACCCCTGCCGCTGCCCCCGCGCCCGCCGCTGCTGCTGCTCCGGCCGCGCCCGCTGCCGCTCCGG
>NZ_JAHSQD010000038.1 GCF_020103755.1 Streptomyces sp. LS1784
GTGCACGTAGAAAGTGCCTTCCTGCTGGGCTGACAGAGACCTTAGACAAGCCTCATCATCCCAGTTCAGAAGGCACTTTCGCGTTCCCGCTCATGATCCGGACACGGCCCCAAGTGAAACGCGCAGGCTAGTGTCTCGTGATATGCGGCGTGTGGCATGCAGTAGTGGTGCGTCACCTGTTTTCAGTGGCTGGTGTCGTGATTGGTGCTGGTCAGGGCGTGAAGCTGCTGAAAGATGGTGGCGTGTTGGCGTTGAAACGCGATGTCGTTGTTCGGTGAAGCTCTGCTGCCACCTGCTATGAAGGCTGCCGCGGTCGGTGGTGGGGCTGGTTGGTGCCGGCCCCACCATGGCCTGGAGCGGAAGGAACGGTTGGAACGGGAGGCGGAGGAACAACTGGAAACCGCCCGCACGGCCAACGCCGTGCTGCGCCCGTGCTGGACGTGCCGGGGATCGATCGGCGGCCAGGAGGGCTCGAAGCTGGAGCTGCGGGAGACGGCCGGCCCGGACCGGCTGGAGTGCCCGGACTTCGAACAGGTATGCACCGCACGGGACTTGGGCCCGCTGGTGCTGCCCGCCCCGACCAAGCGGGAGCTGATGGCCGCCCTGGTCTCCGCCCCCGCCGATCCGTGGTGGGAAGACCGGGTGCAGCACGCCAAGCTCTACCCGCCCAAGGACCGCACCGCGTGAGCGAGCAGCAGACGGCCCTGCCGACGAGCCGCAGTCACATTCGCCAAGCGCACGCTGTGAAGTTGCATTTCGTTGTCGTGGTGAGCGGCAGCGGTTTGTCGTGTTGTCCTGTGGGCTGATGCCTGGTCAGATGTGGTAGCGGTCGGTCTGGCGTCATCCTGGTGCGGTTTCCGACGTCATGCTGGTGACTGGCTGCGTAGGTGAGATCTGAGAGCACTTGTGGGCGAACGCTGAGAGGGCGTTAAGTCCGTTTCTGGATGATCTGGTGTCGCCCGTTCGTGTGTACGGAGTCGTTCAGGCTGACTCGCGTGTCGTGTGCATGATGCTGTTGGGGCATGGAACGGATGCCGTACTCAACGGACTTGTCCGACAGGCAGTGGGCCTTGATCGAGCCGCTGGTCACCACATGGAAGCAGGAGCGGGTGTCGCGCTCGGCGACCGGGGATCCGGGCTCCACCGACTTGCGGGAGGTCGTGAACGCATTGCTCTACCAGAACCGGACGGGGTGTCAGTGGCGGCTTCTGCCGCACGACTTTCCGGCCTGGTCGGCGGTGTTCTACTACTTCACCCTGTGGCGCCAGGACGGCCTTGACCAGCGGATCCAGGAGATCCTGCGCTGCCAGGTGCGGGAGCGGGCCCGGCGATTAGAGGACCCGTCCCTGGTGATCATCGACACCCAGTCCGTCCGCGTGGCGGCGGGGGTGCCGAAGGAGACGACGGGACTGGACGCGAACAAGAAGACGCCCGGCAGGAAGCGGGGGCTGGCCGTCGATGTGCTGGGCCTGGTCATCGGCGTGGTGATCCTCGCCGCGAGCGCGCACGACAACGAGGCCGGCATCGCCCTGCTGGACCAGGCAGCCGAACGATGCGGGATGCGCCTGGAGAAGGCCCTGGTCGACCAGGGCTTCAAGGACGCCGTGATCATCCACGGGGCGGTGAACGACATCACCGTCGAGGTGGTCCGCCGAAACCCCGACGACCAGGGCAAGGGCTTCGTTCCGCAACCGAAGCGGTGGGTGGTCGAACAGGTCAACGGCACCCTCATGCTCCACCGGCGTCTCGCCCGTGACTACGACCACCGGCCCGACAACGCCGCCTCCCGCGTCTACTGGGCCTCCACCGCGGGCATGCTCCGCCGCCTCACCACCCCCAGCCCCGCCTGGCGCGACGAGATAGAGCTGGCCGCATGAAGGTCACCGAACTCCTGTGGCGATTGCAGGCCGAACACGACGAGACCGCCGCACGAGCCGACAGCCTGCGCGAGCAGATCGAGCGGCTGACCACCGGCCTCGTCGAGACCGAGGCCCGCCTGGCCGAGCTCACCGCGACCCGCAAGGTCATCGACAGTCTCACCCTGCCCGAGCACGAACCGGCCCCTGCGGAGACCGCAACCGTCTACCAGCGCATCGTGACCGCCTTCAACGAGCACCCCGGGCGGGTCTTCCGGGTTCGCGACCTCCACGAACTCCTCGAGCTGCCCACCGACGAGCCCTCGATCAACGTCACCCGCTCCCGCCTGGGACGACTCGTTCGTCAGGGACTCCTCGACCAACCCGGACGCGGCCGCTACCAGAAACGGACTTAACGTCCTCTGAGAGCACTGAGGCGAACTTCTCCCTGCAAATGTTGGTGAGAAACGAGAGCGGCTGGTGTGGCTGTGTCGGGTGGTCAGACTTCGGGGTAGTAGTCGAAGATCCCTGCCTGTATGAGCCGCTCTTCTTCGCGCCAGTGGAGGAACCGCGGCGGGCGCGTGTCACGGATGCTGATGGCGTCGTCGTACTGGTCGGTCACCAAGTTGATCAGGAACTCGGCCATGCCGCAGGGGTAGAGCGTCCAGCGCGACTTGGTGTGCCGGCCGCATACGAGGACGGGCCACTGGTTGGGGTCCTCTCCGGTGGTGACCCAGCAGAGGATGTCGGGGCCGGGGGTGCGGCCCCAGATCATGATGTCCTCGGGAGCGACATCGGGGCGCCGGTACTCGGGAGTATGGTGCCAGGTGTCCTGGGCTCCTGGGGTGTCCTCGGCGATGCTCCCTTCGGCGTAGAGGCTGTCCGGGGCCGGGACCGGACGGAGGATGTAGGCGACTCTGTTGATGCCGTCGGCGCCGTAGGTCTCCAGGAAGGACCTGTAGTCCGCAGGCAGGCGGGTGTCGAGCTCATGCTCGGCACCCGCCCAGTCGATCTGCTCGTCGATGCCGGTGTCGGTTGGCATGATCTGTGCCAGCGCCGCGATCCCGGGATGCATCGCCATGTCCTGCCCTTTCGCTCGGTTGGATCAACCTGGCGTCGGTCAGGATGCTTGCTCCTGCCGGGCTCGGGTGGTGGCGAGGCGGTATGAGTCGGTGCCGGTCTCGATGATGTTGCCGCCGAAGGTCAGGCGGTCGACGATGGCCGCGCAGAGGCGGGGCTGGGGCCAGACCGCTACCACCGATGAGAGCGCTTTGGCCTACCCAGCCCCGTTCGGGCTGCGAGACTGGTGATCATGACTGACCGCGACCGTCGCAGGCTCTCCCTGCGCTTCTCCGAGTCCGCCGTCGACGCTCCCGTGCCCGCCCAGTCCGGCGGGCGCCGGCTGCTGCCGGTCGAGCAGGGTGCCGACTTCCGCCAGCCGCCCGGCGAGACCACGGCCGTGCCAGCCCCGGCCCGCCGCCGCCTCTCGCCCGGCGGCCTGACGTTCTCCGACCCGGACCGGCAGATCTGACTGGTCCTGCCGTCCCGGCCGCAGGCCGTGACCTGCGGCGGTTTCAAATTTGGGCCCTCACATGAGGGCCCAAAAGTAGAAGCCCCCGCCGCTGTCCTGCGGGTTTCTACCAGCCGTCCATCGCCCGGACGTCCCCGGAGAGGGCGTAGCGGCGGCAGGCGAGGATCTCCTCGGTGGTGATGCCGATGTCGTTCGCGAGGCGGGCGAGACCAGCGTCCTCGGCCTGGAGGTCGGAGACGTAGGTCGGCACGACTTCGAGGGCGAGCGCACCGATGCCGAGCTGGGCGGCACGCTGCTGTGTGAGCGCGTCGCGGCCGACGCTCAGATGACGGCGCCAGGCCTCGGCGGTGATGCCGTCCGGGGCGGGTCCGGTTTCCAGCTCGGCGGCCGGGATGTCGGGGCGGGCGCGGACCTCGGCGACCGCGGCGGCGACGATGCCGCCGACCATCTCGGCCGGGAGCGCGGCGCCGTCGGCGTCCTGGTGGGTGTCGGCGAGGCGTTCGGCGATCAGGTCGGTGAGCTCCGCGGTGCGGCCTTTGAGGTCGACGACCGTGCGCACCGGCAGAACCAGGCCGGTGGTGTCCCACGCGTGGGACACCACGAGCTCGGCCTGCACGGTGTCCTCGATCGCCTCGGCGACGGCCGCCAGGTCGAGCAGCCGGTACGCGGTCGAGCGGCCGATCCCGAACTCGGCGAGCGCGTACGCCGGCCACGACGGGTACTCGAGGACGGTCCACACCCGGGCCTGGTGGGCGGCACGGACCCGGCGGGCGAGGACCAGGACGGCGGCTCGGACGTCCTCGATCGCGGTGCGCAGCTGCTCGGTCAGCTCCCGGGCCCGCGCTGATGAGGATCCGCGAAAACGGCCAGGCATGCTCTCCGTTCCCAGTTGGTTGGACTGTTCAACGGTCTGAGGAGGGTGGGGAGCGGGGGCCCCGAGGGTGGTCAGCGGGTCAGGTCACGGCACTCTCCGCAGTGGCGGAACGCCGGGCATGCGGCCGATGACGCATGCGGCCGATGACGGGCCGGGCGGCTTCCGGGGTGGCCAGTAGCGCGACGATGGTGATCGGCTGCTGGCAGTGCGGGCAGTCGCGTGTCGCGGTCGGCTCCAGGGGGTCTCGGACCGGGGTCTGCTGCCGTGAGGCGGTGCGGGTCGGCGGCGGAGGGGACACGATGCGGGCCGGTGGTGCGGAGGGTCGTGCCTGTCGGAGACGGCGGGCTCGTTCCTCGTCCGGGGCCTGGTCGCGGCGGTGCTCGGCCTCGCGGCGGCAGACCATCGAGCAGTAGACGGTGCGGACGGTCTTGCCGGCCTGGAACGGGTCGTCACAGACGGGGCAGGTCCGGGTCTCCATCTGGGCCTCGCTGTGGCGGGACGCGGTCCGGCACTCGGCCGAGCAGAACTTCCGCAGCCCGCGCCAGTCGACCATTTCCATAAACTATGAATATAAAAATGCTATGCTTCGAGCATGAGTCGTCAAGACACCGCTCCTGGCGCGTCCGCCGCCATCGGGGCAGCCCTCTACGGCCTGGCCACCAGGGCCGCGAGACGCCTGCCCCGGGACATGAGCCTGACGTCCGCCGCCACCCTGGCCACCCTGGACCGGACCGGACCGCGGCGCATCACCGATCTGGCCGCGGTCGAGGGCGTCACCCAGCCCGCGATGACCACCCTGGTCCGGGTGATGGAGGAGTCCGGCCTGGTCGAGCGGCGGGGTGACGCGTCCGACAAGCGGGTCACGCTGGTGTGCCTGACCGAGGCCGGTGCCTCTTATGTCCGGACGCGGCGCCAGGCGGGCGTCCACGCGTTCGAGCGGTTGATCGGCGAGCTCACCGGCGACGAGGTCGAGGCGCTGGTGGCGGCCCTTCCGGCGCTGACGCATCTGGCAGAGCTCGAAAGCCAGGACCGCGAAGGGCCGAAGCAGTGACCGGGCAGCCGGTCGGCGCGGTCGCGGTGGAGACGTTCCCGGTAGCGCGTTCCGAGGCGCGGCTGCTGGTCCCCGCCCTGATGTTCATCGCTCTGGTCGTGGCGGCGGTCGCCAGTCTCGGGACGCCGCTCATCACCAGCGTGGCGACCTCGTTCCACGTCTCGCTCGGCAGCGCGCAGTGGACGCTGACCGTCGCGCTGCTCAGCGGCGCCGTCGCCACGCCGGTCCTGGGCCGGCTCGGAGCCGGCCCGCACCGGCGGGCCACGATCCTCGCCACGCTGGCGGTCGTCGTCGCCGGCAGCGCGCTCACCGTGCTGCCGCTGCCGTTCGCGTGGCTGCTGGCCGGCAGGGCGGCCCAGGGCGTCGGGCTCGGGCTGACGGCGCTGATGATGGGCGTGGCCCGGGACCACCTCCCCGAGGAGCGCAGCGCGGCCGTGATCGCCCTGATCTCGGTGGTCTCGATCATCGGGGCCGGCGTCGGCTACCCGCTGGCCGCACTGCTCGCCGAGTTCGGCGGGGTACGGGCCGCTTATGGCCTCGGCCTGGTCGTCACCGCCGCCGCCCTCCTGACCGCGTGGCGCTCCATGCCCGAAGCCCCCGAAGGCCGCTCCGCCCACGTGGACGTGGCAGGCGCGGTCGTCCTGGCCGCTGCGCTGCTCCTGGTGCTGTTCCTCGCCGGCGAACGGAATCTGTGGAGCCGGCACCTCGCCGTGGCGGCGGGCCTCGCCGTCGTCGCGGTGGTGCTCCTCTGCGTCTGGGCCGTCATCGAGCTGCGCAGCACGACGCCCCTGGTCGATGTGCGGGCGGTGCGGCACCCGGCGGTCGCCGGGGCGAACCTCGCCATGTTCGTCGGCGGGATCGGCATGTACCTCCTGCTCACGCTCATCACCCGGTACGCGCAGACGCCGCACGGCGCCGGCTACGGCTTCGGGCTGACGACCTTCGTCGCCGGGCTGGTCCTCATCCCGTTCTCGGTGCTGGGGTTCGTCGCCGGCAAGCTCACGCCGCGGGTCCGGACGCGGATCGCCGACCCCCTGCTCCTGGCCGGCAGTGCCGTCGTGGTCGGCGGCGGGTTCGCCCTGTTCGCGGCGGCCCGGTCAGACCTGGCCGAACTGTTCGCGGCGATGGGCGTGCTCGGCTTCGGCGTCGGCGGCTTCTCGGCCGCGATGCCCGGCGTCATCCTGGCCGTCACCCCGAGGAGCGAGACGTCGAGCGCCATGAGCTTCAACTACGTCGTCCGCAGCGTCGGGTACTCCCTGGGCAGTGCCATCGGCGGCCTGATCCTCGCCGCGGGCACCGGCCCCGGCCACCTCTTCCCCGACGACAGCGCCTACACCACCGCGGCGCTGGTCGGCATCGGCGCCATGGCGATCACGACGCTGACAAGCCTCGCTCTCGCCCGCCGACGCCCGTTCTAGACCAACTCGTAAGCTAGACACACTTATTACAACACTGGAGGTGCCATGCCCAAGGGATACTGGGTCAGCGTCTACCGCACCATTTCGGACCCTGAGAAGCTGGCTGCTTACAACAAGCTGGCTGGTCCGGCCGTCAAGGCCGGGGGCGGCCGGACCATCGTCCGCGGCGGTCGGGTCGTGGCGCATGACGCCGGAATCGCCGAGCGCACCATCCTGGTCGAGTTCGACAGCTTCGAGCAGGCCGTCGCGGCGCGCGAGAGCGCGGCCTACCAGGAGGCGCTGGTCGCCCTCTCCGACGGCGTCGAGCGCGACTTCCGCATCGTCGAAGGCATCGACTGACCGAGGTCCAGTCGGATCTTCACTGAAGATCCACCATCTTGGTTTCCGCTGGTGCGGCGGGGTTCGTGGGTGCTCGTGCTGGTCGTGGGCGGCTGTCTTCGGTCTTGATCGTCTGTCAGCGGTCGAGTTCGAGGTTCGTCAGGACGAGAGCAGGGCGCGGAGCAGGCTGGTGGCGCGGGCGGGGCCCGTGCGGAGTTTGGTGAGGATGCGCCAGGTCTTCAGGTGCGCGAAGCCGTGCTCGACGGGGACGCGGCAGCGTGAGGAACTACGCGAGCGGGTCTGGCCAACACCTGAGCACCGGGTGAGGAAATTCAAAGAGCCCTATCAGCGCCTCGTCGACCGGGCCGGCCTGCTCCTGGTCCTCGTCCATGCCCGGCTCCCCCACCACACCACACCACCGGGCCGCCGAGCAGAGCAGCAGCGCCGTGACCCCGGCGCTGCTGGCCTCCCACCGGCCGGGTCCCCGCGGAACGCCCCCCTGCTCCCTCAGGACCTGGCCGGCTGCGCTCCGTTCCCGGACGCTCGGAGCGCGGGTCTACGGGGCGGTGCGCCTGCGGCGGCGGGCGGCCTGCTACATCTCGGCCTCGGCCAGGTGCCGGCGGCCGGCGGCGAGGCCTTGGCGGACCTGTTCCTCGACGGCGGTGAACACGCGGTAGTAGGTCCGGTCGTACGCCTCGATCAGCTGGTAGGTCCACATGCCCGGGACGACGTCCCGGCCCAGGAGCTCCCGCTCGACCAGGCCGGCCTGCTCCTCGTGCCCGGCCTGGCGCAGCATCCGCACCGCCTCGGCGAGCATCCGGTCGGCGCCGCCGGTCATGTGGTGCACCGCGTACAGGTGACCGCGGGCCCGCTCGGTGTACTCCAGCGCCTTCGCCGGCATCCCCAGCGCCTCGATGGTCGCGTCGTCCACCCCGGGCGGCCGGCGGTGCGCCTCGTCCGGCTCTTCGGCCCCGACGCCATCCGCCACCGATGCCTCCCGACGCGCTCGCCCGACCCCCTTCACCGTCGTCCGGCCCGGGAGCAGGCGCACGCGGGGAAGGGCCGACCGGCGGGTCAGACCGCCGGTTCCAGTGCGGTGTCCGGGTGGGCGGCCTGCTTGAGCTTCATCTCAGCCTTGTGCCGGTTCCCCACCCCTGCCCAGTGCTCGTGGGAGTACAACTCGGCGCCGACCGCAGCGAACACGGCCCGCTGCTCCTCGGTCGCCTCGGCGGCCCAGTCGGCCTCGGCGGTGTACCAGTGGCGCTGGAGTTCGAGCCGGTCAGCGGGGAAAACGGTGTCGGACACCGGCCCATCGTAGGTCGCACACCCGTGCGGCCGAGAGGGCGACCCCGCCACCGGCCACGCTGCTTTGCCGGCCTCCCACCGGCCGGGCCCTTGTGGAACGCATCCCCGTCGTTCCCAAACCCGGCCGAGCTGCGCCCCGCCTCCGTCCGTCGCAGGCCCGTAGGCCTGCCGGGTGTGTCCGCGACGGCAGGAGCGGGAGCAGCCGCAGCAAGCCCTTGCCGTGCTGGGCGCCCGACCCCGTCGCCGACGACGCGAACCGTGCGGTGATGCAGGCTTGCGCCCTGCTCCGCGCCGCCGAGGCGCACCTGGTCGACGCCGGCACGGCAGGTGTTCGGGCGCTGCCCTTCGATCGAGTGCGGCCGAGCAGGCCGTCGCCTTCCAGCGGTGACCGCCGCTGGCGTATCTCCAATCGGTTCTGCCGATCCCTGGTCTGGCCGGTACGCACTGCGTAGTCTCAGATCTGACTGTCCGGCAGCACCAGAGCCCGGGGGACCAATGGCTCACGAGGCAGGCCCAGGCCAGATCTTCGGTGGCAAGTACCGGCTGATCTCCAGTTTGAGGTCTGGCCGCTTCGGCCGGGCCTGGGAGGCCCAGGACGGGGCATCGCAGGTAGACGTTGCGATCAAGGAAGCCTCACTCAGGTCGCCACCGAGCCCACGATCGCCGCCAAGAACACTCCCGGCAAATTCCATCAGGGAGACCTCCCTCTGTGACGGTGGGACGATCTTGTCCAAGTCGAGCGCTTTCTCATGCCGCTAACCTCCCCACATGGAAGCCGATCGCTGTACAAGGGAACAGAAAAATGACCTTTATGGACATCCTGATCTGGGCCGGAATCATCTGGGCTGTCGTCATGGTTATCGGCCGGCTCTCCTCGAACCAGGACGATGCCAACAGGCGATCGCGTTACAACGGCGGCGGTGACAGCGGAGGCGGTGACAGCGGCGGTGGCACCGGAAGTGGCTGCGGGGGAGGAGGCGGTGGCGCCGGAAGTGGCTGCGGCGGAGGTTGCGGCGGAGGCGGAGGCGGAGGCGGAGGCGGAGGCGGAAGTGGCTGCGGCGGAGGTTGCGGCGGAGGCGGCAGCTAAATGGTCGGCTGCACCGGTGCCTCGCCGCGATCAGAGCGGTTGACACAAACCGCTGCCAATGCGGCCATCCAGGACGGAGATGCGGCGTGATTCAAGGACGGTTCTCACGACGGCTCGACCGCATGCAGTCCGCCGTCGACGCGCTTGAACTCCCGCCTGCCGTCTACAAGACCTGTCCCTTTCAGCCTCGGGAGCTTGTCGAGACCGGACTACGGCAGTGGTTACGGTGCTGCGGAGCGGCCCTGCTGGACAAGCAGATCATCGGCATGCCCTCATTAGCCGTGGACGAGGCGTGGCACGGGCTGATTCTGTGCACCGCACGCTACGCAGCCTTCTGCCAGGCAAGCTACGGACAATTCCTGCATCACCATCCCCAGGGTGGTGAACTCCCCGGGAATGCGAAACGCGCAGGATCGATGCGGGAACAGCTACATCGGACGGCCGTGGCGTGGTCACTCGTGGCCCGGCCCGACGAGAAATGCGTCCTGTGGGAGCTCGATGTGCGGGTGGGCGTGCCTGAACCGTGGAGCGTGAGCCCGCCTTGCTGACCCTTGCCCGGGACACGCCGCTGGACCGGGCAGGCGGCCGCGTGCCGGCTGACGGAGGCTGATGACCCGGGTATCGACCCGCTGTGGGGCAACCTGATGGAACCGCTGATTTTCTTGGCCGAGCAGAACACCTTGGAGATCGGCTTTTACTCCGGGGCTTCCGGGGTGCCGCGGCGGGCCCGGAGGCGTGTGCGCTGTAGGGGGTGCACCCCGCCACTTCTGGACGAGCCCACCGCGGGACTTGAGCGCCGGGGTGACCTGCCGCGCCTGGCGGGTCCTCGCGCCGACTGTCGTGGGACCCTCGCCGTCGTACGGCAGGCTGCCGGGCCGGTCATGGCCCGCCAGGTCGGCGAAATGGGGGGTGGACGTGAGCGTGCGCCGCTACCTGCTGAGCAGCACCCCGGCCGCCCGGCGCGGCCTCGGCCTCGGACCCGGCGCCCGCGACGCCCTCCACCGCCCACCCGGCCGCCAGCAACCACCCTGGACCCGTCCCGCACCAGCCCCGGACCATCCGGCCCGCCCACAGCCGCCCCAGGCCACCCAGCAGGCCGCCGTCGACGCCATCGCCGCGCTGCGCCACCTCACCCCGGCCGCCGTCCTCGAGTCCGCGCTCCACCTCGCCCAGGCCCTGCTGGAGCGCCCCATCGAGGACCCGCTCCTCCTGGAGGCCGCAGCCGGCGTCACCGCCGGAATCCCGCAGTACCTCGCCGCCGCCCGCACCCCACCACCCACGCCGTCCACCCCGCCCACCCGGCCAGTTCGCGCGGGCGGGTTCAGGAGACGCTTTCTGCTTCGCTGGCGAGGGTGGTGAGGAACGCCTGGTGGTGTACGTGAGCCTCGACGGTGAGGCCGGCCCGCTTGCCCTCGGACTGCCGGAATTGGTGCAGCTGTGCCTCGTGGCGCCGTGGTGGCGGGACGCTCCCGGACGGACGACCGAAGAACTCCGGGCCGTGGCCGACGGCTACCGGGAGGACCTTCCCGACCTCGATGAGCGGCGCCACCGTGCGGTCCTCACCTTCGGCCCCGGCTGGGAACTCGGCTCCTGGCACACCCCCGACGCCCAGGGCGTCCTCCAGCTGCGCCACCACAACACGCCGATCGGATGGGCCGCACCCCTGCCCGAGGGACCGTGGGGCCAGGCCGGTTGGATCGCCCTCCTCTACCAGCCGCAAGGCGCCAACGACTGGGCCGCCCCGTCCTCGCCGCTGTCCTGGCTGCTGTCCTCGACGTCGAGTTCACCGGCATCGACCGGGGCGTCCTCGACATCGACTGACGCCACCAGACCGCCAGATCCCGTCCTCACCGAGGCCGCAGCCGGTAGCCCGTGACAACGAGTTGCAGCGCAGGCGTCACCGAATTGCAGCACCGGGCGTCACTGGGCTGCAGTTCTGGCAGGAGGGCCAGGACGCGGTGCTGGCCGTGGGACTTCCCGAGGCCATCCATAGGCCAGCCCCGGAACCCAGCACCTCCTGAACGAGCACAGCATTCCCTAGCCAGTAGTTGAGGGCGCCTGCCGCAGGCGGGTGCACTCAACTGCCCTGCCCTTGCCGATAGCCTCATCCGCCCAGGTGAGAGCCGGTGGGAAGTGATTCACCGGATGCCGACCACGTTGCCGAGCCGGCGCTCTGGCGAGACTTCCGCGCGAGGGTCCGCGACAGAGATCCGGCCCTCGCCGAGGAGGAGCCGGTCGACCGGACGGCGCACTGGTGGTGCCGTGCCTACCGGGTCGGCAGCCGGCTGTCGCGGACTTGTCCGCCGGCTGCTGGGCGGGCGTGTGGTGGACCGTCTTCGACCATCGAAATGAGGGCGGTTGGCGGGTGTGGGACGACGTGGTGCCGGTGGTGGTCACGGCGCGCGCCTGCGTGCCGCCGGGCAGGGTGTGGCACTGCTCGGTCTGAACGGCTTCTCCTCGCCGAGGGGCGTTCGCGGTGGGGGCGGTCGGCGCGAGGTCTGCGCCGGCCGCCCTCACCGTGTCCTCCGGGCGGTTACTCCTCGCCGATCGGGCGCACGTACTCCAGGGTCCAGGTCTCCTGGAACTCCGCCTTGGGCTTGCTGAGTTCGATCTGCGTGCCGCGGTGCGAGGCATGCCAGGCGTGGCCCTTCGCCGACAGGACCTTGAGCCCGCCGAGGACCGGCTCGAAGGTGAACTTCGCCAGCTCCTCGCGCGGTACGGAGTTCACCCAGAGCTTGTCCTCGGCGTCCACCGAGGGGGAGTCGTGGACGGCGGGCGGGGCCGCCAGCAGCGCGGCGAACTCCGGCGGGCTGTACGGCGCGATTCGGTGCGCGTCGAGGTCTTCGGCTCCCATGCGCCGGGCGATGACGAGGGGTCCGGTGAACGCCCACTCGGTCGCGGCCTGCCGGTTCGGCAGCGCGCCGACCAGCAGGGCCAGTGGGCTGCGGGTGAGCAGGGCGTCGGCCTCGGGCTGCTGGGCGATGCACACCGTGGTCTCCACCGGCACGGGCCTTCTTGTGGACGGATGTTGTCCGCCCAGTGTGAGCGCGCGGGCCCAAGGCGGCGGGCAACACACGCCGCCAAGGGCCGGGCGGGCACTCGGTCGGCCCCGGGGCAGCGTTTTGGGGTGTGACGGATCGGGTGTCCGCTCGTTGGCCCGGGTACCTGCCGGTCGCAGGACGGCGGTGCCCGGCGACCACCCCCTGCCCGGGCACTGCCGTACCGATCCGGTCCGACCGGACTCGGCCGGTGCGGTTTACACCCCGCGGGTGCCGGCGGTCACGCCGGCAGGTGTCGCCGGAGCCGGTGTTCGACAACCCCGAGCCCAGCATCCGGCCCGGATCGCGCCAGGCCGGCCGCTCCGGCTGCGCCGTCGTCTGCGACCTGCCGTTCGTCCGTCCGGTGCGCGGCACCGGACGGCGCCGTGAACTGCGCGTGGTCATCGGCGTTGGGACTGGTAAGCCCGCATTTTGAGGTGTCGCGTATTCGAGGCTGAAGTCAGCCAGTCATCACGTTGAGTGAGCATGCTCTGTCGCTGCTGTACTGGTGCGAAGGGCGGGCTGCGCAGGCCAGTCGCAGCCCGCCTGAGGAATCGCCATGCAACTGGCCGGGTGGGAGACGTTGGCTGGAGAGGCGGGTCCCACAGCGTGTCGGTTGGCATCGTGGCGGTGGCGAGGTTGCCGGAGAAGTCAGTCGTCGAGTGCGATCGCGTTCTTGGCCCGTTCGACGGAGGCTTCGGCAGCCGGTCCGCCGGGATTCTCGGTGGCGAGTGCCTGGTTGAGCTCGACGAACGGACGCATGCGTTTCTCGTAGCAGGCGAACGCCGCGCGGTGGTGCGCGCCCGTGCGTCGCAGGGCGTCGGCCAGTACGTAGGCTCCCACGAGAGCGAGGCTGGTCCCCTGGCCGGACAGCGGAGAGGCGCAGTAGCCCGCGTCGCCGAGCAGGACGGTCCTGCCGTTGGACCAGCGGTCCATGTGGACCTGCGTCATCGCGTCGAAGTAGAAGTCGTCTGCCTCCCGCAGGGCCTTCAGCAGCCTCGGGGTCTCCCAGCGCAGCGTCGCCATCCGATCGGCGACGAATTGCTTGTGCTGTTCGGCGTGACGGTGGCCGGCGGGAAGCGGTTCGGCTGCGAAGCCGAACGTGATCCTCAGCTGGGTGTTGTCGCGCACCGGGTAGATGCCGTAGCCGGCCTCGCCGTCTCTGAGCCACAGCTGCCAGTCGTCCAGGGCGAGGAAGTTCTCTGCACTGAAGATCGCCAGATGCATGCCCAGGTGGCGGGTGAACTGCTCCTCGGGCCCGAAGCTCAGCCGTCGCACGGCCGAGTGCAGGCCGTCGGCTCCCACGACCAGATCGAAGCTCCGGGGGCGGCCGTGCTCGAAGGCGACCCGTACCCCGTCCTCGTCCTGGTCGAGCGCGCTGATGCGGTCCCCGAACACGAACTTGACGTCGGCGCCGGCCTGTTCGTGCAGGAAGCGGACCAGGTCCTCACGCAGCAGCTCGATGTCGTCGTTGGCCAGCCGACCACTGCTGAAGGTCGTCTCGGTGGAGCGGTCGATCTCCCTACCATCGCCATCCAGCACCGACATGCCGCGCATCTGGGTGCGGTGGGCCCGGACTTGGTCCAGCAGTCCCATCCGCTCAGTGACATCGAGTGCGACGCCACGGATGTCCACCGCCTGGCCGCCGGGCCGCAGGCCCGGGGCGTGCTCCACGACCGTCACGGCGACGCCGTCGCGGTGCAGCAAACGGGCGAGCGCGGTCCCGGCGACACCGGCGCCGGAGATCAGCACAGTCTTCATACAAGCTCCTTCATACGCTGTACGCGCCCTGAATGTACGACGTACGCGCGGTGCCGCCAACTGCCGTTCTCCCCGTTCTGCTCTAGGACAACAGGGTCATTTCAGCCTCCCGCGCTGGTAGGGTCTGAACTAGTACAGATTCGATGGCGCGAAAGAAATTTCTCAGGGAGCCGACAGCATGGCCTCGCAGTCCGACCCGCCGTTTCGGCGCATCGCCGACGAGATCGCCCGGCGCATCGCCGAGGGGGAGCTCGCCCCGGGTGAGCGCGTGCCGTCGACACGGCAGATCGCCCGTGAGTGGGGAGTCGCGCTCGCCACGGCCACGAAGGCCCTTACCGTGCTCCGCCTGGAAGGGCTGGTTGAGGCCCGTCCCCGGGTCGGTACCGTGGTGGCGGCCAGAGAGAGCGCGGCGCCGGTGGAGCACCGTGCCCCGTCCAAGCGCCGCCCTCCGTCCATGGCCCCCTCCGATCACGAACTGAGCCGCGAGCGGATCGTCCGCGCCGCGGTGGACATCGCAGACGGCGAAGGGCTGAGCGCGGTGTCAATGCGGAGCGTTGCCGCCAGGCTCGGTGTCGCCGCCATGTCCCCCTACCGGTACGTCAACAGCAAGGACGACCTGGTTCTCCTGATGGCGGACGCGGCGTTCGGCGAGGAGACCTACCCGGTCGAGCCACCGGAGGGGTGGCAGGCCCGCCTGGAACTCGGTGCGCGCACCTTGTGGAGGATCCACCGCAGGCATCCCTGGCTCGCACAGGTCGGCTCCCTCACCCGCCCCCTGATGCTTCCGGCCCTGATGGCCCACGCGGAATGGGTGCTCGCCGCCCTCGACGGCCACGGCCTTGGCCCGGAGACCATGCTCGACCTGCACGTCCTGCTCTACAGCTACATCCACGGGATCGCCGTGCACCTGGAACGGGAAGCCCAGGCCGAGGCCGCTACTGGCCTGTCCGAGGAGCAGTGGATGGACCACCAGGCCCCCGCCTTCGCGGCGATCACTGCGGCGACCCGGTACCCCGTATTCACCAGGATCGCGAGCAGTTGCAAGGACGGTTACGATCTCGATCTGGACACGCTGTTCGAGTTCGGCCTCAAGCCGCTCCTCGACGGCATCGCCCTCATCATCGAGGCTGCGTGACGAAGATGAGGTGCTGATTCTGGCCTGCCGACTACCCCTCCGCCACCTTGCGCCGCCCCGCCGACGTCCGTTTGGCTTTGTTCACGAGTTTCGAGTTTCGACAGCGGATGTACGCGGCTTTGAGCAGCACGCCGACGTGGCGGTGTTCGATGTTCATGAGTAGCGACAGCGCATGCGCTCGGGGTTGCAGTAGCCAGCTGGGTTGAGGGTGCCCTGGCCGGCGATGGTGACCGGGCGGCCTTCGCCGTGGAGAATCGCTCCATGCGCATTCTGATCATCACCGCCGGTTCACGAGGAGACGTCGCGCCCTTCACCGGCCTGGGGCGCCGCCTGCTGGACGCGGGCCATCAGGTCGCCGTGGCCGCTCACCCGGCCTTCGCCGCACTCGTCGGCGGGTGCGGTCTCGACCATCGGCCTGTGCCGGGAGACCCGCAGGGGCTGATCCGAGACGTGTCCCGGGCTGCTTCGCGGGAGGAGGCCCAGGCGATGATGAGGGCGTACGCGGACGGGCTCGCCGATGGGGTGGCGGAGGCGGTCGCAGGGGGAACCGACGTGCTGCTCACCGCCTTCGGCCCGGCACCGCTCAGCCGGATGGCCGGCGAAGCGCTTGGCATCCCCGTCATCGGCACCTACCTCGCACCGTCCTTCGCCACCAGGCAGTTCCCGCTGCCCAACGCACGGAACTCCGACGACCTGGGGCCGGAGGGCAACCTCGCCGCAGGCCGGGACGTGTTGGGACGCGCAGAAGGGGTCTTCGCGGGTGCGGTGACCCGGCTGCGTGCCCGCCTCGGGCTGCCCGCCGCCGCGCCCTCGGCAGCGGGGGACATCCGGCCGGTCTTCCACGGCTTCAGCCCACTGGTGGTGCCGCGCCCCGAGGACTGGCCGTCCCGGGTCGAGGTGGCGGGCTACTGGTGGCCCGCGCGGCCGGATCGCTGGCAGCCCTCGCCCGAACTGGTCGACTTCCTCCAGGCCGGCCCGCCCCCGGTGTTCATCGGGTTCGGCAGCATGGCAGTGGGGCAGGGGGAACGGCTCAGTGAGCTGGTGGCCGCAGCAGTGAAGGGAACAGGCGTACGTGCGGTGGTGCAGGCGGGCTGGGGTGAGCTGAGCGGCTGCGGTGACGATCTCCTGGCCATTGGCGATGTCCCGCACGACTGGCTGTTCCCACGTGCAGCCGCCGTCGTCCACCACGCCGGGGCGGGTACCACCGCAGCCGGACTGCGGGCCGGAGTACCCGCTCTGCCCGTACCCGTCATGGCCGACCAGCCGTTCTGGGCGTCCCGGCTGCACCAGCTAGGAGTTGCCCCCCGGCCCCTGCCGTTCCAGGACCTCACCGCCGAAGCCCTCCGCGACGCGATCACCGCCTGCCTGTCCGAGCCGGTCCACCGCCACCGCGCGGCCGAACTCGCCCGCGGGATCGCCGCAGAGGACGGCGCTGCTTCGCTGCTCGCCCACATCGGCGCACTGGGCGCCGGGTGAACCCAGGGAATGCTTCATCGCTGTGCTGCCCTGCCGGGCTGTCCGAGCTTCTCGATCGCATCCAGCGCTGCTGAAAGGCGCGAACGATTCGAACTTCAGCCACCACCGCCGGGCGCCGGGCCTGAAGCCCGGCACCGGTTGGGCGTGTTCAGGGTTTGCCCTTTGAGATGAAGAGGATGACGGCCGTGTCCGAGGTGACGGTGGTACCGGGCCGTGGTTCCGTGTTGATTACTGCCCCGGCCGGGGTGTTCCAGTCGGTGAAGTTCTGGATGCGTCCGATCTTCAGTCCGGCCTCGATGATGGTCTTCTCGGCCTGGTCCTGGGTCATGCCGAGGACCGGGGGGATGGTGACGGAGGCGTTGCCCGGTACCGGGGGGCCGGGTGACGGCGTCCCGCTTCCCATGGGGGCGCCGGGGGACGCGGCGGTGGTGGTGCCGGGGGCGGGTGAGGGGGTGTTCGGGACGGCGGACGCGGTCGCGGAGAGACCGGGAGCGGCGGCGGTGTTGTGGCGGGTCGGCCGGTCGGAGTCGTGCAGGGCGAAGGCCGTTCCTGCGGTGAGTGCGATGGCGGCCGCCGATGCCGTGACGGCGGCGAGGGCGCGCCGTCGTCGAGTGCGGTGCAAGATGGCGGGGCCGTCGAAGGCGGGGGGGTGTGCGTCGTTCGCGAAGTCGTCCATGGCCTGGATCAGTGCCTCTCTGAAGTCGGGGCCCGGCAGGGGGCCGTGGTGACCGGTCTGGTTGTCGGGCGGAAACGGGGTCATCACGCACCTTCGAACTGGGACAGCGGGACGGTTTGATGGCCGTCCGGTGCGGGCGGAGGCGGTTCGGGCTGGGGCGCCGCGGTGCGCAGTCTGGCCAGGCCGCGGGCGAGTTGCGAGCGTACGGAGCCGGGTGAGATCCGGAGCGTCTCGGCGATCTCCCGGTCCCCCATGTCGTGGAGGTAGTGCAGCACCACGACGGTGCGCATCCCGATCGGCAGGGCATGCAGTGCCTGCACCAGTTCGTCGCGGAGATCCACCAGTCGGTACGGATCGCGGGGGTCGGCGTGCTCCGTGTAGGGCGAACGCTCGCCGATCCGGCGGAGCCTGCGCCACCGGTCGTTGGCGAGGTTCACCACGATCCGGCGGACGTATGCCTCCGGCGAGTCCGCGACGGCGATCCGGTTCCAGTGCCGGCACGCCTTCTCCAGGGCTTCCTGCAGCAGGTCCTCCGCGTTGTCCTGACTTCCGGTCAGGATGTAGGCGGTCCGGAACAGCGCCGCCGAGCGCTGCTGGACGAATTCGACGAAGTCGATTCTGCGCGCATCCCTGTCGCGCCTGCCCAGCCTCACCAGCCGCATGCCGATGCACTCATGCTCTCCTCCTTTGATGTTCCCGCGCCCATGACGGCGCATCGCCGCTCCTTGCTGCACGGGCCCGCCCGAAGTGATACACATCACCCGGCCTGGGCCGCCCGCAGGGCGAATGCCTTGCTGCGACCGTGCTGGACGTGGCCGGCTCCGGGCCATGGCGCGGCAAGGGGCGGGCCAGCGAATGTGCCGCTAGATTTCCCTTCGCATGCGAAGTGTGCGACCGGATCGGCCGATCACGAGTGAGGGGTTGCCCTGCGCGTGCTGTTCACCGGGCCGGGGGCCGTCGGCCACCTGTTCCCGATGGTGCCGCTGGCCCACGCTCTTCGCACCGCCGGCCACCAGGTCGTGTTCGCGGCCTCGTCGCCGACCGGCTGGCGTCACCGGGGTACTTGCCGGGATGGGCGGCTGCTTGGCGACATGGGGTCGGAGCGCATGGGGGTGTTCTCTCGAAGGGCGGGCTGGTCGCCGGGGACCCGGCGCGTGACTGACGATCAGCCATGGACTGATCTCTCGGGGGTTGGCATGGGGATCACGGTTCAGGGCCCAGGCGGGTGGTCCGCAGCCAGGGGGAGGCCGGTGACCTGCTGGTGCAGGGCCGCAAGGGAAGCGGCGAGGTGTCCGGGGCCGGTGGCGATGGATTGGGGCGGGGCCTCGCCGGTGACGGTGAGGGCGTGTCGCCAGTAGCGCAGCGGAAACGAGCCGGGATGCGCGGAGTGGCGGAACCGGGTGCGGAACGCCGGGGTGTCGTCGTGTCCGCCGATGCGGGCGTACGTGCGCACGAAGTGGCCGAGCGCCTCGGCGTTCCCGGCCTGGCCGCCGGAGGCCAGGGCCTCGGCGGCCAGTTCGCAGGCGTCCATGATGCCGGCGTAGAACGACGCGACATCGCCGACCTGTCGGCTCTGCGGTTGGCGGCGCCGGCCGTCTCCGGTGGCCAGGGCGTGGAGTTCGGCGTAGGCGAGGACGGCCGTGCTCGTCGGGCTGGCCTGTGGTTCGGGCACCGCGCCTTCGATGACGGCCCGGGCCAGGCGGCGCGGCAGGCCGGCCGGGAGCGCCCATTGCCAGTAACGGACCAGGCGGTCGTGGGCCTCGTCGGGGCTGCCCACCTCGGAGAGCAGGGCGAGGCGGCGCAGCCGTTCCGGCTCGGGGCAGCCGTCCAGGGCCCGCAGCGCACCCTGGCGCCACGTCAGCCCTCGCAGCTGCGCCTGAACGGTGTCCAGTTCGCGGGTGACGAGGTCGGCCAGGGAGTGTTCCCCCGTCATCACCGCGGCGATCGCGGCGATCGGGGTGTCGAGTGCACGGAGGCGCTGGATCAGCCGGAGCCGCGACAGTGCGTCCGTGTTGTACCTGCGGTGGCCGCCGGGACTGCGTCCGCTCTCGGGCAGCAGCCCGATATCCGAGTAGTAGCGGATGGTCTTCACGGGCAGCCCGGTGCGTGCGGCCAGCTCGCCGATGCCAACCGTGTTCCCGCTTTGTGTGCCGTGCGCTTGCGTGTCGTGCATCACAGCCGGTTGAACCTCCACCACGCAGGAGCCGTTAGCGTTCACGGCGACCGCTGCCCTCCAGCGCGCTTCGGGGCGGAACTCGCCGAGGAGGATCATCACATGCGGATTCTGATCGTCACCGCCGGTTCGCGAGGGGACGTCGCACCCTTCACAGGCCTGGGACGGCGCCTGCTGGACGTCGGCCACCGAGTCACTGTGGCCGCGCACCCGCCCTTCGCCTCGCTCGTCGATGGGTGTGGCCTCGGCTATCGGTCACTGCCGGGCGACCCGTACGAACTGATCCGCGCCAGGACCCGGGCGGCGTCGCCGGAGGAGGTGCGCGCGGCGACGACGGAGTTCCTGGACCGGCTCGCCGACGGCGTGGTGGCGGCCGTGGCGGACGGCACCGACCTGGTGCTCACCGCGTTCGGCCCCGCATCGCTCAGCCAGGCGGCCGGCGAGGCCATCGGCATCCCCGTCATCGGTACCTACCTCGCACCGGCCTTCGCCACGCGGGAGTTCCCGCTGCCCGGTATGCCGGACGGCGACGACCTGGGACCGGAGGGCAACTTCGCCGCAGGCCGGGCGCTGCTGGCCCGGGCCGGAGCGCTCCAGGACGAGGTCCTGACGCGGCTGCGCGCCCGGCTGCGCGGCGACCGCTACGGTCACATCATCAACTCCGGCGCGCAGGATCCCTACCAGCTAGACCGGACCCTGGCGCTGTTGAGGACCGAACTCGACGAGCTGCGCTTCTTCTTCACGGGTACCACCTACGATCTGCGCCAGACCCTAGCAAGGTTCGATCGCCACGAGGGCCTGTCGGTGGTGCTGGACACCAACGACCTGCTCCACTACGTCCGCCTCGACACGATCCCGTGGCGGAAGGAGTACGGCCCAGGCACCGTTGTGGTGATCCCACTCGTGGTGGTCGACGAGATCGACACCAAGGCCTACTCCCAGACGGAAAGGGTCCGGAAACGGGCGCGCGGCGTCTACACCCTGCTGGAGGACCTCCTCAACGCCAGCGATGCCGAAGGATTCAGCACGCTGAATGACGGCACCCTGGTGCGGGTCCTCACCGACGAGCCGGGCCACCAGCGGCTGCCGAACAACGACGACGAGATCATCGCCCAGGCCGCCGCACTGCGCCAGATGCTTCAGCCCCGTGAGCTGGTCCTGGTGACCCGGGACATCGGCGCGCGCGCCCGCGCGCTCGCCTGGGGAGTACCGGCTCAGAAGCTGCCGGACAAGTACCTCATTCAGGATCAGGGGCTGTCCCGACCGGAGATGCAGCAGCACCTCGACGACCTGGCCGGGCCGAATGTCCCGGCCCCCGCGTCCGGCGCCTGATGCTGACCGGCCGCAGGCCAGCCGGCCGCCGCGATCGCAGGATCCCGGGACCGCGCAATCTCCCACCCGTGACATGAAGAAGGGGTGCCCGGCCGCGCAGACCGGACACCCCTTCCCCGCGTCGGCTACCGCCGCGCCTCGGTCTGTTCGCGGATCGCTGCGGCGACCTCCAGCAGGGCGTAGGCGACCGCTGCGAGCCCCTCGCCGACCGCGTCGGTCCGCTCGTCCTCACCGGTCCGTCGCGTAGTCCCGCGCCAGATCGCCGTTGTACGTCACCGTGCTCCTTCCCTGGTGTTGATCAGCAACGTGCCGGAGCCTCCCCGGATGGGGCTGCGTTCATGCCCAGGGGGTATCATCGCGTCGCCCGGTTGCCGTCCGCGTCCGCCTCGGTGGCGGCATCAGCACCCAGGTCCTGCAAGAAGGCGCCTCATCGCCCGTTCGTGCACGCCTACCCCGCGCCTTCAGCACGGCACGGCTGGCGCGCTCGATCCACCAGGCACGCTGACCGCATGGTCTATGACACAACGCGAGTCGCGCCGTACTGCCTTGACCCGTGGTGCGAGAACCCCGACCCCGAACTCATCCCCGATCATGTGTGCGACTGCTGGATTCTGACGCCTGCCGAGCGTGACGCCGCCGAACAGCGCTACCGCCAGGCCCAGACGGAATCCCCGCCTCCAGCGACTGAAGCGACCGAGCGGCCCGGCGGGGCCACTGCTGAGGATGACTGACACCGTTTCGGTCCAGCCTGGGCTGCGCGGGGGCCGGTGTTCGCGCGCCGTGGAGGGGCCGGTCCGCGTCCGTGCCCCCGAGCGGATGTGCGGACCGGCCCCGGCGGTGTGTCAGTGCCAGGTCACCTCGACGTGCTGGGCGAGGAAGTGCACCAGGGCGATGAGCAGCGAGGAGCCGGTGGAGGCCAGGACCGCGCCGATCATGCGATTGGGGTCGCGCCAGGCTGGCCGGTGCGGTTCAGCCTCGGCGTGGGCCTCGTGCTCATTCGCTCAGAAATTCCTCGATCGCACGAGCAGCGGAGGCTGGGGTTGATTCGTCGCACGGATCATCCATCCCGAGCATCGGAAGATCGAGTGCAACGCTAGCCGAATCACCGAAACTGCTTCTCGCCATCCGGAGAGATTCGAGAACCGCATAGTAGGCAGGGCTGACATGTTCAAAATCATCCCTGATGACAAATTTGCTGCCCCGCTGAACAACCGGCCGGAATGGCGGGACAATAATCCACTCAGGCAGGCCGTCACCCCTAGTATTCGACAGCACCTGAGCCGCTTCCCTTTTCGGGCTGCCGCCATACCGGTCGAATGCCCAAACTCCCGACATCACGAGTGCGTCAGCTTGAACTGACCGGTCAGCTTTATTGACGAACTCGATATCTATTGACACAGGCAGGAGTCGTGACCAGAGCTCAAGGGTCGACTGTTGGCGTGACGTCACATAGATCTTCATCGAGCCGCCTATGGGATTGGCATGGAGGGAAGGATTCGGACTCGACCGATAGTGCTCATGGCACCCCCTTGGAGGGCGAATGCGTCGATTCCGCCGCCACCGTCGGCCAGATGCTCAATTCTACTCTCCGCCGGAATCTGATCGGACCTGATCACGGCACGTACCAGCGTATAGGGACCTTCTTGGGGAAAAACCCCATAAGCAGACTTGGCATAGAGGGCGGCACCTTCGGGAGTCGAAGAGAAGTACTTTGATTCGATTCCCGGCGCATTTTGAAAGCGTCGCGTTTCTAGAATCTGCTTTAGCTCTTCATCCTTCACTGCGCGATATACGTATTGCTCGCCTTCTTTGGGCTTAGTCACCCCGCACGCATTGTGTACGAGCACTGGCGTGGCCCCTGCCAGCACATAGTACGTGTGTACGCCGTTGATGGTGAGGTTGTAGGCCGTGACGTCCTGCGGGTAGGTGCGGGTCGAGGTGATCCTGGCTGTCGAGCCGTCGGGCTCACGCAGTTCGTCGCCGGGTTTGAGGTCGATCGCGTTGGTGAACCGTCCGGTGCCGGCATTCCAGAAGGGGTGCCGGCCGGTCGCATGCAGTGTTGCGCCGTTGCCGGTGGTGATGTCGACCATGGTGTGCGGTCCGGTGTGCCGGATTGCCGCGGTGACCGTGCGGGGTGCGGTGTTCCAGGTGGTGGTGTCGGTTGCGCGGACCTGGGTGCCGGGGGTGATCTGTTCGATGGGCAGGGTGCTGCCGTCGGCGAGCAGGACGGGTGTCCCGCCGGTGAAGCTGTTGGGCTCGCAGGTGTTGAGGGTCTCGGCTTCGTCGATGATCTTCTTGCCGCCGTTGGCGGCGGTGGCCTGACCGCCCTTTGCGAGTGCTCCGTTGAAGGCCTCCTGCCCGGGCCCTGTCTCGCTGTCAGCGTCCTGGACCTGGAGGGCCTTGTAGTGGCCGTTGGGCTTCAGTACCAGGGCGTCGTACGTGGCCACGGGGTTGAGCCGGGCGAGGTCGGATGCGTCGAGGCGGTTGACGGCGCCCGGGGTCAAGTAGGCGGTGACGGGCCGCTTGTCGACCTTGACGTCGTTCGTCCTCGCGTACGCGTCGATAGCGGCGTTCTTGCCGGCCGGGGAGCGGGCGTCACCGCCTGTGGACGGCGCGCCGGTGCCGTGGGCGGCGGGCGGGCGGGGGGCGTCGGCTCCCCGGGCCATCTGCGTCGGGGCGGGCGGGGTGTCGATGAGGCCCTGGTTTGCGGTGGCCGCGTCCTGCAGGATCTGCCGGCGCTGGGACACCAGCTGCTGTGATTCGTTCTGGAACGCGGTGGCCTTCGCGCCGAGGGCACGTGCCTGGGCGCCGAGCTTCACGGCCTCGTCGGCGAGTTGGGACTGTCTGGCGCTGGCCTTCGAGAGTTCCGGTTCGATCGCGGCCCGTTCCGCCTGGAGCTGGGACGCTTCGGCGTCGAGTTGGGCTTTCTCTGCGTCGTACGCGCTCGCGGCCGCGGCTTCGGCGGGCAGCTGGAAGACTCGCTGCGCGGCGTTGTGCGCGGCGATCCGGGCGTTGAGGGCGGTGATCTTGGAGAGGAGGGCGGAGGCCTTACCCGCGGCGGTGGAGGAGTCCTTGGCTGCGGCCTCGGAGTTCGCCTTCAGGGCCGCGGTGCTCTCGGTGAGTTTGCGGGTCTCCGCCGCCAGTTCGCTCGCGCGCTGGGGCAGGGTCCCGATCTGCTGGTCGAAGGCGGTAATCCGGGCGTTGAGGGCGGTGGGGTAGCTCGCGCTCGGCCGCAGGGGCTCGGGCACGGGAGCAACGGCGGCCGGGGCGGTCAGTGCGGCGACCGGCGGATCGGCCGCCGGGGCGGCCGCGCTCTTACCGGCCGTCGGTACCGGCACCAGCGCCGCCAGAAGAATCAGGCACACGCCTCGCCACGCGGCGCCCGGAACGCGGATTGCCTGTGGGCGTGTCGGTCGCCGGGCGGTCATGCGGTCACCTGCCCGGCGATCCGGTCCGCGATCCGCGCGACGGCTGGCCGGCCGTCGCCCGCCGAGCAGAGCGCCACCTGCAGGACCGTCCGGCCCTTGAGGCGGGCCTGGCGGTGGCAGGCCCAGCCGTCCCCGGCGTCCTGCGTCGCCGTCCAGCCGATGGTGTCCGGGGTGACGGTGTCGGTCCTGTAGCTCCACGTCGATGCACTGCCGTCCGGATCGGTCCGCACAGCGGCCGGGCATCCCCGGAGGCCCTCGTCCAGCCTGCGGAACGCGGCAGAGGCCTTGCCCTCGTCGGGGTAGACGCCGATGACCTGGGTCACCGTGTGGTCGCCCGCCCCCGCCGCGTCCTGGTAGGTCGCCGACAGGAACGCCGTCCACTCATGCCCGTAGACCGACCTGGTGGCCGGTCCTGCCGCCTCCGCGCAGCCCGCCGGCGCGACCGCGACCGCCTCGGGAGGCTCACTGCCCCGCGGACCGGCTACCAGCGTCGTCCCGGCTAGCCTGCTGACCTCGTCCGGGACGAGCAGGTCCGCCTGGACCGTCCCGGCCGCCACGTGCAGGTCCCCGCCCTCCAACGCCCGCAGCCACCACCATCCCCCCGCGACCGCCAGCCCCGCGCACACTGCGGCGGCGACCGCCACCAGCAGTCTCCGCTTCGCCCGGCCCGGAGGAGTCGGCCCGTCCGGCCCCGATTCTCCCAAGGAGGCCGACGGCGCCGCCAGGCCCGCGGGCAGCGGACCCCGATCGTGCTCCGGCCCCGAGGGACGGGGCACGACACCTGCCGCACCCTCGCTGGCCGGACCCGCCTTCGGCGGCGCGATGATGAAATCGGACTCCTCGGCCACGCCCTGCCTCCCATGACACAGCGTCAAATCAGCAAGTACGGTCACGTTTTGTGGTTTTTGCCGATGCACAGAGTGGCCGATCTGGTCCGCCCTGGCAAGCCCGTCTCTGCTGATTTGAGGCCCAGCTGAGCATTCCGTTCGGAGCTCATTCGGCTGTGGCTCTGTTCACGAGAACGGACAGCACATGTTCAGCACTTTGGGAGTCGCTACGGTCAGCGCCTGTTCGATGTTCGCCAGAGTGGGCAGCGCCGCCTGAATCGGGGCCGCAAGATCAAGATGTCGGACGGCCATGCCAGCATGCTCCCGTGACAATCACACCTGATCACCGTCCCGATGAGGCCACGCTCGACTTCCTGCGTTCGGCGTTCGCGTCTGAGTGGCGCGAGCCGGCCCCGGGCCACGATGGAGTCGCGGCCGGGGAGGCCGAGAACCGGGTGACACTTCCGGAGCCCTACCGGACCTTCATCGCGGAGATCAGCAACGGCAGCAGCCTCGGTCCCCCGGAGGACGGCGGTCTTCAGCCGCTGGGTTGGCTGCCGGCGGGCTGGCCGGACATGGGCCTGCGGTACCCGGGAGAGCCGTTCCCTCTGGATGAGGCGTGGGCGTGGGAGGACGACGAGACGGCCGATGCCGACGATCCACGCATCGACGCCGTCTTCACCCATGGGTCAGTCGTCCTCGGAGCCGAGGACGGGCCGTCATTCTGGCTGCTGGTGACGACAGGACCCCGCCGCGGTGAGATCTGGATGGTGTCCGACGTCGGAGCCATCCCGGCGCCGGACGCCGACGCGAGAAGCTTTGACGGCTGGGTGCGGCACTGGCACTCGGGTAACGACTTGGCTCGCCTGAGCGCGACCTGAAGGGCCGCTGACAGCCGTGTAGTTCGATTCCGGCAGGCGATCAACTGACTCCCGAAGTGCTGAACATGTGCTGTCCGTTCTCGTGAACAGAGCCAGGTCAGGATGAACACCAACGGGCGGCACCTTCGCCCGCCGCCGCAATGGACCTTGCTAGTCTGCCCACCCCTGGAGCGTCCGAGCAGGGCTTCCTTCAGCCGGAGCTTGCGCCGACGCCGGATGCGTCGCGATTCTTCCCGTTTCGGGTCACCTTCGGCATCCCGCCCGTCTTGTTCCTCCGGGCCTCCCCCTTTTGTCGGGCCTTCTGCGCCTCCTCGGCGGCCTTCTCCAGGACGGCCATGGTGTCGGAGCCGAGGTGCATCCCGGCGGCGTCGTGGTGGGCCCGCACGGTGGTGGAGTCCACACTGACCAGGGACAGGTCCACCTCGCCGCGCTTCGCTGCTTCCGCGATCAGGCCCTCCATCAGGGCTTCGAAGACGCCGGCGTCCCGCCACTGCCGGAACCGATTGGAAACGGTCGACCAAGCACCGAACTCCCTCGGCATCTCCCGCCACTGCCCGCCCGTCCTGAACCGCCAGATCACACCCTCGAACTGCTGCCGCAGCCGCTCCGGGTACGGGCCGTACTCGCCGATCGGCAAGTACGGCTCGATCAACACCCACTCCGCATCCGTCAATTGCGCTCGCGTCACGCACCACGGTCTACCGGATGACCCGCCGCGAAGGTGAATCGTGCAAATTGATCACGACCGAATACGTGCCCTAGGGCCGGCCTGCACAGAGCAAAGGACAGGTTGCCCGAGCGGCACGATGGGACGGCTGTGGCCGTGCGCCCCGCGCACGCTTCCGCGCGCTCCTTCCGCGAGCCGGACCGCACGCCGATCATGGACATGCTAACCGGAACGATCACCTACCCATGAGAGGACCGCGATGGCCATACCCCTGCGCACGCGCCTGACCCGCATCGCCACGCTCGGCACCGCACTCCTCGCCGCCGTGGCGGCCGTCCCGCTCGTGGCGACCCCCGCCGTGGCCGCCGCCGCGAACCCGATCTGTCTGAGCGGCCAGCTCCTCTTCGACTACCAGGCGGCCGAGGAGGGCCCGTCCAAGCCCACCCGGACCAGGCCCGTCCGCAACGCCAACATCCAGCTGTGGGGCCGCGAGAAGCCCACCGACCCCGCGCGCCGGCTCAACGTCAACGTGGCCTACGACTACACCTCGTACCTCGACGGCTCCTACAACCTCTGCTACACCCCCACCACCACGACGACGATGAGCAGCATGTGGGTGCGGTTCGACGCCGAGAGCTCCCGGCTGTGGAGGACCGCGGACGCCAACGGCACCACGTACACCCTGGACTCGCCGGTCCGGGAGAACGTCTCCGCGAGCACCTCCCTCGGTGTCCTGAAGCCCTCGGCCCAGACCTCGCGGGCCTGGCACGCCTTCGACACCCTCAACCTGCTGTGGTGGAACCGCACCAACCCGGTCAGCCTGTGCTGGAGCACGCACGAGCCGAACAACTCGGCCTGCACCGAGCTCACCGTCAAGTGGTACCCCGGTTCGACCGACGGGCCGCTGTACCTCGACAAGACGGTCTACCTCCCCGACGCCGACCCCGACGCCGAGCACGTCGTCCTGCACGAGGGCGGCCACTTCCTGATGGACCGTCTCTACAACGGCGCCATGCCGCCCGACAGCATCTGCACGCCGAACATCATCTGGACGGCCAGCTCCCGCCCCTGCGCGTGGGTCGAGGGCTTCGCCAACGCCACCGCCGCCTACCTGCTCGGCGACAACCGGTACGTCTGGGCGGACGGGAGCAGCAGCGCCTACGTCTACGGTGGCGGCTGGGACACCGGGGACCAGGTGCCCGGAAACGTGGCCGGCTCGCTGCTCGACCTCTGGCGGCAGGTCGACGGCGGCTGGCAGGGCACCATCAAGGCGTTGACCGGGAACAGCCCGGCCAGCTTCGCCGAGTACTACAGGAATGTCCGGCCCGCCGCCAACCCGCCGCTCGCCACCACGGGCACGGCGCTCGACCAACCGGCCCGACACACCGTCCACTACGCCGTGACGGCCGTCGGCGACGGCAAGTACCACGGCCTCACCAACGGCTACAACCTCGCGCTGAGGCGGGTGGACCCGTGCTGGGTGGGCTCCAGCTCCCGGACCGACATGACCGCCTACGACGCGTCCGTCCCCGAGCAGCGCTGGAAGCTGGACGCCAACGCGGACGGCACGGTGCGGATCTCCGACGGCTGTCCCACCCCGCGGGCCCTCACGTCCTTCGGGCAGTACAACTCGGTCGCCGCCCAGACGTTCGACCCCGCGGACCCGAAGCAGAAGTGGACGGTCACCCAGAACGATAGCGGCACCCTGACCTTCACCTGTCAGGCGACCGGCCTCGTCCTCAGCACCACGAGCACCAATGCGACCGTCAGGCAGGCGCGCAGCAGCGACAAGACCCAGCGCTGGGCCGTCCTTCCGTAGACAGGCATGGCGGGCCGAAAGCTGCCACCCATCGCCCGGGGCGGGAAGTCGGCGGGGCCGACTTCCCGCCCCGGCATGGCACTTCTTCAGTGGCTCCGTCGGTCCGACTCTCCTCTTCGCCGCCGGCGGCCGGCAGTGCTTCGTGAGAGCGGTCAGTACCGGGGAGTTCGACGATCTCCGTCAGTAGCCTGCCTCGCCGACTTCCCTGACGAGGTTGGCATCAATGAGCGGGGATTCCACCCCCACACGGGCCTTGTCGCGCGGCCGACGCCGCCAACCACGGCTGGGCCCGCGAGATCGAACGCCAGCACTGCACGGCCAGCCGCATCGAGAAGCTGCTGACCAACCTCGCCAGCCAACTTGACGACCCGACCGACAACCTGGAGAAGGGGCACCGCTGATCAGCGAGTCGGGAAGGAAGCCAGAGCAAGGTCCCATTGGTCAGCTGCGTGAAGCAGCGCATCCGTATCCACCCGCACCTCCACGGCGTACTGGTAGATGTCCGCCCCGTCATCGCCCTGCTGCCATGGCGGGGCCGCCTCCAAGGACAGGTGAACGCGAATCATCGCCCCACTGTCGCTTCGATCGGCGAGGCTAACAGCCAGGACCGGCTCGACGAACCATGTGTCCGGGGACAACCAGCCTTCGGCATCAGGTCCGGCCACAGCCACTGTCCCCGCGGCCACCGCACGCAACCAAGCGGACACCTCACGGGCTTCACCGGTCAGCAGACACGGATCGGCAAAGGACCAGCTGCCCTCGGGAGTCGTCACCGCCCCACCGACGACCAGCCAGTTGTCGTCGTATGAGTCACCCCGAACCTCGGGGAACTGATACCGCAGCAGGCTGAGCTCGACACTGCTCGCATGATCGCTCAAAAGCACTGCCACAGGATGTCACGGACTCTCCCGGCGCTGCAGAGCGAGGGTGATCGCCCTCAAATGCACACCCCCAGACTGACGCCACCAGACCGCCAGATCCGGCCCTCACCGAGGCCGCAGCCGGTAGCCCGCGACAACGAGTTGCAGCGCAGGCGTCACCGAACTGCAGCACCGGGCGTCACGGGGCTGCAGTTCGGTGACACCCGAGTGCACACCCGCCGGGCCAAGCGGCCCGGCCACACCCGAACCGCACCCGGATACCAGCCGAACGGCGTCTGCGCAGCCCGTGTGAAGTTGCATTCCGTTGTCGCGGTGAGCTGCAGCAGTTTGTCGTGACGCCTGGGAGGCCGGTGCCTGGTCAGGGGTAGTGGTGGCCGGTGCGGCGTCATCGTGGTGCGGTTTCCAGCGTCATGTAGATGACGTTTCCGTCGGTCGGTATCGTGCGGTTTCCCATGCGCCGGAGGTTGCGACCGAATCGACCGACAGCGAAGGCAGTTCCCGGCCCGTGTTCCGCCGGGCGCTGTCCGCGCTCTTTGAAACGTGACCCCCTATCACCACTGTCGGCGGTGAAGACCTAACCTGCGCGTTTCACTTGGGGCCGTGTCCGGATCATGAGCGGGAACGCGAAAGTGCCTTCTGAACTGGGATGATGAGGCTTGTCTAAGGTCTCTGTCAGCCCAGCAGGAAGGCACTTTCTACGTGCAC
>NZ_JAHSQD010000380.1 GCF_020103755.1 Streptomyces sp. LS1784
CGCCGAGGTCCGCGAGGCGGCCGAGAAGCACAGCGCCGAGGTCCGCGAGGCCGCCGACAAGCACAGCGCCGAGGTCCGCGAGGCCGCCGACGCCTACGCCGCCGAACAGCGCACCACCGCCGACGCGTACGCGACGGAGACCCGGGCGGAGGCCGAGCAGGACGCCACCGAGCTACGCGCCCTGGCCCAGCGCGAGACCACCCAGCAGCGCGAGACCGCCGAGGCCTACGCCGACCGCGTCCGCACCGAGGCCGAACAGCACGCCACCGAGCTCACCAAGCGCACCGCCGCCGAGACCGCCGAGGTCCGCGAGGCGGCCGAAAAGCACAGCGCCGAGGTCCGCGAGGCCGCCGACAAGCACAGCGCCGAGGTCCGCGAGGCCGCCGACACCTACGCCGGCGACATCCACGAGGCCGCCGACGCCTACGCCGCCGAACAGCGCACCGCCGCCGACGAGGTGCTGGAGCGCGCCGAGGCCACCGCCGAGCAGCGCCGGGCCGAGGCTGCCAAGGACGCCAAGGCCACCCGCGAGAAGGCCGCCGCCGAGCTGGCCCTGGCCAACGAGCAGGCCGGGACCGTCCGGGCCGAGGCCGGCCGCCAGCTGTCCGAGGCCCGCGCCGCCGCCCACGGCATCCGCGCCGAGGCCACCGCCGAGCTGGAGCAGGCCAAGGCCGACCGCGCCGAGCTGATCGCCACCGCCAAGGCCGAGGGCGCCGAGCTGGTGGCCGCCGCCGAGGAGGAGGCCGCCGAGGTCCGCCAGTCGGTGGCCGGCATGCACGAGGCCGCCGCCGAGCAGATCGCCGCGCTCAAGGCCGCCGCCGAGCAGGACGCCACCGAGGTCCGCGAGGCCGCCGAGCAGGACGCCACCGAGCTGCGCGCCCTCGCCGAGCGGGAGACCACCGAGCAGCGCGAATCCGCCGACGCGTACGCCGCCGAGCTGCGCGCCCTGGTCGAGCGCGAGACCGCCGAGCAGCGCGAGCTCGTCGACCGCGAGACCGCCGACCTGCGCGCCCGCACCGAGGCCGAGACCACCGCCCTGCGCGAGCAGACCGAGCTGGAGCTGGCCACCGAGCGGGAGGCCGCCGAGAACGAGCTCGGCCGGCTGCGCGCCGAGGCCCTGGCGTACGACGAGCAGCTGCGTGCGGACGCCGAGGCCGAGTTGCACGCCGCCCAGGAGGCCGCCGAGCAGCTGCGCGCCGACGCCGAGGCGCAGGCCGCCCGTACGGTGGCCGAGGCCGAGGCCCAGGGCGCCCGCACCGTCGCCGACGCCGAGGAGCTGTCCGCCGGCCTGCGCGCCGAGGCCGAGGAGTACGCCCTCGCCACCCGCACCCTGGCCGACGAGTACGACTCCGACACCCACTCCCGCGCCGACGCCTACGACGCGCAGACCCGGGAGGCCGCCGAGCAGTTCGACAAGGCCACCCGCGAGCAGGCCAAGTCCGTCCTGGAGAAGGCCTTCGCGGACGCCGAGGCGCTCGGGGAGGACGCCCAGACCACCGCGCTGGCCACCACCGCCGCCGCCGAGGAGCAGGCGGACGCGATGGTCGCCGCCGCCCGCAAGGAGGCCGACCGGCTGGTCGCCGCCGGCGAGGCGGCCGGTCAGGGCGAGGTCGAGAAGGGCCGCTCCGATGCGGACGCCCTGCTCGCCGAGGCCCGCCGGGACGCGACGGCGATCCGCGAGCGCGCCGAGGAGCTGCGCGAGCGCACCGATGCCGAGGTCGAGGCCCTGCACGAGCGCGCCCGCAAGGAGAACGCGGCGGCCATGAAGTCGGCCGGTGAGCGGGTGGACGCGCTGGTGACGGCTGCCCAGGAGCAGCTGACCGAGGCCGAGGAGCAGGCGGTGTCCACCGTCGCCGAGGCCGAGGACCGCGCAGCGGCCCTGGTCGCCGCGGCCGAGGACCGGGCGGCCGAGCTGACCTCGGAGGCCTCCGCGGAGGCCAGCAAGGTCCGGATCTCCGCCGTCCGCAAGGCCGAGGGCCTGCTGAAGGAGGCGGAGACCAAGCTCGCCGGCTCCACCAACCGCGCCGAGGCGCTCATCGTCAAGGCCGAGGCCAAGCTGCAGTCGGCCGAGACCGAGGCCGAGGAGCGGCTGGACCAGGCCTCCGCCGAGGCGGAGAAGCGGCTGCGGGACGCCGACGAGGCCGCGGACGAGCAGATCGAGCGGGCGAAGGCGGAGGCCGAGCGGCTGCTCGCCGAGGCGAAGGCCGAGGCGAAGCGGGCCACCGACGAGGGCCGGCGCGAGCTGGACGAACTGGTGCGCCGCCGCAAGGACATCAACACCGAGATCTCCAGGGTCCAGGACGTGCTGTCCGCCCTGGAGGCATTCGAGGCGCCGTCACCGGTCGCCCAGGCCAACGGGGGAAGCAGCAGCAAGAAGGACGGGGGTGCCAAGGCCGGTGCCGGAGTTGGCTCCCCCCGGTCGGGTGGCAATCGCTCCAAGAGCTCACCACCCGATTGAGCGGACATTGGCGGTCATTGTCCGTGAGAGAACGACGTATAGCCGTCGACACTCCGGTACCGTGTCAGGATTCCCTCAACCACCTCAGCGGTTTGACGACAGGAAGCCCAGAACCCCATGAGCGACAGTCACTCCCCTCACGGCTTCGACCTGGTGCGCCGTGGGTACGAGCGCGCCCAGGTCGACGAGCGGATCACCAAGCTGGTGGCCGACCGTGACAGTGCCTTGACCCGGATCAGCGCGCTGGAGAAGCGCATCGAGGAGCTCCACCTGGAGACCCAGTCCGCCCAGGCTGCGGTCGTCGAGCAGGAGCCCTCCTACGCCGGTCTCGGCGCCCGGGTCGAGAAGATCCTGCGACTCGCCGAGGAGGAGGCCAAGGACCTGCGCGACGAGGCGCACCGCGCCGCCGAGCAGCACCGTGAGCTCGCCGAGGCCGCCGCCCAGCAGGTCCGCACCGAGGCCGAGAACTACGCCAAGGACCGCAAGGCCAAGGCGGAGGACGAGGGGCTGCGGATCGTCGACAAGTCCAAGAGCGACGCCGCCCAGCTGCGCGCCGAGGCCAACAAGGACGCCCAGAACAAGCGCGAGGAGGCGGACGCCCTCTTCGAGGACACCCGCACCAAGGCCGCCCAGGCCGCGCTGGAGTTCGAGACCAACCTGGCCAAGCGCCGCGAGCAGTCCGAGCGCGACCTGGCCGCCCGTCAGGCCAAGGCGGAGAAGCGCCTGGCCGAGATCGAGCACCGGGCCGAGCAGCTGCGCCTGGAGGCCGAGAAGCTGCGCACCGACGCCGAGCGCCGCGCCCGCCAGACCGTCGAGACGGCCCAGCGCCAGTCCGAGGACATCGTGGCCGACGCCAACGCCAAGGCGGACCGCATCCGCAGCGAATCCGAGCGCGAGCTGGCGGCGCTCACCAACCGCCGCGACAGCATCAACGCCCAGCTGACCAACGTCCGCGAGATGCTGGCGACGCTGACCGGCGCGGCCGTGGCCGCCGCCTCGCTGCCGAACGACGACACCATGGGCGTGCCCGCCCAGCAGTCGCGCTGACGCACGCCGGACCGGGCAGCACCGCAGGCCCTCACCCGCCCGGGTGAGGGCCTGTCGGCTTTCGCGCCGTCATCGCCCCGGGCGCGTCCAGGGCCTGTCGAGGACGGCCCCTTACCGGGGGTAGGCGCCGTCCGGCCGCTGGTACCCGCTGCTGAGCTGGTTGCCCTCGTCGTCCGAGACGGTGCCGAACCAGGAGGTGCACCAGACCGACACCGAGTCCGGCCAGTACTGCACCTCGAAGGGGTGCCCGGGCCCGTAGTCGCCGTACGAGGTGACGATGAAGGTCTCACCCGGGCGCATCCAGTAGTCCTCGCCGAGCGGTTCCAGGGTCAGCTCGACCAGCCCCTCGCCCCGGTTGGTCACGGGCATCCGGCCGGTCACCTCCAGCGCCGAGAAGTCCCAGGCCGCCGCGTCCTGGCTCTCCTGGCTCATCCGGCGGCCACCCGGGCGAGCAGGGTGCGCACGGCGGCGTCGAAGGCCTCGGGCGCTTCCAGGGCGCTCAGGTGGCCCACCCTCGGGAGGAGGGTCAGCTCGGCGTCGGGCCGGGCCCGCACCATCAGCTCGGCCTCCTCCGGCGCCACCAGGGCGTCCTGGGCGCCCGCCACGATCGCGACCGGCACCCGCAGGGCGGCCAGCACGTCCAGGGCGTCGGGGCGGGCCGCCATGGCCCGCTGGGCCCAGGCGACGGCGGCCGGCGGCGCGGCGGCGACCATCGCCTGCACCCGTTCCACCAGGTGCTGCGAGTCCGGCCCGAGCTGCCCGGCCGCGACCTGCTCGTCCAGCAGCAGCTGCACGCTGTCCCGGGCGGTGACGACGGCGGCGATCCGCTCCCGGTTGGCCCGTGCCGTGTCGGTGTCGGCGGTGGCCCGGGTGTTGGCCAGCAGCAGTCCGGACAGCCGGCCGGGGTGGCGGCGGGCGAAGGCCAGCGCCACGTAGCCGCCCATGGAGAGCCCGCCGACCACCGCGCGCTCGATCCCGGCCGCGTCCAGCAGCAGTGCGAGGTCGTCCGCGAGCAGGTCCAGCGAGGGCTCGTCGGCGCCCAGCCCGGTACCGCCGAACCCCCGCTGGTCGGGGGCGAGCACGCGCGCTTCGTCCCCGGTCAGGCCGGGCAGCGCGTCCAGTTGGGACGACCACATCGAGGCGTTCAACGGAAAGGCGTGCAACAGCACGAGAGGTGTTCCGGTACCGCTCTCGCGGACCGACACTGCGGAGGGGAGCTCGCTCATGCGCCCACCTCGCTTCGCTCGGCGGGGGCCTTCGCCCATGCGCACCTCTCGATGACTCGCTCGCTTCGCTCGCTCATGTCTCCAACCTATTCCGGTGCGCCTGGCGGGCCCACCCAGCGGGCCGCGATGCCCCGTTTGTCCTAGCCTGACAAGGAACTGTGGGAGCGCGAATGATCGAGCTGCACGAACTGACAAAACGTTACGGCAAGACGCTTGCGGTGGACCGTCTCAGCTTCCGGGTCCCCCAGGGGGTGGTGACCGGCTTCCTCGGCCCCAACGGCGCCGGCAAGTCCACCACCATGCGCATGATCCTCGACCTCGACCGCCCGACCGCCGGCCGGGTCACCATCGACGGCAAGCACTACGGGCAGCTCAGCGAACCGCTCAAGTACATCGGCGCGCTGCTGGAGGCCAAGGCCGTCCACCCCGGCCGCACCGCCCGCGACCACCTGCTCTGGCTCGCCCAGAGCAACCGCATCCCCGCACGCCGGGTGGACGAGGTGCTCGCCCTGGTCGGCCTCACCCCGGTGGCCCGCAAGCGGGCCCGCGGCTTCTCGCTCGGCATGGGCCAGCGCCTGGGCATCGCCTCCGCCCTGCTCGGCGATCCGGAGATCGTCATGTTCGACGAGCCGGTCAACGGCCTGGACCCGGAGGGCATCCTCTGGATCCGCAACCTGATGAAGCGCCTCGCCGCCGAGGGCCGGACGGTCCTCGTCTCCTCCCACCTGATGAGCGAGATGGCCGTCACCGCCGACCACCTGGTGGTCATCGGCCGGGGGCGGCTGCTCGCCGACCTGCCGATGCCGGAGTTCATCCGGCGCAACTCCCGCTCCGCCGTACGGCTGCGCAGCCCGGAACCCGAGCGGCTGCTCGACGCGCTGGCCGAGGCCGGCCTGCGGCACGAGCCCGGCCCGGACGGCTCCTACGAGGTGGTCGACGGCGACATCGCCCGGCTCGGCGGGCTGTTCGCCGCGAACGGCGTGGTGCTGCACGAGCTCAGCCCGCAGCAGGCCTCACTGGAGGAGGCCTTCCTGCGGATGACGGCCGACTCGGTGGAGTACCACGCGGGCGACGGACCGGGCCGGGACGCGGCCGGCGCGCCCACCGCGTGGGGCGCCGGCTGGAAGGCGGACGGCACCCGGAAGACCACCACCACGGCACTGCAGGAGGAGAACTGAGATGGCGTCCTTCCCGGCGGTCCTGCGCTCCGAGTGGACGAAGATCCGCAGCGTCCGCTCGACGGTCTGGACGCTCGCGCTGACCTTCGTCGTCACGGTCGGCATCGGCGCACTGCTGTCCCTGCTCACCAGCACCGACTTCAGCGAGTTCCGCCGGAACGGGCAGGCCCCGTTCGACGCCACCGGGACGTCCTTCTCCGGCATCATGCTCGGCGAGCTGGCGATCATCGTCTTCGGTGTGCTGGCGATCGGCAACGAGTACAGCAGCGGCATGATCCGGGCCACCCTCGCCGCCGTCCCGCAGCGCGCCACCCTGCTCACCGGCAAGGCGGCGGTGCTCGGCGCGCTGGCCCTCGCGGTCTCGCTGGTGACGGCCTTCGTCACGTTCTTCGTCGGCCAGGCGCTGCTCGGCTCGCACTCCACCACGATCGGCGAGCCGAACGTGCTGCGGGCCGTGTTCGGAGCCGCGCTGTACCTGACGATGCTCTGCCTGTTCTCGGCGGGCGTCACCACGATGCTGCACAACCAGACGCTCGCGCTCGGCGTGCTGGTGCCGTTCTTCTTCCTGCTCTCGCCGATCCTCTCGGCGGTGCCGAAGGTCAGGACCCTGGCCCACTACTTCCCCGACTACGCGGGCTCGCGGATGCTGCTGGTGTACGAGCAGCACGGCCAGCCGTACGGGCCGTGGACCGGCTTCTTCATCTGCCTCGCCTGGACGGCGGCGGCGCTGGTCGGCGGTGCGCTGGTGCTCAGGCGGCGCGACGCGTAGCCGGCCCCGCAGCGGGAGCGTCAGTACCGCGGAGCGCCGCGGCCTCGCAGGAGGTTGGAGGCCCGGCGCTCCCGCGCTCCCCAGCAGGCGCGGTGCCAGTGCCGCCGGTCGTCCACCCCCGCGCCGTGCATCGGCCAGGCCACCACGTGGCCCACCCCCGGCGGGATCTCCTGGTCGCAGCCCGGGCAGCGGTAGAACCGCCCCGCCGTCCCGGCGACCGTCTGGACCACCCAGTCCTCGCCCCGGTAGCTCTCGGTGCGACGCAGCGAACCGCCGAGCGGGGCGGCCGCCTCGGCGCTCTCGCGGGGGGCGGCGATCTTGATCCGATTGCGGCGCGGAGACACGCGGACTCCCTCTCCTCCTGGGCTCTGAGTCGTTCCAGCCTACGGCCGGCCGGACTCCCCCACGGCCACTATCACGGCTCCGTCCGGCACTTCGGGGTTTTTGCCCAGATCCACCCGATCATCGGGGAAATTCAGGGTTCCGCGTGCCATTGGCACATGACATCGGATACCCACAAGGGGAAGAGGCGGGGCCCGCAGACCCTGCGCGCACCCGAGGAGGACCAACGATGAGCAAGACCAGCGCCCGAGCCGAGACCGGTCGGCCCGTCGGGATCCGGCCGCCCGCCCCCGGCCCGACGCTGACCTCCGTCCCCCCGGTGACGGCCGTCGCGGGCGAGCCGCTGCCGGCGCCCCAGCGGGCGGGCGCGCTGCCGCCGTCCACCGGTCCGGTGCGGCTCGGCCTGTTCCTGCTGTCCGCGCAGTTCCCCGGGCAGAGCCACGGAGAGGCGCTGGAGCGCACCGTCCGCTCCGCCGTCGAGGCCGAACGCGCGGGCCTGGACAGCGTCTGGCTGGCCGAGCACCACTTCGTGCCGTACGGGGTGTGCCCGGACGCCGCCACGCTGGCCGCGATGCTGCTCGGCCGCACCCGCCGGATCGGCGTCGGCACGGCGGTCAGCGTGCTCTCCACCCGCCACCCGGTGGGGCTCGGCGAGCAGGCCGCGCTGCTGCACCTCACCTCCGGCGGACGGTTCACGCTCGGGGTGGGCCGCGGCGGGCCGTGGATCGACCTGGACGTGTTCGGCGGCGGCGTGGACGCCTTCGAGAACGGCTTCCCGGAGCGGCTGGACCTGCTGCTGCGCTGGCTGCGCGGCTCCCGGGTCGGCGCGGACGGCCCACAGTTCGCCTTCCCCGAGGTCACGGTGGTGCCGCGCGCCACCGAACCCCTGCGGCGGCCGGGCCTGAGCAGCTGGCTCGGCCTCGGCGGGCGCTCCGGCCCCGTGCGCTTCCCGCGCCAGCGCCGGGACGACGAGGGCCTCGGCGAGGAGCTCACCGTCGACGGGCGGCCGGTGGCCGGCC
>NZ_JAHSQD010000381.1 GCF_020103755.1 Streptomyces sp. LS1784
CCGCCACCCCCGGGGGCGTCGCCCGGGCCCGCGCGGCCCTGCGGGGGTGGCCTCGGCAGCCGGCCGCCGCCCGTTAGGGGCGGGTGCCGGGCTGGTCGACGATGGCGCGGGCGAGGACGGCCATCTGGCCGGTGATGTCGCCCTTCTTGAAGGTCGAGCCGTCGGCGAGGGCCACGGTGCGCTCGCCGAGGAAGGTGTAGTCGGCGCGGTCGAAGATCCACTGGGACTCGACCTTCCCGCCGCCGTCCCGGCGCGCGACCGCGATGCCGGGGCGGCCGGCGGCGTCGGTCACCGAGTCGATCACCGTGACGCCGGGGATCTTCGCGGCCGCCCGGTAGAGCGCGGCGCTGACGGCCGGTGGGGCGATCTGCTCGCGCAGGAGGTCGCCGACGGTCCTGAACGCCTCCTCGTCGGGGCCGGGCCCGAGGCCTGCGGTATCGGCGTGGATCCTGGCCAGCAGCGCGTCCGGGTCGGTCGGCAGGGCGGCGACGTAGGCGTAGCTGCCGATCCCGGAGTAGGGCACCGGTTCGGGCTCCCCGTGCTCGTCGCTTCCTCCGGGATTCGGCAGATGCCCGTCCAGGAGCAGCAGTTCCCGCCTGCTGCCGTCGACGGACCTCCAGAGCTCCCGGTCCCGCGCCGCCTCGCCCTCCGACTTCGCCCAGTCGTCCAGGCTCTTCACGTAGACGAACTGGTCCCCGCGTACGGCCGGGGCGGACTGCTGTTCGGCGGCCCGCGCCGCGCGGTCCAGGACGACCGCCGCCACCGGCCGAGTGGAGTCGGCGCCCCGCTCCACCGGGCCGCCGGCCAGGACCAGGGACAGCGCCAGGCCGCCCGCCAGCGCGGGCAGGGCCACCCAGCCGAGCCGGATCCGCCGCGCACCGGCCGCCGGCCCGCGTGCGAACTCGCTCATCAGGTGCCCCCGCAGCTGCCGTCGGCGGTCGGCGGAGAGCCCCGGCCCCGTGGGCGGTGGCAGCAGTTCGTCCTCGTTCATCGGGTTCATCGGGTCCTCCCCGGTGTCGTCGACCTGGCCGCTTCGGTGCGGCCACCCCGTACCTGTCCGGTGTCCGCAGGGAGTTCCCGCCCGCCCCGGAGCTCCTCGTCCGCCAGCGCGCGCAGCTTGGTACGGGCGCGCGAGAGCCGGGAGCGCACCGTGCCGATCGGCACCCCGAGTGCCTCGGCCGCGCTCGCGTAGTCCAGGCCCGCCAGGACGCAGAGTCCGAACACCTCGCGCTCGGCCCTCCGCAGCCCGCCCAGCGCCCGCCGCACGGCGGCGAGCCGGGCGTCGTCGTCGAGCCGTCCGACCAACTCCTCGGCGAAGTCCGGCAGTACGCCGCGGTCGGGAATCCGCGCCATCGCCGCCCGGTGCCGCCGGGCCGCCCGGGTCGTGTTGCGCAGGACGTGGGCGGCTATCCCGAACAACCAGGGCCGCACCGGCCCGTCGTCCTCCCGCAGCTTGCCGCGCAGGCGCCATGCTTCGAGGAACGTCAGCTGGACGACGTCCTCCGCGGCCGCCCGGTCCCCCACCACCCGCGCCGCGTACCGGTACAGGTCGTCCGCCGTCTCATCGAACAACTCCCCGAACGCCCACTGATCTCCGCTCCTCAATCGCGCCCGCTGTGACAGTTCCACGTCCCCCACCTGTCCGCACGGGCCGCCGGGTTCCCAGCGGAGTACGGCGGAGGCCCCGCCGAACCCGGTGGTTCGTCGGGGCCTCCGCCGCCGGTCCGCTCGCGGCCGTCCGCTCAGGAGCAGTACGTGTTGTGCTTGACCAGGGCGAGAGCAGCGACCTTGCCCTCGGCCATGGTGAACTCGTAGAACCAGTCCGGGCCGCCGCTGCCGCTCTCGGCCGGGAGCTCGAACCTGCCGTTCTCAGCCGGCTTCAGCTCCTTGCCCTCGTAGGCCCGCTTGAGCTCCTCCTCGGTCGAGCCGGCGCCGATCCCCTCGGCGGTACGGGCGTCCGCCGGGGCGACCACCTGGCGCAGGCCCTTGGTGCCGAAGTTGACCCGCCCGGTGGCCAGGAAGGCCTGGTCCCGAGCCTTGCGGGCGGGCGTGACGAGGTCCAGGTCCTTGTTGAGCGCGGCGATCTCCTGCTGGTCGGCGGCGTCCTGCTTGATCAGCTCCTGGAGGCGGTTGTTGTACTCCTGCAGCTCCTTCACCGACGCCCCGGGCGTCAGCGGCGGGACCGGCTTCCGGTTCGCCCTGATCTCGTCGATCCTGGCCATCGCCTTGGAGGCCTTCTCGTGGACCTGCGCCTCGGTCGCCATCCGGACCGGGTCCGGCGCCGGGCCGCCCTTGTACGCGTAGTCGGTGCAGCCGTTGAGCACCGAGACCGGCGCCGCCTCCAGGGCTCCGGAGGCGAGCGCCTCGTCCTTGGTCATCGACAGCTGCAGTCCGCGGTAACCGCCGGCACCGAACGGCTGCGGCGGCGTGGCGGCAGCGGCGGCGCCGCCCTTGTCCCCCTCGCAGGCCGCCGCCCCGGCCACCACCAGAGCCATCGTCAGGACCGCCCCTGCCACACGGGTGTTGCGCATCGCCCCCACCGCGATTCCCTCCCCTTCGCCGATCGCACACGGTAGCGAATATCCGGGCGGGATTCACCATCGGTTACCGAACGGGCGAGGGGCCCGCGCCCGAGGACGCAGACCCCTCTCGTGCGCACGGCCGTCGGTCAGTCGGCCGGGGGCCGGGTGGCGAGGCTGCGGGTGTAGTGGGCGGCGGCGAGGACGGAGGCCATCAGCTCGGAGTCGAGCACCGAGGCGTCGGCCAGCCGGGTGGCCGACGCGTGGGAGCCGAGCAGGGTCTTGGTGACCCGCAGGGCGGCCTCGGGGCGGCGCGTGATGGGCCTGGTCCACTCGGCCACCGCCCCGTCCAGGTCCTGCTCGGAGACGACGCGCTGCAGGATGGTGAGCTCACCCGCCTCCACCGCACCGACCGGACGGCCGGTGAGGATGATCTCCCGGACCCGGGCCGCGCCGACCTCGTGGAGCAGACGGGGAAGCAGACCGCCCCAGGCGACGGGCAGGCCCAGGGCGAGCTCGGGCAGCCGGAAGACGGCGTTGTCGGCGCCGACCCGCAGGTCACAGGCGAGCGCCAGGGCGAAGCCTGCGCCGGTCGCCCGGCCCTGGACCCGTGCGACGGTGACGGCGGAGCTGTTGGTGAGGGCGTCGCAGACCCTGCGGGCCTTCTCCCCGTAGCTCCGTATCCGGCCGCCGGTCGGGTCCTCGTCCAGGCCCGCGAAGAGCTCGTCGCGGTCGCCGCCGAGGCAGAAGTCCCGGCCGGCCCCGGACAGCACGATCACGCGCACGGCCGGGTCGGGTACCGCGAGGACGGCGAGGAGTTCGTCCAGCATGGCCGAGGTGACGGCGTTCCCGGTCCCCGGGCTGTTCAGCTCGACGTGGAGCACCGCGTCCCGGAGCTCGGAACGGACCGTACGGGCCGGCGCGGGCTCGGGGACCACCGCGGGCCCGGGCTCGGGGTACCAGCCGCCGGGCGCCGGAGGGTTCGTCAGGTACGGGGGCTGCATCGCGTACGGGGGGTACTGGGGAGCCTGCGGGGAAACGTTCATGCGGCCACTCTCAGGGACGTCACCCGGTGGAAGACCATCCGGGGCGCGTGCTCCGGCGGGCTCACCGCCCGCAGTGTCGGGAAGCGCTCCAGCAGCCGGTCCAGCAGGGCGCGCGCCTCCAGCCGGGCCAGGCCCGCACCGAGGCAGTAGTGGGCGCCGCCGCCGAAGGTGAGGTGGGTGCCCCGGCGGAGCGGGTCGAAGGTGTGCGGGTCCGGGTTGCGGCGCGGATCGCGGTTGGCCGCGCCGTACATCACGTGGACCATGGTGTCCTTGGGGAGGAACACCCCGGCCAGCACGGTGTCCTCGCCCGCGACGCGGCTGTTGATCCGGATCGGCGGGTCGTAGCGCAGTGCCTCGTCGATCACCTCGTCGATGTGCTCGGGCCGCTCCCGCAGCCACTCCCACCTGCCCGGCGACCGCAGCAGCTGCCACACCAGCGAGGAGAGCAGCGTCGCCGTGGTCTCCAGCGAGGCGATGGTGACGAACATGGTGAGCTGGTAGACCATCCGGTCGGTGGCCTCGCGGTCGGACTCCAGCGCGTCCCAGGTGCGGATCCAGCCGGCGATCACGTCGTCGCCGTCGTTCTCGCGGCGCTCCCGGACGAGGCGGGTGAAGTACTCACGCAGGTCCATGGTGGCCTGCTCGGAGACCGCCAGCTGGCTCTTGGTGGGCAGCAGCTCCTGGGCGTGCACCTGGTTGTGGGTCATCGTCAGGATGTGCGGGTAGTCCGCCGGCGCGATGCCCAGCCAGCGCCCGATGGTGCCGATCGGCAGCTGCTCGCTGACCACGGAGGCGAAGTCCGCCTCGCCGTCCGTCCGTATTCGCTCGGCCAGGCGGTCGAGCAGCCCGGCGACGTCGGCCTCGATCTCCGGCGCCATGTCCCGCAGGGTGTTCCGGTCGAAGAGGCTCCCGAGGCTGCGCCGCTGCCGGGTGTGCTCGGGGGCGTTGAGCCGGGAGAGGGTCCGGCTCATCTCCTGGGTGGCGACGGCCTCCCAGCGCTCCGTCCCGCTCTGCCGCTCCTGCCAGGCGAAGTCCGGGACGAGCCAGGTCCTGCCGCGCAGGACCTGGTCGCACGCTTCGTACCCGGTGACCAGGTAGCCGCCCCAGGGCGCCGGGACGAGGTCGCCCAGCGCCCGCAGCTCGTCGTAGACCGGGCTCGGGTCGGCGAGTCCCTCGGCCGACCGCAGCCTCCGCAGGAGCGGCACGGCGGCACGGCGGTCGACCCTTCCACCAGGGCTCTCCAAGTCCGCGGGGCGGGCTTCCAACATGGCGGTCACACGGGGCTCCTATCGCGCGGGCGGGCAGTACGGCGGCGATCTACCCAGTAACAGCGCGCTCAAGCATCGATCCGTGTTGCTCCCGTCACGTTCCGCACCATCGTCGTGAGCCGTTCACCTCGCGGTGACCGAACGACTTCCGACGGCGCGTCGGACCGGCCCCGGGCCGTCTCAGAGCCGGAAGACGTCCAGGAAGGAGCTCCACCACCCCTTCTTCTGCGGGGCCCGGGCGGACGCCGTGGCGGTGCCCTGCGGGTACGTCTGAGCCGTCTCGGAGCCGGGCACCGCCCCGGGCGGGGCGGTGCCCGGGCTCACGGCCGGCGCCGTGGTGCGGGCGGCCACCGGGCTGAACCGCACCGGCAGCGCGACCAGGCCGCGCTGGAACGGGCCCGGCCGCCACTCCACGCTCTCCGCGGGCACCGCGAGCGTGACGTCCGGGAGCGCGTTGAGCAGGCACTCGATCGCGCTCAGTGCGATCAGCTGGGCCGGGGACTTGGCCGGGCAGGCGTGCGGACCGGCGCCCCAGGCCAGGTGGGCCCCCTTGCTGAGGGTCAGCCGGGCGTCGGTCAGCGCGGGGTCGCTGTTGGCGGCGGCGAAGCTGATCACCACCGGGCTGCCGGCGTCCATCGGGACGCCGCCCAGGTTGAGGTCCTGTATCGGGTAGTGCGTCGCGTAGTTGGCGATCGGCGGGTTGTTCCACAGCACGTCGTCGAGGGCGTCCTCGATGCGCAGGCCGGAACCGCCCTCGCCGGACAGCAGCAGGAGCAGCGCGTTGCCGATGAGGTTGCGCTCGGGCTCGACGCCGGCGCCCATCAGCATGACCAGCTGGTCCTTGAGCTCCTCGTCCCGCAGACCGGCCGGGTGCTGGATGAGCCAGGAGGTGATGTCGTCGCCCGGCTGACGGCGCTTGAGCGCGACCAGGTCCATCAGGCAGGAGGTCAGCTCCTCGTTGGCCTGGATCACGTCGAGGCCGTCGAAGAGCGCGGACATGCTGCGGGTCAGCCGGTCGCCGATGTCGGCCGGGCAGCCGAAGAGCTGGTTGAACAGCAGCAGCGGCAGCAGCTTGGCGTAGTCGTTGAGCAGGTCGGCCCGGCCCAGCGCGCTGAACTGGTCGATCAGGTAGCCGGCGATCCGCTCGACATGCCGGTTGAGCCGGTTGTCGTTGAGCCGGTCCAGGCTCTCGGTGACGGCCTTGCGCAGCCGCAGGTGCTCGGCGCCGTCCGAGAAGAGGCAGTTGGGCCGGTAGAACATCATCGGCAGGACGGGGCTGTCCATCGGCACCCGCCCCTCGTTCAGAGCCGCCCAGCGCCGCGAGTCCCGGGCGAACATCCCCGGGTTCTGGAGCACCCGCAGCGCGGCCTCGTGCGAGGTGACCAGGGTGGCGTCCACCCCCGGGGCCAACTCCACCGGTGCGGCGGGACCGTTGGCGCGCAGCTTGTCATAGACCGCTTCGGGGTCGGACGAGAACATGTCCCCGTAGAGCGGTGTGCTCACGCCGGCGTGCATCGGGCAGCCCGGCGGCGCCGACTGCGGGACGGGTCGCTGCAGAGATTCCATGGGTCGTTCCTTGGAGGAGGCCCCGGGCGGGTGCGGACCCGGGAGACGTGAGGGGAGGGAGACGTGGGGGAGGTCAGGAGGCGCGGTCGAGCAGGTGCCGGACGAGCGTCAGCAGGGCGTTGGCCGAGGAGCGCTGGTCCCGGGCGTCGCAGAACACCACCGGCGTGTGCGGCAGCAGGTCGAGCGCCTCGCGCAGCTGGTCCTCGGTGTACTCGCTCTGCCGGTCGAAGCTGTTGACCGCCACCGCGTAGTCCAGGCCGTACTGCTCGATCAGGTCGATGACGGGGAAGGTGTCCGCCAGGCGGGTCGGGTCGGCCAGCAGCAGCGCTCCCAGCGCCCCCCGCGCCATGTCCTCCCACAGCTGCATGAACCGCTGCTGCCCCGGCGTGCCGAACAGGTACAGCACCAGGTCGTCGCCGAGCGTCAGCCGGCCGAAGTCCAGGGCGACGGTCGTGGTCTTCTTGTCCGGTACGCCGCGGAGGTCGTCGACGCGGGTGGACGCCTGCGTCATGCTCTCCTCGGTGCTCAGCGGGGCGATCTCCGACAGTGCGCCGATGAGCGTGGTCTTGCCGACCGCGAAGTGCCCCACGACCAGGATCTTGACAGCGGTCGTCACCGCGCCCGGGACGTAGATGTCCTCAGGCGAACCGGCGTTGAAGTCCATGCAGTACCTTCTCTAGAAGTCTCGGGTCCGGGGCCTGGGCCGGGGGCGGGGCCGACCGGCGCAGCAGCCGTCCCTCACGGATCAGGTCCGTCAGCAGCAGCCTCACGACCCCCACCGGCAGCTCCAGCCGGGCCGCGACCTCGGCCACCGAGAGGTAGCCGCCGGAGCACAGCTCCCAGATCGCCCGGGTCTCCGGGCTCGGCAGGGCGGGAAGGTCCTGCTCGGGCGCGACGGTGACCAAGGTGATCAGAGACAGGTCGTCCGCACTCGGTAACTCGCGCCCACCGGTGATGACGTAGGAGCGGATGAAACCGCCGGTGACCCTCTGTTCCTCGCCGCCGGCCGTCATGAGCCGCTGAACGTGCTCTGGCGCGGAGCCGCCGACATCGCCCGTCCGAGTGCGCCCACCTGCTGCTGCATCCGGAAGGACATCGCCTCCATGTCGACGTCGGGGGCGGTGGAGGCGGCCAGGTACGCGCCGCTGCCGGCCGCGATCAGGAAGATCCAGCCGTGGTCGTACTCCAGGAGGGTCTGGCGCCAGACCCCGCCGCCTCCGCCGACGAACGGGGCGACCGCGCGGCTCAGCGACTGCATCGAACTCATCGCGGCGGCGTTGGTCTCCGCCTCGTCACGGCCGATCTCGCTGGACCGCTCAAGCAGCAGGCCGTCGGCGGAGACGAGGATGGCGTGCCGGGCGCCGGGTACTTGGAGTACGTCGTTGAGCACCCAGGAAAGATCGCGGCTCACTGGATCTCGGTTCCTTCCGTGGTCATGGTGTTACGCCCGGACAGCGTGCCGCGCTGGAACGCGCCGAGGCGGGACGGCGTGTGCTGGCCGGCGCTCCGCATCGGTTCCTCGGCCCGGCCGGGGTCCTGCGGAGTGGGGACGACCGACACGGGGCGCTGGCGGCGGCGCCGCGGCAGCAGCCCGTCCGCGGTCGTCTCCGGTCCCGCCGTCGCCGCGGGCGGC
>NZ_JAHSQD010000382.1 GCF_020103755.1 Streptomyces sp. LS1784
ACCCGGCGCCCGCCGCGCGCCGACCAGGCGCTGCGGGAGCGCCGCGCCACCGCGCTGCCCGGCTGGATCGCCCTGCTGGCGGTGCTGATCGGCGTGGCCGGCGTGCTGTTCGTGCTGCTGCGCACCGGTGTCCTCCCGCACTGGGACGTACTGCCCGACCTGCGCGGCAGCGCCGCGCGGGAGAGCGGCCGGGTGGAGGTGGACGCGCAGTCGATCGCCGCGGCGGCCGCGGCAGGCCTGCTGGTGGTGTTCACGCTCGCCGGTCTGCTGGCCAACGCGGGCGGCGAGACCCGGGTGCTGACCCGCTGGGGCCGCTACCGGGGCACCGTCCGCCGGACCGGCCTGGTCTGGGTCAACCCGCTGCTGCGCCGCCGGCGCGTGGACGTGCGGCTGCGGCACTGGCGCAGCGAGTCGGTCAGGGTGGTGGACCGCACCGGCACGCCGATCGTGGTCCGGCTGCTGATCGTCTGGCGGGTCAAGGACACCGCACGGGCGCTGCTGGCGATCGAGGACCACGAGAGCTACCTGCGCGAGCAGGTCCAGGCGGTGCTCACCCGCACCGCGTCCACCCTGCCCTGTGACAGCAACGCGGCGCCCGGCCCCGCGCTGCGCGACGGGCAGTGGTTCGCCGACGAGTTGACCAGAGCGCTGGCCGCCGAGGTCGCCCCGGCCGGCCTGGAGGTCTACTCGGTGCAGCCGCTGGCCCTGGACTACGCACCCGAGGTGGCCGAGTCGATGCGCCGGCGCAGGCTGGCCGACCTGGACGCGGGCCTGCGTACGGTGCTGGTGGACGACGCGGTGGAGGCGGCGGCGCTCGCCGTCCGCCGTCTGGAGCGCGCGACCGCGCACGAACTGGACCTGGCCGCTCGCAGCGCGCTGATGGAACAGCTGCTGGTCGCCTTCGTCGCCCCGGCCGGAGTGGCCGCCTCGGTACCGTCCCCGGCCTCCCGTGCCGGGCGGAAGGAAGGACGACCCGCATGAGGATAGCCACCGGCGCGTACGCCGAACCCGCCATCACCATCGGCTCAGGCGGCCCCGACGGTGATCCCGGTCTGATCGGCTTCGAGGAACGCCTCGGCAGCATCCCCGCGATCGCGGGCTGCGGCTGCCCGAACTGCGCCGTCCGGCCGCGCACCGCCCGCTCCGCGGTGGCGGCCGGCGGCGGCCGAATACACCGGGCCGTGCGAAGCACCTGCCTGGCCACCACCGTGCTGGCGGGCGCCGGCGTCGTCGGCCTGACGGCCGGCGCCGGATCCGCGCACGCCGCGGCCGGGAAGCAGGGCTGGGACGGGTCGAAGTACTGGTTCAAGAACGGCTCCGGCGAGTGGCGTTGGACCAGCCACTACGACGTCTACGCGAGCCGCACCGGGCAGTCCGGCGGCTCGGCCGGCTCCACCGCCCGGGCCGTCTCCAACGGCTCGGCCTCCTCCGCCGGGAAGCAGGGCTGGGACGGGTCGAAGTACTGGTTCAAGAACGGCAGCGGCGAGTGGCGTTGGACCAGCCACTACGACGTCTACGCGAGCCGCACCGGGCAGTCCGGCGGCGGCCCGGCCCCGGCCCCCGCGCTCCCCGCGAGCCGTTCGGCGGCCAGCCCCGCTCCTGCCTCCGGGAGCATGGAGTCGGCCATCGACTACGCGCTCGCCCAGCTGGGCAGGCCGTACGTCTGGGGCGGCAACGGCCCGTCCGGCTACGACTGCTCCGGGCTGGTCCAGCAGGCCTACCGGCGCGCGGGGATAAGCCTGCCGCGGGTGGCCGACGACCAGTACGCGGCGACCACGCCGATCAGCGCCGGGCAGCTGCGCCGCGGCGACCTGGTGTTCTGGTCCGACAGCGGCCGGGCCTCGGGGATCCACCACGTGGGGATATACCTGGGCGGCGGCAAGTTCGTGGAGGCGCCACGGCCGGGCACGACCGTCCGGATCTCGACCCTCAGCTCGGGTTACTACCCGACCCACTTCGGGCGGCCGTAGCCGCGAAGCCGTACCGGGCCCCGACAGCGCGCCGCTGTCGGGGCCCGGACCGCGTTCAGGGCAGCTGCGGGGCGGAGCAGCCGTGGCTCTGGGCGGAGCGGGCGGCGAAGGTGCGCAGGGCCTCCTTCTCCTGGGCGGGGCCGGGTGCACCGACCCGGTTCCCGTCGAACACGGTGTCCACCGTGAAGAGGGCGGTGGCGCCGCCGGGGCAGGTGGCGGTGGCCCAGGCCAGGCCGTCCTTGCCGCCGGCCGGGCCGGTGACCGGGTAGTCGGCGACGGAGGGGAGGACGTCCGCGAACGGCGGGTAGTACGCCCCCAGTCGGAAGCGCGGGGTGTCCTGGCCGGCGTACAGGAAGCAGTCCTCGATCGGGGCGTTCGGGTCCGCGGGCGACTCGGCGGAGATGCCGGGCAGTCCGGCGCAGGTGCCGCTCGCCGCGCCGTCCGGGACCTTGGCGTACCGGGTGTCCGCGGGGACCTCGGTGATCTCCGGTCCGGAGGGCGCGGTGCAGCCCCAGACCCGGGCGGCGCCGTCCGCGGCCCGGGCGGCGATCCGGGCGAACCGGGCCCGCTGGGCCGGGTCGGTGGAGTTGCCCTTGTGGGAGACGCTCTCGACGGTGACCAGCAGGCCTGCGGAGTTCGGGGAAGGGCAGTTCAAGGGGAGGACGGCGGTCGTGCGGAGCCGGCCCTCCAGATCCAGAACCCCCCGGCGGCCGTGGCCGAACGGCATCACCATGGTGGTGGCGAGGTTCGGACGGTCTCGCTGGAGGTCGTGCAGCGCCCTGCCGACCTCGTCGGGTGCCCGGCCGACCCGGACGTTGAGGAAGCCGCCGGAGGGCTTCCCGGCGTTGACCACGGAGCAGGCCGCCAGGCCCTCCGGCGCCTCGGCGTCCTTGCCGCGCACCCGGTCGACCCCGAGCAGGGCCTTGACCTCGGCGGTGTCCACGCTGCCGTGGCAGAGCCCGGCCAGCGAGCGGCCGTCCTGCCAGCGGTCGTACCCGCCGCCCAGGTAGAACACGGCGCCGGCGGCGAGGACCAGCCCGACGGCGGCGGCGACCGGAAGCCGCCACCGCCGACGGGCCCCGCGCGGTTCCGCGGGCTCGGGCGTCACTTGTTCTCGCCCCCGCGGCCGAGCGCGGTGGCGGCGTCGCTGCGGCCGGTGTTGTAGATCGTCCGCATCTGCTGCTCGTCCCAGTCGACGGCGGGAGAGTCCGGGTTGAGGCCGGCCCGCTGCTGCTGCCACTTCTCGACCATGGCGCTGATCCCCTCGTGTCCGCTGCGGCCGTTGGCGCCGGTGAGCGTGTTCGCCTCGATCTTGCCGGCGGCGGCCGCGTTGATCTCCTCGGTGGCGCTCATCTGCCACCCCATGATCCCGCTGCCGAGCAGGCTCTGCGCCACGTCCGCGACCCCCGGAATCGGGACCAGCTTCAGCGGGGTGCCGATGCCCTGGTACATGCCCTTGGCCCGCCAGGCCTCGACCTTGGTGTCGTCGTCGCGCTGGTCGAGGATGGCGTCGGCCTGGACGGCGTCGTACACGCCGAGGGCGACGGAGGAGTTGGCCATCACGCCCTTCCACTCCTTCTCGCCCACGTTCGGGGGGAGTTCGGCGAGCTGCTGGGCGACGTGCACCATCTCGGCCTGCTGGACGACGTGGTGGGACTCGGGGTCGTCGGCGAGGCCGCGCAGGACCCGGATCAGCGAGCCCTTGTCGGTGGCCATCCTGGTCTCCCCGGTGACCGGGTCGACCCAGACGCCGCTGGCGTCCTCGCCCGCGTGGTCCTTGGCGGCGCGGTTGGTGCCGGAGAGGATGTCGTGGGTGTCGGAGGCGTAGTCGGCCAGCGCGTTGGCGATCGGGCGCTGCATGCCGGCCGGGAGCTTCTCGTTGCCGATTCCGCCGTCCAGCATGTTGACGGTGTCGCGCATGACCCGGGCCTGGGCCTCGCTGTGGTGCCGGACGGAGTCCTCCTGGCCCGCCCGGTCGCCGGTGGCGGCGGCCTCGATGGCCAGGCCGAGCGAGTGCTGGCCCTGGACGTGCTTGCCGTCGCGGCCCATCTCCTCGGGCCAGCGGCGTTCGTCCAGAAGGTACGTGAGGTGGTCGTTGGTCCGCGGGTCGCCCGGGTCCAGGAAGCGGGTGGAGGCCTGCGGGTTGTGGCTGAGCGACTCCATGAAGCCGACCATCGCGTCGCCGCCGCGCCCGTCGCCGAGGTGGTCCCAGCTCGGCTGGGTCGAGTCGGGAGCCCAGATGAGCTGCGGGTCGGTCTTGGTGGCGCGCTCGAACTTGAGCAGGCTGTCGCCGTAGGAGTTGAGGAAGTCGGTGTCGTACTCGCCGGAGCGCATCAGGCTGCTCATCAGCTGGTAGCCCCGCGGCTGCGGGCCACCGCCCGGGTGGTTGATGACCTGGGGACCGAGCTTGAGCATCTCGTTCTCCCAGTCCTGCATGGGCTTGGAGTGGCTCTGGGTGGCGGTGCCCAGGGTCGCGCCCAGCGAGGCCTGGAGCTTCTTCACGGCCTCGTTGCGTTCCTTGCTGTACGCCCCGAACTTGGCCGGGTCGTTGGCGTCGCGCCAGAACTCCAGCGTGCCCCGCGGGCCGAGCGTGGTGGCGAACTGCTCGGCGAACGCCGGGTCGTTCTTGCGCTTCTCCAGCAGGGCGTTGAGCTTGGTCACCTCCTCGACCGAGAGGTTTCCGCCGCCCTTGCCGGCCAGGGCGAGCGCGTCGGACAGGTCCTTGCGGGCCTCGGCGGCGTCCTTGAGGTTGTGGTAGCCGTTGGCGTTGAACGAGTAGTCGTTCGCGCCGTTCGGGTCCGAGCGCAGTGCCCAGGCGGCGGCCTGGTCCGCGTCGGCGGCCTGCTGGAGCGCCGCTTCGAGGCTGTGGACCAGGTCCTCCACCGCGCGCTTGCGCTGCGGCAGGAAGACCCGCTCGTAGTCCGGGTCGGCCTGGGCGGACTTGTCCTTCAGCAGCGGATGGACGTCGGTGACCTTTCCGGTGCCGTCCACCTGGAGGTGGTTGGCCGGGCCGTCCTCGTCGGCGATCTTCTTCAGCCGGGTCTGGGCGGCGGCGAACTGCTGGGCGGCGTCGGCGAGCAGTCCGCTGATGTCGGCGGACTCCTTGCCGGCGGCGTCGATCTGCTCGGCGGCCTTCTGGATCTGCGCTCGGGCCTGGGTGGCGGCCTCGCCCTCCCAGCCGGCAGCCAGCTTGTTGGCGACCTCGTTGGTCAGCCGGTCCTTCAGGCCGGTGTAGCGGGCCTGGAGGGTCTTCCACTCCTCGGCGGCCGCGTGCAGCGGCTCGAACGTGGCGTTGCGGACGATCGCGTAGCTCAGCACGGTGGTGGCCCCCTCAGTTCCCGCCGGACAGGTTCTGCTTGTTGGCGTTCTCGGCCGCCGTGTACTGGTCGGCGGTCTTCCGCAGCCGCTGGGCGAGGTCGTAGAGGAGGTTGCCGAGGGTGGACACCTGGTTGTCCCAGCGGACGGAGCGGTTGCGCAGCTCCGGGCCGGTCTGCCAACTGGTCAGCGACGCATAGGCGTTGGTGGTCTTCTCCTGGGCGTTGTCGTCGACGGTGTGGAAGTTGCCCTTGATCTCGTCGACGGTGCCGGCCCGCGCCTTCAGATCGGCCGGGGTGACGGTCACCTTGCCGCCGCCCCCACCGCCCCCGCTGCCGCCGGCGGAGTTGAGCCGCATGCTCGCGTACCGCTTCCGGTCCTCGTCGTCGAACAGACCGTCCCAGGCAGGATTGTCGGCCAAAACGTCCCCCCGTGTTGGCGTTGTATGAGTGAAGTCTTGGTGCGTGCTTGATGGTTCATCGACCATGACTTGTCAGCGCCGCCGATGGTTCCCGGACCAACGGGTTTCGCCCGGAAGGCCGCAGGCCGCGAACTGCGCCCAGGGCTGGGCGGGTTCGCGGCCTGCGGGGGCCGGTGTGGTGCCGGGCGGGCTCAGGCGGAGGCGGCGTCCAGCAGGGCGGTCTGCGTCGGCGTGAGCTTCAGGGTGGCGCCGGTCAGCAGTGGCGGGAGCTGCTCGACGGTGCGGGCACTGGCGATCGGGGCGGCGACCGTCGGACGGGCGGCGAGCCAGGCCAGGGCGACGGAGGCGGGCTCCACCTCCTGCTCGGCGGCGACGGCGTCCAGCGCCTCCAGCACCTTGGGGCCGCGCGGCTCGGCCAGGTAGCGGGCGGCGCCCTCGGCGCGGGCGCTGTCCACCCCCGCGCCGCCCGGACGGTACTTGCCGGTCAGGAAGCCGGAGGCCAGCGCGTAGTACGGGACGGTGGCGAGGCCGTGCTCGGCGACCACGTCGGCCAGCGGGCCCTCGAAGGTGCTGCGCGAGACCAGGTTGTAGTGCGGCTGGACGGCGACGTACTTCGCCAGGCCCTCGCGCTCGGCGAAGGCCAGCGCCTCGGCGAGCCGCTCGGCGGAGATGTTGGAGGCGGCGACCGCCCGGACCTTGCCCTCGCGGACCAGTTCGTCCAGGGCGGTGACGAACTCCTCGACCGGGGTGTCGTCGTCCCGGTGGGTGTAGTAGAGGTCGATCCGCTCGATGCCCAGGCGCCGCAGCGAGTCCTCGGCCGCGGCCTTGATGGTGGCGGCGCCCAGACCGCTGCGCTCGGCGTGCATGCCGACCTTGGTGGCGATCACGACGTCCTCGCGGTTGCCGCGGCTGCGCAGCCAGTTGCCGATGACGGTCTCGGACTCGCCGCCGGTGTTGCCCGGGGCCCAGGAGGAGTAGACGTCGGCGGTGTCGATGAAGTTGCCGCCGGCCGCCGCGTAGGCGTCCAGGACGGCGAAGGACTGCTGCTCGTCGGCCGTCCAGCCGAAGACGTTGCCGCCGAGGGCGAGCGGGAAGACGGACAGGTCGGAGGTGCCGAGGCTCACCCGGCTGTGGTTTCCGGTCATGATCCCAGTGAACCGGATGGTGCGGTGGGGAATTCCGCGAAACGCCCGGTCTTCACGAGCCCGTCGTGCCCCTGTCGCACATGGGGGTGGTGTGGCCCGCGCGACGGGGGTCCGGGGTGTGCCTGAGGTGGGCCGATTCGTTAGAGTCCGTGCCATGGCTGACAACGACTACGACCCCGCCGGCAGCACCCAGATGTTCCGGGCGTTCGTCGACGAGAGCCCGGCGCCCCAGGCCCCCGGCAACGTTTCCACCTACGGCAGCAGCAAGAGCGGCAGCCGCACCGGCGTGATCGCGCTGGTCGCCGTCGTCGCACTGGCCGTCCTGGGCGGCGTCATCTGGCTGGCGGTCAAGTGACCCTCGCGCGGGTGACCCTCGTCCGGGTCACCCGCGCGACGGGAGGGGAACGCCTCAGCAGGGCTTGCGCCAGGCGTTCAGTTCGAGCTTCTTCTGCATCGAGCTGAAGCCCAGCGACTTGGTCCTGCCGCAGAACTGGCCCGTGTCGAGCTTGTACTCGACGTGGAAGACCGCCTTGCCCGCCTTGACGAAGGGGGCGACCCGGTCGCACTCGTCGAACTGCGCGCACTCCTCGTTGACCGCGAAGTCGAAGTCCGCGAGGAGCGCCGGGATCTGGTCCAGGTCGTTCTTCAGGCCGATGGCCAGGCCGCGTTCGTGGGCGAGCTGCGCCAGCATCCGGTTGTACCTGAGCTGGTCGTCCGGGGTCAGCGGGAAGCCGCTGTTCTGGTTGTAGGCCTCGATGGTGTCCGGCTCGATGGCGTCGAAGCCCTTGCTCTTGCACATGTCGAAGCGGGCGGCCATCAGCGGCCTGAGCTGGTCGAGCTTGCGGATGTCGAACCACTTCTCGCCCTTCCAGCCGGTGTCCGAGCCCTGGAGGGCCTTGGCGAAGGCGGTGGAGTCGGGGCGGAAGTCCTCCCAGGAGCCGGCGTTGATGTAGCAGATCACCTTGCGGCCCTTGGCGTGCAGAGCGGCCACCACCGAGGCGTCGTTCTCGAAGCCGTCGATGTCGTAGACCGGGACGTCCACCGACTGGTCCACGCCGCCGCCGAGCTGCCACTGCCAGGCCAGGCCGGGCGTGGGCTGCCAGCGGGCGCCGGCGGCCGGCGGGGCGGGGTTGCCCGGCGGGGT
>NZ_JAHSQD010000383.1 GCF_020103755.1 Streptomyces sp. LS1784
GGCGGCCCGTCCGTCCCGCCCCCGGCCTCAGGCCGGGAGGTGCCCCCACCCACCGCAGGAGCAGCCGCCATCGAGCACACCGCCGTCGAGCCGTCCGCCAACGGCCACCCCCCGCTGCACACCGACCAGGCCCCGCCCGTCCCCGTCCCGGTCCCCGCCCCCGCGGTCGGCGAGGGCCCGCCCGGCGGACGGCTCGGCTCGTTCCTCACCAACGGGCAGGCCGGCGAGCAGCTGGCCCTGCTGAACGAGGTCGGCGGCAAGGTCGGCACCACGCTGGACCTCGGCTTCACCGCCCGCGAGCTCTGCCAGGTGCTGGTCCCCCGGATCGCCGACTTCGCCTGCGTGGACCTGGTGGACGGGCTGATCGCGGACTCCGAGCTGCCGGCCGCCCGCCCGGACGACGACACCATGCTGCGCCGGGTCGCCCTGGTCTACAACGAGACCGGCGGCGCCTGGGACCACGTGCTCTCCGAGGGCTCGCTGGTCAGCATGCCCCGCCGCACCCCGCCCGGGATGGCCCTGCAGCTGAACCAGCCGGTGCTGGTCCCGGTGGTCAGCTCGGACGTCGCGGTCGACTACGCGATCGCCCTCGGCGGCGTCCGGCTGGCCCCGGTGGTCTCCGGCCGCTCGATGCTGGTCGTCCCGCTCTCGGCCCGCGGCACCGTGCTGGGCATCCTCAAGCTGCTCCGGCTGCCGGACCGCGCGCCCTTCGACGAGAGCGACGCCGCAACCCTCAAGGAGCTGGCCGTCCGCGCCGCGCTGTCACTGGACAACGCCCGGCTGCACCGCGCCGAGGCACGGGTCGCCACCACCCTGCAGCGCTCGATGATCCCGACCCGCCCGCCGCAGATCCCCGGCGTGCAGATCGCCCACCGCTACCTGCCCGGCGACCCCAAGGCCCAGGTCGGCGGCGACTGGTTCGACGCGATCCAGCTGCCCGGCAGCCGGGTCGCCCTGGTGGTCGGCGACGTGATGGGCCACGGCCTGCACTCGGCGGCCGCGATGGGCCGCTTCCGCACCGCCATGCAGACCCTCGCCGCCCTGGACCTGCCGCCCGGCCAGCTGCTGCGCCACCTCGACAACCTGGCCCACAAACTCGGCGACGACCACCTCGCGACCTGCCTGTACGCGGTCTACGACCCGATCAACCGGACCTGCGAACTGGCCAGCGCTGGCCACGTCCCGCCCGTCCTGGTGCACCCGGACGGCACCGGCGAGCTGCTGGAGATCCCGGCCGGCGCGCCGATCGGCGTCGGCGGCGTGCCGTTCGTCGCCAAGACCATCGACGTCTCGGACGGCTCGATGCTGGTGCTCTGCACCGACGGCCTCGTCGAGGTCCGGGGCGGGGACATAGGAGCCGGCCTGGCCGCGCTCTGCGGCAACCTGATCGACCCGCAGCAGAGCCCCGAGCAGGCCTGCGACGAGGTGCTGCGGCGGCTGCACTCGGACGACCGCAAGGACGACGTCGCCCTGCTGGTGGCCCGCTTCGACGGGGTCGCCCCGTCCGAGGTGGCCACCTGGGACCTCACCGTGGACCACCGCGAGGTCCGCCGGGCCCGCTCGCTGGTCCGCGAGCAGCTGGCCGGCTGGCACCTGGAGGCGCTCAGCGACACCACCGAACTGCTGGTCAGCGAGCTGGTGACGAACGCCGTGCGGGTCGCCCGGGACACCGTGAAGCTCCAGCTGATCCGGGTGGACAAGCTGCTGGTCGAGGTCAGCGACGACAACCACAACCTGCCCTCGCTGGAGCCGGCCGAACAGCTCGGCGAGACCGGCCGCGGCCTCACCCTGGTCACCAAGCTCGCCGAACGCTGGGGCACCGCCCGCAAGGCGGTGGGCAAGGTGGTCTGGTTCGAGCTCCCGCTCCCGCACGCCTGACGGCCGCACCGGCGGCACCGGACACCGAACGGCCGCGTACGGACACCCGTACGCGGCCGACGAAACGCGATCAGCACCCGTCAGGGGATGACGGCCTCCGCCGAGCGGCGCCGCCGAGCCTCCACCGCGACCTCCCGCGAGGCGACCGCGGCCACCGAGGTGGCGGCGCCGACCCCGGCCAGCACCCTCGGCCAGAAGTCCCCGAAGACCTCCACCGAGACGGCGATCAGCAGCGCGGTGATCACCGCGACCACGTGCTCCAGACCGGCCAGGTTCGGCAGCACGACCGCCTCGCCGATCATCACCGCCACCACCAGGCCGCCGGTGAACCAGGCCCGGCAGCGGAACGCGATGCAGATCGCCAGCGCCACCACCGCGGCCGAGGGCCCGGTGTCCCGCACGTAGGAGACCCACTTCGGGAAGCCGAACAGGTGGTGCGGCCCGATCGCCACACCGACCCGGGCGAACAGCGTGCCCGCCAGGGTGCACGCGTAGGCGACCACCAGGGTCATCCGCCGGCCGAGCACGATCTCGGCGATGGCGAAGACCACGAACACCTGGGCCAGCGCCCCCCAGACCGGAAGGTCCAGCGCCGGCACGTACAGGGAGAGCGGGGTCCGCAGCAGCGAGACCTCCAGCGGCAGCGCCGCCCGCACCACCCCGATGTTGTTGACGAAACGCTCGCCGCCCGGCAGGTGCTGGACGATGCTGAACAGCAGGATAAGAAACGTCGCCAGCGTGGCCAGCGGAACCGCGGCGAACTTCTTTCGCACCACCGCGTCCCGGACCGTCGCGAACAACGTTCCCCACTCGGCGACAGCGGCCGATCTGGCGATTGCCAGCGGCCGCTTTCGCACGCCCCCCGCGTGGGTCCTGTGAATCACAACCGTTTCTCCGAATCCCCGAACTCTCGACTACTGCAACATTAGAAGCCCGTTAACACGGCCACATCGGCATGAATGGGGATCGAGGTCATCCTCAGGGGGGAGGCCACTCCCCCGACGGACCCCCAATTCGGCCGACCGGCCCCCTCCGCCCCCCGGCGGAGGGCTACCCCTTCCCGTCCCGGGCCGCCACCGGGAGCCGGGGCGCCACCACGGCGGCCCGGGCGTGCCGGCGGCGGAACAGGGCGGGCAGGCTCGGCGCGACGATGAAACCCTCGGCGCGCGCGCTCGCGATGCCGATCCGCGGAATCTCGCTGCTCTTCTCGAAGAGCAGGTAACGCGGCTCCCAGATCGGCCGGTACTTGGCATTGGCGCGGTACAGCGACTCGATCTGCCACCAGCGCGAGAAGAATCCCAGGATCGAGCGCCACAGCCGCAGCACCGGGCCGGCACCGAGGCGCGAACCCCGCTCGAAAACCGAGCGGAACATCGCGAAGTTCAGCGACACCCGCTTCAGCCCGACCTCCTCGGCGCGCTGCAGCAGTTCGATGACCATGAACTCCATCAGGCCGTTCTCGGTGTCCCGGGCCCGGCGCATCAGGTCCAGCGAGAGCCCGTCCGGGCCCCACGGCACGAAGCTCAGCAGCGCCTTCAGCTCGCCGTCCCCGTCGTGGCACTCCAGCATCACGCAGCGGCCGTCGCCCGGGTCGCCGAGCCGGCCGAGCGCCATCGAGAAGCCGCGCTCGGTCGCCCCGTCGCGCCACTCGTCGGCCTTGGCCACCAGCTCGGCCATCTCCGCCTCCGAGATGTCCTCGTGGCGACGGATCCGCACCGTGTACCCGGCCCGCTTGACCCGGTTGTAGGCCTGCCGGACCACCCGCATCGCACGGCCGTCCAGCGAGAACTCGTCCAGTTCGACGATCGCCTCGTCGCCCAGCTCCAGCGCGTCCAGCCCGTGCCGGGCGTAGATCACCCCGGCCTCCTCGGAGGCCCCCATGACGGCCGGCGCCCAGGCGTGCTCGCGGGCCTCGGCCAGCCAGGCGTCGATCGCGCCCGGCCAGGCCTCCGGGTCGCCGATCGGGTCGCCCGAGGCGAGCGAGACGCCGCCGATCACCCGGTAGGTGACCGCCGCCTTGCCGCTGGGGGAGAAGATCACCGCCTTGTCCCGGCGCAGCGCGAAGTAGCCGAGCGAGTCCCGCTCGCCCTGCTTGTCCAGCAGGCCGCGCAGCCTGGCCTCGTCCTCGGCGGTGAGCAGCTCCTTGCCGCGCGGGCTGCGGAAGGCCACGTACAGCACCAGCAGGAAGAGCAGTGCGCCCATCGCGTTGATCGCGGCGTTCACCCAGGTCGGCGCGGCGATCACCGAGCGCAGGTGCTCGGACGGGGTGATCGTGATCATCCGGCCGACGGAGTACCGGAACAGATCCCAGAAGCCGGCGCCGGACAGCTCGTTGGTCATCCAGACCAGCAGCGCGCCGACCCCACCGCCGAACGCCAGCCCGCCGACGAAGGTGGCCGCCGCGGTCTTCGGGTTGGAGCTGTCGCCCTTGGACGTGAACTCCTTCCGCCCGACCAGCAGCGTCAGCACGAACAGGCAGGTCAGGACGGTGGAGAAGTAGTTGAGCGGGTGGGTGTCGAAGCGCTCGTCCGGCACCACCATGGCCGCCAGGTACAGCAGCGCGAACATGCCGCCGAGCGCCGCGTTGAAGATCCACGCGGCCCGCTTGCGCCGCCGCATCGCGATCGCGAGGAACACCGACAGCACCGCGCTGGCCAGCCCGGAGGTCATCAGGTACGGGGTGAAGTACTCACCCTCGTTGTGCTCGCTGACCTGGTTGCGGAAGGGCACCAACAGCACCGTCGCCACGTTCAGCAACGCGATCAGCCGCAGGTACCAGACGGAGGCCGCGGCGGCCCTCGGACGCCAACGGTCCAGCGCGCCGCCGGGACGGGGCCCCGGGGATGTGGCGGACGGCTCCGACTTCACAGTGGACGACACAGCTCAATTCCAAACGATCAGATGGTGGGGCGCATCCGCAAACGGCCCGGCGTCGGGCGCCCGTTCTTGCCCGACGGACTGACCGGCGACCTCACCCGGCCGACCGCCGAATGGAGAAGCGGCCGGAAAAGGTTCAGCCAACTCCATGGTTCCCCACCGAAGCTGAGAATTGCGTGAACCGGGTAGCGGATTCCCACCCCCGCCGAACGGCGGGGGTCATCACCCCCCACACGTTCGGCGCCCCGACCCGGCTGCCCCTACTCTCGACTCGAAACGACCCACGCGGACCGCCCCGACCCGGCCGCCCGAACCGAGGAGGCACCATCACCACCACCCGCGTGCTGATCGTCGACGACGAGATCCTGGTCCGCTCCGGCCTGGGCCTGATCGTCGGCTCCGCCGCCGACCTGGAAGTGGTCGGCGACTGCTCCGGCGGGCAGGCCGAGGAGCACGTCCAGCGACTGCGCCCGCACGTGGTGCTGCTCGACATCCGGATGCCGGACCTCGACGGCATCTCCGTACTGCGCCGCCTGCGCGCCCTGCCCGACCCGCCCGCCGTGGCGATGCTCACCACCTTCGACACCGACGAGTACATCGGCACCGCGCTGCGGGCCGGCGCGGCCGGCTTCCTGCTCAAGGACACCGCCCCCGAGCAGCTGGTGCACGCCGTCCGGGTGCTCGCGGCCGGCGGCAACATCCTCTCCCCGACCGTCACCCGCACCGTGATCGGCGGCTACGTGGACGGCGGCGGCCCGGACGCCGAGGCCACCGCGCTCGCCCGCACCCTCACCGGCCGCGAGCTCGACGTGCTCTCGCTGCTCGGCGAGGGCCTGTCCAACGCCGAGATCGCCGACCGGCTCTTCCTCGGCACCGGCACCGTCAAGGACCACATCAGCGCGATCCTCGGCAAGCTCGGCGCCGCCAACCGGGTCCAGGCCGCCGTCCTGGCCCACCGGGCCGGCCTGGTCCGGCCCAAGCCCGGCGACGGGGCATGACGGCCGCCGACCAACTGCCGTCCAGACGGCTGCCGGCCTGGTGCACCGCCCCCTGGCTGATGCTGCTGCTGCCCGTCCTGTACTCCCTGCTGGACGCCGGCCTGGTGGCCCGGGAGGCCGCCTGGTGGCAGGTGGCGCTGTCCACGCTGGCCGCCGTCGCACTGTTCTGGCGCCGCCGCTTCCCGGTGGCGGTGCTGCTGCTCACCATGCCGGGCAGCTGGGTGGACGAGATCTGGCTGGCCCCGATAACGGCCGTCTACTCGGTGGCCGCCGAGCGCCCCCGCCCCCGGGTCGTGGTCCCCTGCGGCATCCTGTTCGCCCTGGTCGAGTTCTTCCACTGGCCGCTGCCCGAGGACATCGTCACCCTCAGCCGCGCCACCGCGCTGGACGCCATCCAGGCCGTGATGCTGGCGGCCGGCCCGGCCGCCACCGGTCTGCTCGCCCGCACCCGGCGGGAACTGGCCGTCCGCCTGGACGAGCTGACCCGCGGCCAGGAGCGGGAGAGCCGGCTGCTGGCCGAGCGGGTGCTGATCAGCGAGCGCGGCCGGCTGGCCCGGGAGATGCACGACGTGGTCTCGCACCAGGTCAGCCTGATCAGCATCCAGGCCGGCGCGCTCCAGGTGAGCAGCCCCGATCCGGCGGCCGTGACCGCCGCCCGCACCATCCGCGAACTGTCCGTACGGACCCTGGACGAGCTGCGCCAGATGGTCGGGGTGCTGCGCGGCACCGGCGGGCTGCCGGACGCCCCGCTCGCCCCGCAACCCCGGCTGGCCGACCTGCCCCGGCTGATCGAGGAGAGCGGCCTGGCCGCCGACACCGAGCTGGTCCCCGGCGACCGCCCGTGGCCGGAGGCGGTCGAGCGGGCCGCGTACCGCACCGTCCAGGAGGCGCTCACCAACATCACCAAGTACGCCCCGGACGCGACGGTGCACGTGCGGGTCCGGGCGAAGGGCCGCCGGCTGCGGGTCGAGGTCCGCAACGAGGCCCCGCCGGTGCACCCGGCCGAGATCCTGCCGGGCGGCGGCCACGGCCTGGTCGGCCTGCGCGAGCGCGCCCAGCTGCTGGGCGGCACCCTCACCGCCGGGCCGACCCCGGACGGCGGATTCGAGGTCCGCGCCGAACTCCCGGCCAGCCGAGGCTGACCCGTCCCGTCCTCGGACCCGTACCACCCGGCGCCGGGCTGCGCCGAGACAACGAGAAAGCCCCGCAGATCCGTAGATCTGCGGGGCTTCGCTGTGCGCGAGGGGGGAGTTGAACCCCCACGCCCTTTCGGGCACTGGAACCTGAATCCAGCGCGTCTGCCTATTCCGCCACCCGCGCATGGGTGTTGTCCTCGTTGCCGACCGATCTTCCGAACCGCTCGGTACCATGGGGACTTCGCGTTTCCTTGGACCGGCCTCCCTTCCGGGCGGCCCTTCCGACGTGGAAAACATTAGCACGACCTGGCGGGCTGCTCCGAATCCGTCGTCCGGAGGGCCCGACGGCATCCGAACCGATGCCCGGCGAACGTCCGTGCGACTGCCGGACGGGCGCTCCGACGGGCAGACCTGGCGTGCCGTACCCGAAATGCGTCACCCTGTGTGTCCGAGCCCACCCCCGGGCACCACACGCTCCGGGAACCGTACGGAAGGGCCCGGCGTGGATACGATCAGTACGGAAGTACCGCAAGTAGGAGGCGCGACCGGGTCCCGGGCGGGATCCGGCCGGCAGGCAGGCGAACGAACCCTGGAAGGGGGTGCCCCATGGGAGTGCTGAAGAAGTTCGAGCAGCGACTCGAGGGTCTCGTCAACGGCACCTTCGCCAAGGTGTTCAAGTCCGAGGTCCAGCCCGTGGAGATCGCCGGTGCGCTGCAGCGCGAGTGCGACAACAACGCGAGCATCTGGAACCGCGACCGCACCGTCGTGCCGAACGACTTCATCGTCGAGCTGAGCCCGCACGACCACGAGCGGCTCAGCCCCTACTCCGGGCAGCTCGGCACCGAGCTGGCCGGGATGGTCCGCGAGTACGCGGAGGCCCAGCGGTACACCTTCATGGGTCCGCTCCAGGTGAACCTGGAGAAGGCCGACGACCTGGACACCGGGCTGTACCGGGTGCGCAGCCGCACCCTCGCCGCCGAGGAGCCCCAGCAGCAGCAGTACGCACCGCCGCAGCCCGGCTACGACCGCCCGCCGGCCGCTCCGGCCCCCGGCGCACCGTGGCAGCAACCCGGCGCCGGCCCGTACGGCGCACCCCCGCCGCC
>NZ_JAHSQD010000384.1 GCF_020103755.1 Streptomyces sp. LS1784
CCGAGGGCGCGCAGGGCGCGGGCCAGGGCGGCGGTGCGGCGGTCGAGTCCGGCGAAGTCCAGGCGGTCGGCGCCGGCCAGGACGGCGGTGCGCTCGGGGTGGGCGGCGACGGCGTCGCGCAGGCGGTCCAGCAGATCGGTCATGACGGGTCCTCAGAGGGCTCGGGCGGCGGCGGCCATGGTGTGCAGGGCGGCGTCGTAGGTGTCGATGAACTGCTCGGCGGTGCTGTCGGCGACCAGCGAGCGCTGGTGGTCCACGGCGAGCAGCACCCGCTGCGTGACCGGGTCCTGGATCACCGAGGCGCCGAAGGCGAAGCTGTTGGGCTCGTGGCGCAGGGTCGGCTCGGTGCCGATCCGGCCGTCCACGATGCGGGCCGAGCTGAGCCGGCCGAGGGCGTGGAAGCGCAGGTAGCCGAACTGGCTGTCCAGCGCGGTGTCGGTCATCAGCCGGGCGAGGCGGGCGAAGGGCACCCGGCGGTGCGGCATCATGTCCAGCTCCTCCCGGTGGACCTCGCGGACCAGGGCGAGCAGGTCGTCGCCGGGCTCGCAGCTCAGCGGGACGGTGTTGAGGAACAGCCCGTACACCTCGGTGCCGCCGAGCCGTTCCAGCCGGCCGTTGACGGCCAGTCCGGTGGTGACCCGGGGCTTCCCGGTGACGGCGGCGAGGGCGTGCAGGTGGGCCGCGAGCGCCACCGACTTGACCGGCACGCCCAGCGCGTCGGCGACCGTCCGCAGCTGTTCCGGTGCCTCGGGCAGCACCCGTTCGACGGTGCGCGGCGCCTCGTGCACGGACTCGCTGCCGGGGAACAGCTGGCCGCTGACACCGGACAGCCGCTCGCGCCAGTAGGCGAGCGAGCGCTCGTCCCCGGCGGCCTGCCGTTCGACGGCCACGAAGTCGCGGAAGGCGGTGCGCGGCGGCGGGGTGGGCGCGCCGAGCGGGTCGGCGGCGAGGGCGGTGTGACGCTCCAGGATCTCGGTGAGCAGCGAGGTGAAGCTCCAGCCGTCGAGGATCGCGTGGTGCTCGGAGACGGTGAGCTGGAAGGCGTCCTCGGCGAGGCGCTGCACGGTGATCCGGAACAGCGGCGGGGCGGTGAGGTCGAAGGGCGTCCACCGGTGGGTGTCGAACACCTCGCGGATCGCCGCGTCCTGGTCGGCTTCGCCGCGCAGGTCGGCGAACTCCACGGGGGCGGGCAGCCGGCCGTGGACGAGTTGCAGCGGTTCGCCGAAGCCGGACAGGTCCAGGCCGGTGCGCAGCACGGCGTGGCGGTCCATGGCCTCCGCGACGGAGCGGCGGAAGGCCTGTTCGTCGAGGTCGCCGGAGATCCGGTAGGAGTTGACGTTGTGGTAGCTGTCGGTGCCGCCGGCGATCTCCATGTGGAAGACCATGGAGAGCTGCATGGACACCATCGGGTAGGCGTCGACGAGGCCGGGCGGCAGGTCGGCGCGGTCCTCCGGGGTGATCAGGGCGAACGGCTCGTGGGCGTCCGGGTCCTCGGTGACGGGCTTCGCCAGCGGCAGCAGGGCGGCCACGGTGGGGGCGTTGAAGACGTCCCGCAGACTCAGCCCCCAGCCGCGCTCGTGCAGTGCGCCGGCCAGCTGGACGGCCCGGATGGAGTCGCCGCCGAGGTGGAAGAAGTCGTCGTGGACGCCGATGCCGTCCACCCCGAGGACCTCCGTCCAGACCGCGGCGAAGGCCTCCTCCTCCAGGGTGCGCGGCTCGACATGGCGGCCTCCGGTCGCGGTGCTGCGCTGGCCGGGGGCGGGCAGGGCGGCGCGGTCCACCTTGCCGTTGACGGTGAGCGGCAGCGATTCCAGCACGGTGTAGCTCGCCGGGACCATGTAGGGGGGCAGCGAACGGCCGAGGAAGGCGCGGACGTCGGCCGGCTCGCGCCCGGTGACGTACGCGGCGAGGCGGTCCTCGTGCACGGTGACGACGCAGGCGTCCACGTCCGGGTGGGCGGCGAGGGCGTTCTCGATCTCGCCGAGTTCGATCCGGAAGCCGCGCAGCTTGACCTGGAAGTCGGCTCGCCCGATGTACTCCAGCCCGCCGCCGGGCAGTCGCCGGGCGACGTCGCCGGTGCGGTAGAGCCGGGCCCCGGGCGGGCCGTACGGGTCGGCGACGAAGCGGCCGGCGGTGAGGCCGGGGCGGCCCCAGTAGCCGTGGGCGAGGCTGCCGCCGCCGATGTACAGCTCACCGGCCGCGCCGGGCGGCACCGGCCGCAGCCAGTCGTCCAGGACCTGGGCGCTCAGGTGCGGCATCGGCGTGCCGATCAGGCTGCGCTCGAAGCCGGTGCTGCCGGCCAGGTCGTGGGTGGTGACGTGGACGGTGGTCTCGGTGATGCCGTACAGGTTGCACAGCCGGGCCGGGGGCGGCGGGTCGAGCTCGAACCAGCGCTGGACGACGGCCGGGTCCAGCGCCTCCCCGCCGAGCATGATCCACTTCAGCGCGGGCAGGGCGCGCGGGCTGCGGCGCAGCACCGGCTCCAGCTGGCGCAGCGCCGAGGGGGTGAGGCAGAGGCAGGAGACGTCCTCCTCCTCCAGCAGCTGGGCGAACTCCTCCGGCGAGCGGCTGGTCACGTACGGGACGACGACCAGTCGGGCGCCGTGCAGCAGGGCGCCCCACATCTCCCAGACCGTCCAGTCGAAGGCGTAGCTGTGGAAGAGCGTCCAGGTCTCCTGCGGGCCGAAGCCGAAGTGCCGCTCGCCGTCCGCCATCAGCCGGCTGACGTGCTCGTGGGCGACGGCGACGCCCTTGGGGCGGCCGGTGGAGCCGGAGGTGAAGATGACGTAGGCGACGTCGCCGGGGCGGCCGGCGGCCGGCGGGCGGGTGTCCGGCCGGGCGGCCAGGTCGGCGGCCTCGGCGGTCAGGTCGTAGGCCTGCCAGGGGCCGTCGGGCACCCGGTCCGCGCGGTCCGTGACGACCAGGGTGGCGCCCGTGTCGCCGAAGACCAGCGCGGCGCGGTCGGCGGGCGCGGCCAGGTCGACGGGCACGTAGGCGGCACCGGTCTTGAGCACGCCGAGGACGGTGACCAGGACGTCGGCGGTACGCTCCAGCAGCATGCCGACGCGGTCCCCGGGGCCGGCGCCGCGGGCGCGCAGGGCGTGCGCGAGGCGGTTGGCCCGGCAGTCCAGTTCGGCGTAGCTCAGGGTGCGGTCGGGGTCGCTGACGGCGGGCCGGTCGGGGTGGGCGTCGGCGGCCCGCTCGAACAGGTGGTGCAGGCAGTGGCCGGGGGTCTCGGTGGCCTCGGCGGCGCGGGCGGCCCCGGCGGCGCGGGTGGTCAGCCGCAGCACGGTGGCGTCGGGGTCGTCCAGGGCCGCGGTGAGCAGGGTGTCGAACTCGGCGGCCAGCCGGCGGACGGTCTCCGGGTCGAACAGCTCGCTGCGGTACTCGGCCTCGCCGCGCAGCTCGCCGTCGGGGCCGCCGCTCTCGCCGCCGTCGAAGACGGACCAGGTGAGGTCGAACTTGCTGGTGCCGTTGGAGCGCACCCGGCTCCGGGCGGTGGCCGCCGGGCCGAGCGCGAGCGGGGTGCGGTCCTCGCCGTGGGCGCCGAACACCACCTGGACCAGCGGCGGGTGCTGGGCGCTGCGGGCGGCGCCGAGCCGGTCGACGATCTGGTCGAAGGGCAGGTCGAGGTAGCCGTAGGCCTCGAAGGCGACGTCCTGGACGTGCTCCAGCAGGTCCCGGAAGCTCAGCGCGGGCGCGAGCCGCAGGCGCAGCGGCAGGAGGTTGACGAAGTAGCCGAGCAGGTGCTCCAGTTCGGGGCGGTCGCGGGTGGTGACGGGGGTGCCGACCACCAGGTCGTCGGCGCCGGTCCAGCGGTTCAGCAGGAGGGCGAAGGCGGCCAGCTGGACGGTGAACGGGGTGACGCCCTCCGCCTCGGCCAGGGCGCGGACCCGCGCCGCCGTACCGGGGGCGAGGCCGAACTCCTCGGTCCGGCCGGCCGCGCCGCGCTCGGCGGGCCGGGGCCGGTCGGTGGGCAGCTCCAGCAGGGCGGGTGCGCCGTCCAGCTGCTCCTTCCAGTAGGTCAGGTGCTCCTCGAAGGAGGTGCCGAGCTCCGCCTGCGCGTAGTCGGCGTACTGGACGGTCAGCTCCGGCAGTTCGGCCTCCCGGCCCTCCACCGCGGCGCCGTACACCGCGGCGAGTTCACGCTCGAAGACCTCGGCGGACCAGCCGTCCCAGACGATGTGGTGGACGGTGAACAGCACCGTGGTGCGCTCGTGCGCGAGCCGGAAGGCCTCGGCGCGCAGCAGCGGGCCCGTGGCCAGGTCGAAGGGCTCGGCGCAGCGGGCGGCGAGCAGCTCCTCCAGGCGCTCCTGCCGCCCGGGGCCGCTCAGCGGGCGCAGGTCGGTCACCGTGAGCGGCACGGCGAGGGTGGGGTGCACCTGCTGGCGGGGGCCGTCGGGGTGCAGCGCGAAGGTGGTGCGCAGCGTCTCGTGCCGGGCCACCACGGTGTCCAGTGCGCGCTGGAGCAGGGCGAGGTCGAGCGGGCCGGTGACGTCGACGGTCCAGGGGGTGCAGTAGGTGACGGCCCGCGGGTCGAGGCGGTCGAGGAACCAGAGGCCGCGTTGCAGCCCGGAGACGGGCGCGGTGCGCGCCGGGTGGTCGGACGGGCTCACGGCCTCGTTCCCTTCGTGTGCGGTACGGCCCGTCACCGGGCGGCCAGCCGTTCGGCGATGGCGCTCACGGTCCGGGCCCGGAACACCAGTTGCGGGGGGACGCGGCTGCCGGTCTCCCGGGACAGCCGCATCGCGACCCGGACGGCGGCCAGCGAGTTGCCGCCGATCCGGAAGAAGTTGTCCTCGCGGCCGACCTCGGCGAGGTCCAGGACCTCGCGCATCGCGTCGGCGACCAGCCGTTCGGCCGCGGTCAGCGGGTCGACGGCGTCGGCGGCGCCGGCGGCCCGGCGTCCGGCGGGGGCGGGCAGCGCCCTGCGGTCCACCTTGCCGTTGTGGTTGAGCGGCAGTGCGTCCAGGACGTCCAGGGTCGCGGGCACCAGGTGCTCGGGCAGCAGGGCGGCCAGGTGGTCGAGCAGCGCGTCCGGGTCGGGTGCGCCGGTGCCGACGGTGACGTAGGCGGCGAGCCGGCGGTCGCCCGGGGCCGGCTCGTGGACGGCGACGGCAGCCTCCCGGACGGCCGGGTGGCGGGTGAGCGCGTCCTCGATCTCGCCGGGCTCGACCCGGAAGCCGCGGACCTTGATCTGGTCGTCGATCCGGCCGGTGACCTCCAGCAGGCCCTCGGCGTTGACGAAGCCGAGGTCCCCGGTGCGGTAGAGGCGCTCGCCGGGGGCGCCGTACGGGGAGGCGACGAAGCGTTCGGCGGTCAGTCCGGGCCGGCCGAGGTAGCCGTGGGCGAGGCCGCCGCCGGTGGCGTACAGCTCGCCGGTCGCGCCGGGCTCGACGGGGCGCAGTCGCTCGTCCAGGACGAGGATGCCCTTGCCGTTGAGCGAGGCGCCGATCGGCACGGAGCCGCCGGTCAGGTCGGCGGGGGTGACGTGGTGGCAGGTGGTCAGGCCGAGGCTCTCCACCGGACCGTAGCCGTTGGCGACCACCAGGCCCGGGTGGTTCTCCAGGGCCTTGGCCACGTGGGTGACGGAGGCCCGCTCACCGGCGGTGAAGGCGAGCTTCAGGCCGTCGTAGGTCTCCGGGAACTCCTCCAGCAAGAAGTTGAACAGGCTGGCGGAGAGCTGGAGCTGGGTGACACCGTGCCGGCGGGTCAGCTCGGCGATGGTCTGCGGGTCCGGGCGCTGACCGGGCTGGAGGACGCAGCGGCCGCCGAAGCAGAGCGCGCCGTACAGCTCCAGCGCGAAGGCGTCCCAGGAGACCGGCGAGCACTGCAGCCAGACCTCGTCCGGGCCGAAGCGGGCGTAGTCCTGGCCGAGGTAGGTGGTGGTGAGCGCGCGGTGCGGGACACCGACGCCCTTGGGGCGGCCGGTGGAGCCGGAGGTGAACATCACGCAGGCGAGGTCGGCGCCGTCGACCGGCAGGCCGAGGTCGTGCGCCGCGTACCGGGTGAGTTCGGCGGCCGAGGCGTCCAGGTCCACCCGGCTGCGGACGGCGAACGGCACGGTGGTGTGCCGGTGGGTGACCACCGTGGCGGCGCCGGTGTCGGCGACCGCGCCGGCCAGCCGCTCGGCCGGGAAGTCCGGGTCGAGCAGGGTATAGGCGGCGCCGGCCTTGAGGGCCGCCAGCAACGCGACGACCAGCTCGGGGCCGCGCTCGGCCAGCACGGCGACCGTGTCGCCGCGGCCGATGCCCAGGCCCGCCAGGTGGCGGGCGAGCCGGTTCGCGGCGGCATTCAACTCGCCGTACCCGACGGTCCGTTCGCCGGAGACCAGGGCGACGGCCTGTGGGTCGCGGGCGGCCTGCGCCTCGAACAGGGCGTGCACCGGGACCTCGACGGCGGCGGCCAGGGTGCCGAGCCACTCCTCGCACAGACCGGCCATGGTGGCAGCGGCGAAGAGGTCGCTGTCGTACTCGAAGCGGCCGGTGAAGCCGGTACCGAGGTCGTCCACCGAGACGGACAGGTCGAAGCGGGAGACCGGGTTGGAGTGCAGGGCGCGGGTGACCGCGTGCCCGCCGACCGTGAAGGGCCGGGGGTCCAGCGGGTGCAGCTCCAGCAGCACCTGGCAGAGCGGGTTGCGGTCCTCGGGGCGCTCGTCGAGCACGGCGTTCGCGATGTCGTCGAAGGGGACCTCCTGGTGCCGGTAGCCGCCGATCGACACCTCGCGCACGTGCCGGACCAGCTCACGGAAGGAAGCACCCTCCTCCAGCTTCAGCCGCAGCGGCAGCAGGTTGACGAAGTAGCCGATCAGGCCGTCGAGTTCGGACCGGCCGCGGACGTTCACCGGCGAGCCGAGCACCAGGTCCCGCTGCCCGGAGCGGCGGTGCAGGGTGAGCGCCAGCCCGGCGAGCAGCACCATGAAGGGGGTGGCGTCCTCGCTGCGGGCGAGCGCCCGGACGGCCTCGGCCACCGGGCCCGGCATGGTGAAGCGGTGGAAGGCTCCGCGGAAGCCCTGCTCCTCGGGGCGGGGGCGGTCCGGCTCCAGTGCCGGCGCGGTCGGCGCATCGCGCAACTGCTCGCGCCAGTAGTCGAGTTGCCGCTCAGCGGTGTCGTCCTGGTACTGCCAGGCGGCGTAGTCGCCGTACTGGACGGCGAGTTCGGGCAGCTCGGCGGGGCGCCCCTCGGCCGACGCCGTGTACAGCTCCTGGAGTTCGGCCTCCAGGACCGGCAGCGAGCCCTCGTCCCAGACGATGTGGTGCAGGAGCAGCAGCAGCGTGGTCGCCCCGCCGGCCCGGAAGACCCGCGCCCGGACCAGCGGCCCCCGCTCCAGGTCGAAGGGCTCCAGCGCGGCCTCGGCGACCAGGGCGTCCACCCGGTCGGCGGTGGTCTCGGTGAGCGTGAACGGCAGTTCCACGGCGGGGTGGACGACCTGGCGCGGACCGTCCTCGGCGAGCTCGAAGGTCGTCCGCAGGCTCTCGTGCCGCGCCACCACCCCCGCCAGCGCCCGCCGCAGCAGCTCGGGGTCGACCGGCCCGGAGAAGCGGAACACCCAGGGCACCACGTAGGTCGGGGCGTCCGGGTTCCACTGGTCGAGGAACCACAGGCCGCGCTGGAACTTGGACAGCGGAGCCCCGGTGGCACCGCTCCTGGTCAGGGCCGGGCGCTCGCCGCCGGACGCGGAGGTCACCGCGGCGGCGAACTCGGCCAGCGTCGGCGCGTCGAAGATGGTGTACGGCGACACCATGCCGAAGACGTCGAAGACCCGGCCCACCACCCGCACGGCGGTCAGCGAATCGCCGCCCAGGTGGAAGAAGTTGTCGTCGGCGCCGACCTCCGGCACCCCGAGCACGTCCGCCCAGACCGCCGCGATCAGCTGCTCGGCGGGGGTGCGCGGCGGCCGGCCGGCCGGCTTGCCCTCCGGCACGGTCCGCGGCGCGGGCAGCGCCCCGCGGTCCACCTTGCC
>NZ_JAHSQD010000385.1 GCF_020103755.1 Streptomyces sp. LS1784
ACCCGCGGGCCGTGGAGTGGCAGCGGATGCACGCGGTCGCAGCGGTGTTCCACGTCCAGCACGGCCATCTCGACCCCACCGACAGGACGAAGCACGCGGAGCTGATCTCCTGGCTCGCCCGTCAGCGTCACCTGGGCGGCCAGGGCCTGGTCGATGCGGCTCGGGTCAGCGGGTTGGACGCGTTCGGCATGACCTGGTCGAAGCTCGCCAACGCCTGGGAGCGATACCGGCCGCAGCGGTTGAACAGCCGCAACGCCGTGATGCGCGTCCACCCCGCGCTGATGGTGAGTCTGTCAGGGCGTTCCACAGGCGTGGGGGAGTGCTGCTTGCTTGCAGGAGAGCGCGCACCCGTTCCAGTCCGGGGCTGTGGTTGCTTATGACCCCAGTGGCAGGTACGGCTCGGTCGAATAGCGGGCCATCACCTCAAGGATGGCGTTCTCCTCCACCTGGTCCAGGCTGCCATGCTGCGCGATCAGGGCGGACAGGTCGCGGAGGTAGCCGATGTAGAGGTCCGGAGCCACCGTGCAGATGAAGGCTGCCCACTCGGCGGGGTCCGGGTTCGAAAAGGTGTGGGGAACACCGATCGGCGCGGTCACCGTTCCTCCGGCAGTCACGTCAGCGTGCTCGCCGGCGGACGTGAAGCGCATCGTCCCGGACAGGACATAGAACGTCTCGGAGTGCTGACGGTGGATGTGCTGAGGCGGCCCGCCGCTGTTCGGCGGCAGACGGTCCACCATGACCCCCACCCGGTGCCCGGTGTGCGAGCCGTCCTCCAGAATGCGCATCCCGGTCAAGCCGGCAAGCACCTCGCCACCACCCGCCGGAACGAGAACGACGTCCATGGCACGCACCTTTACCCTGTGACGAGAGCACCAGGACACTCCCACCGCACCCATCTCTTCCCTGTCAGGCAGGCCCGCCGTCGATCGGCGTCGGCCTTTACCAGAGCCGGCCGCCCGGCCTGCGGGAGACCGACCCGGCCGATCCACCCGGCATGCTCCAGGCCCAACTCGCGAGCTCTGGCGGCGGCGCCGGCCAGGACCAGGAGCAGGCCCATGTCGTCCACCCCGGCGGTCTCTCCCCGGGCCAGGCCGCGGGCGGGAACCAGCCGGGCCAGGGCTTCGGGGACGGGCAGCACGCCGTCCCCGCCGCCAGGCGGCCGGGATGACCCTGGAGAACATCCAGCAGGCCCTCCACAGCGGCCGGGACGACGAGCGCACCGCAGACCGGTACACCGAACGCCGGAGACGAGACCGCCTTCACCACCGCGGCCGCCATCGGCACCGAGTGGCACCCCGTACGCGACCACACAGCCGAGACCAGGGCCAGGACGACGGCCTGGCCGCCGACGTCGAACCGGCCTGGTGGTGAACCGCACCGCCCGATCGCCCCCGGGGTGTCGGTGGCGGCTGGGATGCTGGGCGCCATGGACGACGAGGCGTTGCTGCGGGGCCGGGTCTACGGCGCCGACCACGACGACCCGGCCCCCAACCGGGGCACGAGTACCGCGAGCTCGTCGGCGGCTCGCTCGACGGCCTCCTCTTGGACGTCACCGGCTGGGACGCCGACCAGCTCGCCGACGGTGCCACACTCCCCACCGAGATCGGCGCCTACGGCGCAGGCGGCCGCGCCCACTACGAACCCCGGCCTACGGGCCCACACCGATGGGACTGGCAAGGGGACGCGCTCTGACACCGCCCCGGACCAACCCCAGCGGCACTGCGGTGCCCGCCCGCACACACTGGGAGGGCCGGTCCGCGCCCGAACCCCCGAGCGGGCAGCGGACCGGTCCCCGACCGAGGCATGAGTGCCCGACGGCCTCGACGCGCTGGGCCAGGAACAGCAGCACGGCGACGGTCAGCCCGGAGCCGGCGTTCGCGAGCACCGTGCCGAGCATCCGGCCAGGGTCACGTCAGGCCGGCCGCTCCGGCCGCGACACCGCCTGGGGACGACGGTCCGTCCCATGGGTGCGCGACGCAGCGTTGACACCCGGGTGGCATCGAGCAGGCCCTGTCATCGTCCGGCGGTGTCAGCGGACGAAGATCCGGTGCGGGGTGTTCGTGGTGGCGGGCTGGTTGCGGTCCAGGCGGACGCCCGGATAGGTCTTTGCCCCGTTGCGTACGCCGAAGCTGGTGGCTACGGCCAGCAAGCCGGTCACGCCTGCCAGACCGGCACCGGCGCCGCCGCCGCCGATGAGGCAAGCGATGACAACAAGGCCGATCCCCGCCGCGAGCAGGAGCCAGCCGAGCGTGCTGCGGGTCCGCTGCTTCTGCGCGGCGGTCGGCTCGGATTCCAGCACGACCCTGATGGGGACGCGGCAGTCTCCGCAGACTACGTCGAGGACGACGGCCCCTGCCTCCGGGCGCCGACTCGCGCCGAGCGGGAACAGGCGCCACTGCGACCGATAGGTCGTGCTACGCACCCCCTCGGTGCGGGTCATGCTCGCTCGGTGGCCCAGACGAAACTGTGAGACTTCAGTGGGCACGCTCATGGATCTCGCTCCGCTCCCCCGTACACGGTCCCCCACGCGTCCGCGCGAGCCGCGATTTTAACAGACACCCGTGCACACGTGATGAGGATCCGCGAAACGGGTTGGGGTGTGATGCCGCCGGCGGTGAGGAGGTGTCGCCGGTCGGGACGCGCCGGCCGTGCAGGACCAGGCCCAGGAGGCTCGGCCCGGTCGGCGGTCGGCCGAGCGTCTGGTCTCGGCGTCATGGTCGCCGCTACCAGCTATGCCGCCCTGGCCCTGGCCGGCGGCCTTCTCGCCCGGCACTCCTGCTGGCGGCCGCAACCTCCTACCGCCGATGACCCGTGATCCGAGAACCCGCTACGTGGGTGGTGTGTCTTGGCTGCTGAGCGTGTCGCGTGCGATTGCTGCCTGCTGAAGGGCTCGGGTGGTCTGCGTGATGGCGGGGATCTGGAGCGTTTCACGGTGGCACAGCAGGTACAGGGCCCGGGCGGTGGTCCCGAGTGGGAGTACCTGCACGTCGGGGTGGCGGTAGGCGTCGAGGGCGAGTTGCGGCAGGAGGGCGACGCCCAGGTCGCGGGCCACCAGGTTCTGGATGACGACGTAGTCGTCGGTGCTGTGCCGGATGTCGGGGGTGAAGCCGGCGGCCTCGCAGGTGCGGGTGAGGTGGGCGGCGCAGCTCGGGCAGCCGGCGATCCACGGGGTTGATGTCAGGCAGGTGAGGGGCTCGGTGGCGGTCGCTGCGGAGTGTCCGGTGGGGACGACCAGGCGCACCGGGTCGTGGGCGAGCGGGATCTGCTGGAGGTCGGGGCCGTGCTCGGGTGGCCGGTTGTCGTGGGAGAAGAGCACGGCGAGGTCGGCGTCTCCGATGGTTACCAGACGGGCGGCCTCGGGTGGTTCGCACTCGGTCAGGCGGACTTCGAGTCCGGGGTGGTGGCGTGCCAGGTCCGTCATGGCGGTCGGCACGAGGGTGGCGCAGGCGGAGGGGAAGGCTGTCAGGCGTACGGTGCCGGCGCTGAGGTCGGCGAGTGCGGCCATGTCGTCTCCGGCCGCGTGCAGGCGGGTGGCGATGGCGTCGGCGTGGCGCAGCAGCGTGGTGCCGGCCTCGGTGAGCCTGATGCCGCGGGAGTGGCGGACCACGAGCGGGAGGCCCGCCTGCCGTTCGAGCTGGCGCAGGTGCTGGCTGACGGCGGGCTGGGTCCAGCCGAGTTTGCGGGCCGCCGCCGCGATCGATTCGGTGCGGGCGACCTCGCGGAAGATCAGCAGGCGGTGAGGGTCCATAGCCCCAAGTATCTCTTGGGGGTCGGGCAAGGAAGACGGGGCTACCGCGAGTGCCGGGTGCGAAGCACTCTGGAGCCTCGGAGATCAGGAGGACACGTGCGGAGCATCGGATTGATCGGCGGGATGAGCTGGGAGTCCTCGGCGGAGTACTACCGGCTGCTCAACGGGCTCACCCGGGAGCGGCTGGGCGGGCACCATTGCGCGCCGAGCGTGATGGTCACCGTGGATTTCGCCGAGATCGAGGCGATGCAGCGGGCCGACGACTGGCAGGGTGCGGCCCAGCGGCTCGCCGGGGCCGCGGTGAGTCTGGAGCGGGCCGGGGCGGAGCTGGTCGTGTTGTGCACCAACACGATGCATCGCGTGGCGGACGAGATCGCCGCCGCGATCCGGATCCCGTTCGTGGACATCATCGATACGACGGTGCAGCGGATCGAGGCGGCCGGCATGCGCACCGTTGGCTTGCTGGGCACGCGGTTCACGATGGAGGGCGAGTTCTACCGGGCCCGGATGGCGGAGTGCGGGATCGAGGTCATCGTCCCGCACGCGCCTGACCGTGTACTCGTCCACGACGTCATCTACCACGAACTGACCCGAGGGCGGATTCAGGACTCCTCGCGGCAGGAGTTCAAGCGGATCGTCGACGCCCTCGCCGAACGGGGGGCCGAGGGCGTGATCCTCGGTTGTACCGAGATCCCGCTGCTGATCGGCCCGGCCGACAGCCGGGCGCCGCTCTTCGACACCACCCGCCTGCACATCGAACATGCCGTTGAACTGGCTCTGGCCCCATAAGACACGGTGCCCAGCGACACCACCTGCACCAGAGCGGCGTCGGGACCGAACTCGTCTTCCTGCTCGCCGGTCAAAAGCCGGATGGCGAACAGCGCCTGGCGCCGTGTCCGGGCCCCCCGATACGGCGGGCAACCACCGGCTCGTCGGTGATCGGCGAGACGGAGCTGGTGGGGCTGAAGGTCAAGCAGCTGACCAAGCTCCGCCGGGACAAGATCGGCTTCATCTTCCAGACGTTCAACCTGCTGCCCACGCTGACGGCGCTGGAGAACATCACGCTGCCGATGGACATCGCCGGCCGCAAGGTCGACAAGGCCTGGCTGGACAGGGCGGACACCGTCGGACCGGCCATCACGGGTTCTTGCGTGGGTCGCCTGCCTGGACGGCCTGGCCCTCAACGCCGTGACCGACCCAGACGCCTACCCGCCGGACCTCCAACGGCGCGTCCTGCGAACCCAGCTGGACCTCATCCTCGAAAGACACCGCAGCCTGTGACCATCCACGCCCTGACCATCACCCAGGCCGCACCCGACGACCCGAGAGTCCTGCAGCTGGTCCGCGACCTCGACGCCGACCTCACCGCGCGCTACCCCGACGAGCCCGGCACCGGCGGCGCCCACCTCCACCCCGACATCCGCTTCCTGCTGGCCGAGGCCGACGGTCGGCCCGTCGGCTGCTGCGCGATCCAGCCGTTCCCCGACGGCGCGGCCGAGCTCAAGCACCTGTACGTCACACCCGACGCCCGCGGACACGGCATCGCCACCCGACTGCTCGCCGAGGCCGAACGCACCGCTGCCGCTCTCGGACACCCCGAGATCCGCCTGGAAACCACCGTCCACCAGCCCGAGGCCATCGCCCTCTACACCCGCGCCGGCTACACCCCCATCCCCAACAACCCGCCCTACCAGGACAAGCAGCTCGACCGCTGCTACGCCAAGCCGCTCCCGTGCCCGGCGCACGACGGCAGTGCCGAGGAATCCGCATACGCTACGCAGAGCGCCGCAGGCAAGCACCTGGCCCCTTCCTGCCCTGAGGCCGAAGCAGGCATGGCCTCCGGCCGCCGTCCAGCCCGAAAGATGCTGCACGAGACGGTGGGCGGGCTGCCGAAGCAGTTCTGGTGGCTCTGGGTGAGCACGCTGGTGAACAAGCTCGGCACCTTCGTGGTCACCTTCCTGGCGCTCTACCTGACCGCCGAGCGCGGTTACTCGGCCTCCTACGCGGGCTTGGTGGCCTCACTGTTCGGCCTGGGCTCGGCGATCGCGGCCATCGGCGCCGGGGTGCTGACCGACCGGATCGGGCGCCGCCCGACCCTGCTCGCCGCCCAGCTCGGCACCGCGCTGTTCACCGCCGTCCTCGGCTTCGCCGCCGGCCAGGTGGCGATCGCCGCAGTGGCCTTCCTGGTCGGGCTCTGCGGCAACGCCACCCGGCCGGCCACTTCGGCGATCATCGCCGACCTGGTGCCGGCCGAGGACCGGGTCCGCGCGTACTCGCTGAACTACTGGGCGAACAACATCGGCTTCGGCCTCGCGGCCGCCGCGGCCGGCCTGATCGCCACTCACGGCTACCTCACGCTCTTCCGGCTGGACGCGCTCTCCACTCTGGTCTGCGCCGTGGTGATCTTCGTCCGCATCCCGGAGACCAGGCCGCAGACGCCGGCGGGGGCCGCGGCGCAGGGCGCCGCCGAACCGGCGGCCGGCCTCGGCACCGTGTTCCGGGACGCACCGTTCATGGCGGTCGTCGGGCTCAACCTGCTGTTCGCCCTGATCTTCCACCAGGGCACCACCACACTGGCCGTCGACATGGGAGCCTCGGGCATCACGGCGGCCGAGTACGGGCTGGTCATCGGCCTGAACGGGGTGCTGATCGTGGTGCTGCAGCTTCCGCTCACCCGCTGGATGGAGGGCCGCTCCCGGACCGGCCTGCTGATCGCCAGCTGTCTGTTCACCGGCTGGGGTTTCGGGCTGGCGGCGCTGGCCGGGTCGTCCGCGTGGCTGTTCGCGCTCTCGGTGGCGGTCTGGACGGTCGGCGAGATCCTGAACGCGCCGACCATGATGGGCCTGGTCGCCGAGCTCGCGCCGACCCACGCCCGCGGCCGCTACCAGGGCGTCTACCTCTGATCTTGGCCAGTGCTCCGGTGTTTACGCCGGAGGTGAAGGCCGTCCTTGTCTCGGAGGCGCGGAGCGCCGGAGTTCTCTGCGCCTGCGGGGCGGGGGTCAGGCGGTCGGGCGTTGCTGACTCTCGATGTATTGGCGTACGACGGTGAGTGGCGCGCCACCGCATGAGCCCGCGAAGTAGGAGCCGGACCGGAAGCGGCCGCCCCACAGGTAGCGGCGGACGTGGCTGTCGTACTCCTGTCGGGGCCTGCGGGAGCTGACGCCTTTGAGGCTGTTGACCGGCTTGGAGAGCTTGACTTTGGGCGGGTGGTGCACCAGTAGGTGTACGTGATCCTGCTTGCCGTTGAACTGCTTCAACTCGGCTTCGAAGTCCGTACACACGTCCTGCGTGATCTCTTCGCAGCGGGTCAGCATGGCGTCGGTGAAGGCCCTGCGCCGGTACTTGGTGACGAAAACCAAGTGGACGTGCAGGTGGTGGATGACGTGACGGCCGGTGCGCACGTCTGGGTTCGGATTCCAGCGTGGTGACATGAACCAGGATGCTACGGTGAGCATCGTGCAGCTTCGGTACGCCTTCCGCGTTTATCCGAGTGCCGGTCAGTGTGCGTCGCTGGCAAGGTCGTTCGGGTGTGCCCGGGTGGTTTTCAACGACGCGCTCCGCGTCCGTGAGGACGCCCGTGCTGCCGGGCTGCCGTTCGTCACGTCGGCGGAGCTTTCCAGGCGGCTGACGGCTTCGAAGAAGACCCCCGAGCGTGCCTGGCTCGGCGAGGTGTCGTCGGTGGTCCTGCAACAGTCGTTGCGGGACCTGGAGACCGCATACCGGAACTTCTTCGACGGTATCAAGGGCAAGCGGCCGAAGACGGGAGCGCCCCGGTTCAAGTCCCGCAGGGACAGCCGGCAGGCGATCCGCTTCACCGCCAACGCCGGATGGAGAATCACCGGTGGCGGGAAGCTGCGCCTGCCGAAGATCGGCGACGTACGGGTGAAGTGGTCGCGGTCGCTGCCGTCGGTGCCGTCCACGGTGACCGTGGTCAAGGACGCCGCCGGGCGGTACTTCGCCTCCTTCGTGGTCGAGACCGACCCGGCCGCCGACCTTGAGCGGATGCCCGAGGCTGACGCCACCGTGGGGATCGACCTCGGGCTCACGCACTTCGCGGTGCTCTCGGACGGCCGGAAGATCGACAGCCCGAAGTTCCTGCGCCGCGCCGAGAAGAAGTTGAAGCGCGCACAGCGGGCCCTGAGCCGAAAGGCGAAGGGGTCCAAGAATCGGGACAAGGCCCGGGTCAGGGTCGCCCGTGCTCATGG
>NZ_JAHSQD010000386.1 GCF_020103755.1 Streptomyces sp. LS1784
GGGGCGGGGCGCGGAACGACGTCGGGACATGCCGCCCATTGTCCCCCACCCGCGGCGCGGCCCCCGGCCGCCCCGCACACGACGGGAACGGGCCCGCCCCTCGGCGCACCGAGGGGCGGGCCCGTCCCCGTCGCCCGGAGCCCCGGCCCCGGGGTACTCAGAGCGGCTGGGCGTCCGTCCTCGGGTGTGCGTGCGCAGGAACAGGGCGCTCGTGCTCAGGAGCGGGCGCGCCGAACCAGGTGCGCAGCGCCCGGACCAGTCCGTCCGGGTCCGCCCGGTCGGGCTCGGCGGCCCAGGCGACGTAGCCGTCCGGGCGCAGCAGCAGGGCGCCGGCCGGCGGCTGCGGGCAGCAGGCCGTGACGAGGTCCACCCGGTCCTTCCAGCCCGCCGCCGGGTCCGCGAGGCCTGGCTCCCCGCCGGTGAGGTCGATGAGCAACGGGCGCCCGGTGCGGGCGAGTCGGGCGATCCGGACGGGGCCGTCCGGGGTGGTCGCCGTGAGGTCCGGCACGAACCGCCCGGCCAGCGGGTGCGGGCAGTCCACCTCGTAGCGGACGTCGCTGCCCGCCATCAGCGCGGCGATCCGGCCGAGGTTGTCCGGGTGCGCCAGCAGCTCGTCGAACAGGGCACGCACGGCGGTGGTGCCGGGGCCGGGGGCCATCAGGGCGGTCTGGGCCTGGGAGTGCATGAACACCCGCTCGCCGACCGGGCGGCGTTCGCCCTGGTAGCTGTCCAGCAGGCCGGGCGGGGCCCAGCCGTGCAGCTCGGCGGCGAGCTTCCAGCCGAGGTTGGCGGCGTCCTGGAGGCCGAGGTTGAGGCCCGGACCGCCGGTCGCGGCGTGCACGTGGGCGGCGTCGCCGACCAGCAGCACGCGGCCCCGCCGGTAGTTCTCGGCGAGCCGGGTGTTGTGGCCGACCTGGCGGCGAGGGGTGAACGGTCCGGGCGTGCGGGCCGGGGCGAGCGCCAGATCGGCGCCGGTCACCCGGTGGATGCTGGCGCGCAGCTCGTCCAGGGTGAGCGGCGCCGTCTCGTCCACCGGTCCTGCGTCCCACTCCATGGTGGCGACCATGGTGATGTCCGGGCCGAGCGGGGCGAGGACGATGACGCCGTGTTCGGTGCGGGTGTGGGTGAACGGGCGGAACGGGACCGGGCAGCCGGGCAGCAGGAACTCGCCGTCGGCGGTGGTGCGCACGTCCTCGGGGAGGCACACGTGCGCGATCCGCGAAACCGGGTCGGACGAGGTCACCCCGGGGAAGCCGATCCCGGCGAGTTTGCGGACGGTGCTGCGGCCGCCGTCCGCTCCGACCAGGTAGCGGGCGCGCAGCCGCTCGGGGCCCGCCGGGCCGCTCAGCTCGACCGTCACCCCGGCCTCGTCCTGGGCGAAGCCGGTGAGCTCGTGGCCGTGGCGCACGGTGATGCCGAGTGCGCGGGCGCGTTCCTCCAGCACCTCCTCGATGCGGTGCTGCGGTACGGGCAGGGCGTGCAGCGGGTTCTCGTCGAGCAGGTGCAGCTCCAGCGGGAAGGCGCCGAACACGAAGCGGGGCACGGGCCGTGGCGCGCCCGGGGTGCCGGTGAGCGGCTCGTACAGGCCGCGGTGGTCGAGCAGCCGGAGCACCTGGCCGACCAGCCCGTTGGCCTTCTGGGCCTGTGAGCGTGCGGGCAGCCGTTCCAGCACCACCGGCCGGATTCCGGCCAGTGCGAGTTCGCAGGCCAGCAGCAGCCCGTTCGGGCCCGCGCCGGCGACGACGACGTCGTGGTCCATCTCGAGTCCCCCTCTGAGAGCGTGAGTTCAATGTGGCGACGGGGCCGGCAGCCCGGCGGCCAGCTGCCGCAGGGCGTCCTCGAGCACCGACTGGAACGGCACCGGCGGGTCGGCGGTGAGGTACTGGTCGTTGGCGGCCTTGATCGCGGCGAGCGCGGCCGCGGTGACCAGCTTCGGGTAGAGGTCCCGGTCCGGGTCGGTGCCGGTCCGGGCGGCCACCGCGGCCGTGAGCCCGGCCGCGGTCCGCGCCGCGTCGCGCATCAGCTCGGCCTGGAGCACCGGCTCGCGCAGCAACTGTCGTATGGCGGCGGTCCATTGTGGGTCCGGCTGCTCGGTCGCGTCGTGGTACGGGGCGAGCAGGGCCCGGGTGAGCGCTTCCCAGAGCGGTTCCCCGGCGGGCCGCTCCCGCAGTGCCTCGGTGGACTGCCGGAGGCGGTCGCGGTGCCGGTGGACGATCGCCTCGGCCTTGCTGGAGAAGTAGTTGTTGTACGTGCGGGGGGACACGCCGGCGGCAGCGGCGATGTCCTCCACCCGGACGTTCTCCAGCCCCCGCTCCACTGCCAGGCGCAGGGCCGCCCAGCTGAGTGCCTCCCGCGTCGCGGCCTTCTTCCGTTCCCGCAGACCGGGCTGACCCTTCGTCATGGCCACCACTGTCCCGCAAAGAGTGCGTGTTGCGCAATAGTGCGCGGCATGCAAGTTTTTCCCGGGCGCGTGGATTGTGGCGAGCCGTCCGCCACCTGCGGTTTGTCGCTGATAGTAGTTGCCTGGTCGCGGAGCGATCCCCGCCAGGAGCCCTTCCCCGCAGGCTTTCCGGCGGGACGACTCGACAGGACTTGAGGAGCGGTCATGGGTGGCAGACAGCGTCCGCCGAGAGTGCGGACCCCTCGTCAGGGCAGGCCCGCCGGCGCCGGCGCCCGGGTGAACCCCCGGGCGGAGTTCGCCCGCATCGAGGGATTCCTGGCCTGGGAGGCGGAGGTCGCGGCGGCCGAACGGGACGCCCGCGCGTTCGCCGCGCAGTTCCCGTGGCTGCCGGCGCCGGAGCGGGAGAGCCTCGAACAGGCCTATGCCGCCGATCGCTTGCGCTATGCCGAGGAGGTCGTCGACCGCGCGGTCGAGCGCTGCCGCCGGCTGGCCGCCCGATACCGCGCAGAGTGCCGCCGGATCTGCGCCCGCTGGGCGGCGCTCTGCCTCTCCGTCACCGTGGCGGCGGCGCTGTTCGCCGTCGTCCCGGCCGTCCTGCGCGGCTGATCGGCTCCGGGCCCGCCGTCGACGGGCCCGGGTGCGACGAGGGCCCGCTGTGCCGCTCCCGGCGCAGCGGGCCCTTTCCGGCGTCGGGGCGGGATCAGTGGTGGCCGTGGCCGCTGGTGATCTCCTCGCGCTCCTCGACGGTGGGCTTGGTGATCTGGCCGTACTTGCCGTAGAAGCCGCGGGAGAGCTTCACCCGCGCTCGGGTCCACAGCCCGGCCTTGCGGGCCACCCCGTTCTCGTCCACCTCCGGCGGCAGCTCGGAGGGCTGCGGCTGGTCGTGCGCGGTGAGGGTGTAGAGCCGGCCCGGTGGCAGCGGGGCGTGCACCTCGACGAACTCGCCGTGCTGGAGCCGGTTGATGACGCCGGTCTCGCGGCCGTGCAGCACCTTCTCCCGGTCCCGCCGCTGGAGGCCCAGGCACCACCGCTTGGTGATCACGAAGACGACCACCGGCACGGTGAAGAAGCCGATCCGCACCGCGTAGGTGATCGCGTTGATCGAGAGCTGGAAGTGGGTGGCCAGCAGGTCGTTGCCGCCGCCGGCCAGCAGGAGCAGGTAGAGGCCGATCCAGGCCGCGCCGAAGGCGGTGCGGACCGGGGCGTTGCGCGGCCGGTCGGCGATGTGGTGCTCGCCCCGGTCCCCGGTGATCCAGGCCTCCAGGAACGGATAGCCCCAGATGAACAGCAGCACGAGCGGGAAGACCATCAGCGGGATGAGCACCCCGAGGTTGAGGGTGTGGCCGCCCCAGACGCTGATCTCCCAGCCGGGCATCACGCGGATCAGGCCCTCGGAGAATCCCATGTACCAGTCCGGCTGGGCGTCGGTGGTCACCTGGTCGGGGCGGTACGGGCCGTACGCCCAGATCGGGTTGACCGTGGCGATCGCCGACATCACCGCGACCACGCCGAAGACCAGGAAGAAGAAGCCGCCCGCCTTGGCCATGTAGACCGGCATCAGCGGCATGCCGACCACGTTCTGGTTGGTCCGGCCGGGCCCGGCGAACTGGGTGTGCTTGTGGTAGAAGACCAGGATCAGGTGCGCCGCGAGCAGGCCCACCATGACGCCCGGGATCAGCAGGACGTGGACGGTGAACAGCCGGGGAATGATGTCGGTGCCCGGGAACTCGCCGCCGAACATGAAGAACTGCAGGTAGGTCCCGACGATCGGGATGGCCAGGATGGCCCCCTCCATGAAGCGGATGCCGGTGCCGGAGAGCAGGTCGTCCGGCAGCGAGTAGCCCATGAAGCCGTCGAACATGCCGAGGATCAGCAGCAGCGCGCCGAAGACCCAGTTGATCTCGCGCGGCTTGCGGAACGCACCGGTGAAGAAGACGCGCATCATGTGGGTCAGCATCGAGGCGACGAAGACGATCGCCGCCCAGTGGTGGATCTGGCGCATCAGCAGGCCGCCGCGCACGTCGAAGCTGATCCTGAGCGTCGAGTTGTAGGCCTCGGACATCGCGATGCCCCTGAGCGGGACGTACGCCCCGTCGTAGACGACCTCGCCCATGCTCGGCGTGAAGAACATGGTGAGCCAGACGCCGGTGAGGATGATGATGACGAAGGTGTAGAGCGCGATCTCGCCCAGCATGAAGGACCAGTGGTCGGGAAAGATCTTGCGGAGATTGGACTTGGCCAGGGAGTAGACGCCGAGCCGGCCGTCGGTCCAGTCGGCCAGGGCCTCGGCCTTGTTGGCGGGCTCGGCGCGCGTGCTGGTCGCCGGTCCCGGCTGCGACTGCTGGTCGGTTCTCACGACGGGCTCCCCGGCGTCCTCGGCGTGCCGTGCTGGAGGCCCGCCGGCGAGAACGCCGGCCGGCGAAGTGTTGTGATCATGGGACCTCTCGATACGGGTCCGCCGGCCGCACCGGCGCGCGGACCAGGTGTTCCGCCGGACCCGTTGCTCAGGGTGATGGATCGCTTACTCTGTCATGCTGTCGGCAGGGGGCCGACTGTGCACGTCCATCGGCCCGTCCGGCCGCTCGTGTCGGGCCGGACGGGGGTCCCTGACGCCCGATCGGCTGGCCGCCGCTCGGCCCAGCGGGTGCCGATGCTGCGGTCGGGTGCCGCTGAACCGTTTCGGCGCGCGCCGTGTCCGGGGGTTGCGCGGTCCTGGGCCTACGCTGCGCCAATGGTGGATCACCGTGAACTCTTCGAGGACGTCACCGAGGCCCTGGCCCGCGCCGGGTTCGACACCGGGCAGGGGCCCTCACCGCTGTGGATCGACCGTCACCCCGAGGGTGTGCTGGTCGGCTGGAGGCCGGGCGCGGAGCCGGGTGCGCCGCCCTCTCGGGAGGCGCTCGCGGCGTTGAGCGGCGCGGCCGCGGTCGTACTGCGCGAGTGCGGCTACCTGGTCGCCGGGACGGAGGAGGGTGATCTGCTGGTGCGTTGCGCCGAACCGGTGACGGTCCCGGAATCGTCCGACCCGGAACCGGTGCCGGAGCAGTGGTGGGGGTGACGCGCTCCTCCTGACGGCCCTCCGGCCTGCCGGTTCGCTCGATGCGGGGGTCTCATACCGAACCCTTACCTGAAGCGGGGGTGCAGTTGACCTCGTCGGCTCTAAGGTTTGCCTAAGCTAAGCCAGACGCCCCGGACGCAAGTGTCCGGGGCGTCTCGGCTGCGCCGCTCCGCCGCCACCGCAGCGGGGTCGAGGACAGGTGAACGATCCGGGCCGGGCCCGGGGGAGGAGCCCGCCGCATGTGGGACGAGGCGTTTCCCAGCTTCCTGATCGGGCTGCGCGAAGGCCTGGAAGCCGGACTGGTCGTGTCGATCCTGATCGCCACGCTGGTCCGGGCGGACCAGAAGGCCCGGCTGCCTCAGGTGTGGACGGGCGTCGCGGCGGCCGTCGCGCTCAGCCTGAGCTTCGGCGCGGTGCTCACCTTCACCGCCGCCAGCCTCTCCGGCCACGCCCAGGAGGCGTTCGGCGGAGTGCTCAGCCTGATCGCCGTCGGCTTCGTCACCGCGATGGTGTTCTGGATGCGGCGCTCGGCGCGCACCCTCTCCGCCGAGATCAAGGAGAAGGTCCAGGCCTCGCTGGCTATGGGCGCCGGCGCGCTGGTGCTCACCAGCTTCCTCGCGGTCGCCCGCGAGGGCCTGGAGACCTCGCTCTTCCTGTGGACCAACGTGCGCACCGCCGGGGAGTCCACCGGACCGCTGATCGGCGCGGCCGTCGGCCTGCTGCTCTCGGCCGGGCTCTGCTGGGGCCTGTACCGGCGGGCCCTGAGGATGAACCTCACCCGGTTCTTCGCCATCACCGGCATCGGCCTGATCGTCGTCGCGGCGGGCGTGCTCGGCTACGGCCTGCGCGACCTCCAGGAATCCGGCCTGGTCGGCGGCGGCAGCTCGTACGCCTTCGACCTGAGCGGGCACCTGGACGCCTCGTCCTGGTACGCGACGCTGGTCCAGGGCACCCTCAACCTGACCGTCACCATGACGGTGCTCCAGGTCGTCGGCTACGTCGCGTACCTGGGTGTCGTGATGACGCTGTTCGTCGAGGGGGTCCGCGGCGGCGCGAGCGCCCCGGCCGCTTCCCCCGCCGCGGCGAAGGCCGTCGCGCAGAAGCCCGTCGAGGCCGGGGCCGGACCGGTGCGGGCGGGCCGGCCGCGCTGGGTGCTGCCGACCGCGGCTGTCGCCGTCCCGGTGGTGGTGGCCGCCGCCGTGATCGCGGTCAGCGACGGCAAGCAGGACGGCTCGGCCACCGTCGCCGTCTCCGAGCAGGAGTGCGGCAAGGGCTTCGCCGACCCGCGGCCCGGCCAGCAGGTGTTCCAGATGCGCAACACCGGTGACAAGGTCGCCGAGGTCTACCTGGTCGACCCGGGCAGTGGCGCGGTGTACGGCGAGATCGAGGGCCTGGCGCCCGGCACCACCCGCGCCCTGACCGCCACCATCGGCTCCGGCGACTACGCCTGGCGCTGCGTGCCCACCGGCGGGAAGCCCGTCACCTCGGCCGCCGTGCACGTCAGCGGCGGCACCGAGGTCAAGGCCGTCAAACCGGTCACCGAGGACGACCTCAAGGCCCCGCTCGACAGCTACAAGGAGTACGTCAACCAGGGCCTTGCGACGCTCGTGACGCAGAGCCGGAAGCTCCAGGCCGACGTGCACGACGGCAACCTCGCCGCGGCGAAGGCCGACTGGCTCACCGCCCACCTTCAGTACGCCTCGCTCGGCGCCGCGTACGGCACCTTCGCCGACCTCGACGGCAAGATCGACGGCCGCCCGGACGGCCTCGCCGACAAGGAGCGGGACCCCGGCTTCACCGGCTTCCTGCGGCTGGAGTACGGCCTCTGGCACGGTCGGTCCGCCGAGGAGCTGACGCCCGTCGCCGACGAACTGGCGCAGGACGTCGCCAAGTTGGCGCACGACTTCCCCGGGCAGGACTTCGCCCCCGGTGACCTGCCGCTGCGCGCCCACGAGATCCTGGAGAACACCCTCCGGTTCGAGCTGACCGGCGACACCGACATGGGCAGCGGCACCAACCTGGCCACTGCCCAGGCGAACCTGACCGGCACCCAGGAACTGCTGACCCTGCTCCAGCCGCTGCTCGACGGGCGGGACCCGCAGGTGCTCGTCAGGGTGAACGCCGGGATGAAGCGGGTCGGCGACCTGGTCGCCGCCGCCGACCGGCCCGAGGGCTGGACCCCGGTCGACCGGCTGCCCGCCGACGCCCGGCGGCAGCTCAACGGTGCCACCGGCGAACTGCTCGAAGACCTCGCCCCCGTCCCCGCCCTGCTCGAGATCCGGAAGGCCGCCTGATGACCGACCACACCGCAGCCACCGGGTCCTGCCCGTTCCCGCACGTCGCGCAGACCGCAGCCGCCGCAACCGGGGACCCCGTCGCAGCCGGGGCTGCTGTCGGGGTCGCCGCGCAGGGCGGCTGCCCGGCCGGACCGGCCCGGCGCAGCTTCGTCCGCG
>NZ_JAHSQD010000387.1 GCF_020103755.1 Streptomyces sp. LS1784
TGCTGCCGGGTCGGGACGGACGGGATCGCGGCGCTGGCGGCGGAGGTGGCGGTGCTGCGGGCGCAGCGGGCGGGGGCGGTGGGCTGAGGCGGCGGGGCGCGGCCTGCGGTTCGGGCCGCACGTGGACGGGGTTACCCGGGGGGAAGGTGCACGGAGTCGGGGCGGCCTGGCAGACTCGTCCCGTCATCACTGCGGTCGACAATGTCGACCACCTGTCAGCGCGGAGGTACCCATGCCCGGCCCGATCCAGTCGCTTTCCCGGGCCGCCGCGATCATGCGCCTGCTGGCCGGCGGCGAGCGCCGGCTCGGCCTGTCCGAGGTCGCGACGGCACTGGACCTGGCCAAGGGCACCGCGCACGGCATCCTGCGCACGCTGCAGCAGGAGGGGTTCGTCGAGCAGGACCCGGAGAGCGGCAAGTACCAGCTGGGCGCCGAACTGCTGCGGCTGGGGCAGAGCTACCTGGACGTGCACGAGCTGCGGGCGCGGGCGCTGGTGTGGGCGGACGACCTGGCCCGGGCGGCCGGAGAGACGGTCTACCTGGGGGTGCTGCACCAGCAGGGCGTGCTGATCGTGCACCACGTGTTCCGGCCGGACGACACCCGGCAGGTGCTGGAGGTGGGCTCGATGCAGCCGCTGCACAGCACCGCGCTGGGCAAGGTGCTGGTGGCCTACGACCCGGTCGCACGCGGGGAGTTGGGCGACGGGCCGTACGAGTCGTACACCATGCGGACGCTGACCGGGGCGGCCGACGTGGACGCCGAGTGCGCGCTGATCCGGGAGCGCGGCTGGGCGGACTCGATCGAGGAGACCTGGGAGGGCGTGGCCTCGATCGGCGCGCTGATCCAGGACCGGCGGCGCAACCCGGTCGGCGCGGTGTGCATCAGCGGGGCGGTCGAGCGGGTCTGCGAGGACGGCTTCGTGAAGCCCGCGCTGGTGGCCTCGGTGCGCAGCGCGGCGCGGGCGATCTCCCGCGACCTGGGCGCCGGGCGGTTCTGAAGTACATCCGGGGACGGCTCGCGGCGGGCCGTCGATTCGTCACGCTGAGGCGCGGACGGGCGAGAGGCCTGTCCGCGCCTCTGGCGTTTTGTCCTGTTTCGGGGCGCTCCGCTCGGTAACGTCGACGGACCGGTCGAGGCGAGGGTCACAGCTCCGTAACCCCGCCTTGACGCGGGGGCGACCTGGGGAGGAAGCTTCCGCATGACGGTCGACATTGTCGAACGATGGCCGGAGAGATCGCTCCCACAGTGCGCTCACCCGCACAGCGATCGACCGGCCGCCTGCCCCCACCTACCCTCCGGGCCATATGGACAAGGGAGTCTTTGTGTCCGCGTTCTCCAACGGCGACGTCTTCGTCGGCGAAACCCTCGGCACCGCCGCCCTGATACTCCTCGGCGGCGGCGTCTGCGCCGCCGTGACCCTCAAGAAGTCGAAGGCCGTCAACGCCGGCTGGCTGGCGATCACCTTCGGCTGGGGATTCGCGGTCCTCATCGCCGCCTACATGTCGGCTCCGAAGTCCGGTGCCCACCTCAACCCCGCTGTCACGATCGCGCTCGCGGTCAAGAGCGGCGAGTGGAGCCAGGTGCCGCTCTACCTCGGCTCCCAGCTGCTCGGCGCGATCATCGGCGCCGTGCTGGTCTGGGCCACCTACCTGGGCCAGTTCAGCGCGAACGAGGAACCCACCCTCGGCATCTTCTCGACCGGCCCCGAGATCCGGAACCCGATCCAGAACGTGATCACCGAGGTCATCGGCACCTTCGTGCTCTGCTTCGCGATCCTCACCATCGGCACCAACTCCGGCCTCTCCCAGTCCGGCACCGGCACCCTGATGGTCGCCTTCACCGTCGTCGGCATCGGCCTCTCGCTGGGCGGCCCGACCGGCTACGCGATCAACCCGGCCCGTGACCTCGGCCCGCGCATCGCGCACACCCTGCTGCCGATCCCGAACAAGGGCGGCTCCGACTGGTCGTACGCCTGGATCCCGGTCGTCGGCCCGATCCTGGGCGGCCTGGCGGCCGGCGGCGTCTACAACGCCATCTTCTAGAGGACGGGTTCGACCCCGCCACACACGGGGACTGACCGAACGAACGTGTCAGGCCCACCCACCCCGTATCCCCCGAACCCGAGCCGAGGACCCTCCCCATGACCACCACCGGTAACTACATCGCCGCGATCGACCAGGGCACCACCTCCAGCCGCTGCATCATCTTCGGCGCCGACGGCCGGATCGTCTCCGTCGACCAGCAGGAGCACCGGCAGATCTTCCCCCAGCCCGGCTACGTCGAGCACGACGCCGCCGAGATCTGGACCCGGGTGCAGTCGGTCGTCCGCGGCGCGCTGGAGAAGGCCGGCCTGACCAAGGACGACATCCGCGCGATCGGCATCACCAACCAGCGCGAGACCACCGTCCTGTGGGACAAGAACACCGGCGAGCCGGTACACAACGCGCTGGTGTGGCAGGACACCCGCACCGAGGCGCTCTGCCGCGAGCTGGGCCGCAACGTCGGCCAGGACCGCTTCCGCCGCGAGACCGGCCTCCCGCTGGCCAGCTACTTCGCCGGCCCGAAGATCCGCTGGCTGCTGGACAACGTCGAGGGCCTGCGCGAGCGCGCCGAGGCCGGCGACATCCTGTTCGGCACCATGGACACCTGGGTGATCTGGAACCTCACCGGCGGTGTCAACGGCGGCAAGCACGTCACGGACGTCACCAACGCCAGCCGCACCATGCTGATGAACCTGCAGACCCTGCAGTGGGACCAGAAGATCGCCGACTCGATGGACGTCCCGATGGCCGTCCTGCCGGAGATCCGCTCCTCCGCCGAGGTGTACGGCGAGGCCGTCGGCGACCTGGCCGGCGTTCCCGTCGCCTCCGCGCTCGGCGACCAGCAGGCCGCGCTGTTCGGCCAGACCTGCTTCGACGAGGGCGAGGCCAAGTCCACCTACGGCACCGGCACCTTCCTGCTGCTGAACACCGGCGAGAAGATCGTCAACTCGTACCACGGCCTGCTGACCACCGTCGGCTACCGGATCGGCGACCAGGCCCCGGTGTACGCCCTGGAGGGCTCGATCGCCGTCACCGGCTCGCTCGTCCAGTGGCTGCGCGACCAGCTCGGCATCATCTCCACCGCCGCCGAGATCGAGACCCTCGCCAACACCGTCGAGGACAACGGCGGCGCCTACTTCGTCCCGGCCTTCTCCGGCCTGTTCGCCCCGTACTGGCGCTCCGACGCCCGCGGTGTGATCGCCGGTCTGACCCGCTACGTCACCAAGGGCCACCTGGCCCGGGCCGTCCTGGAGGCCACCGCCTGGCAGACCCGCGAGGTCGTCGACGCCATGCAGAAGGACTCCGGGGTCGAGCTCACCGCCCTCAAGGTCGACGGCGGCATGACCAGCAACAACCTGCTCATGCAGAACATCGCCGACGTCCTGGACGCCCCGGTCGAGCGCCCGTACGTGGCCGAGACCACCGCCCTCGGCGCCGCCTACGCGGCCGGTCTCGCCGTCGGCTTCTGGAGCGACCTCGACACCCTGCGGGCCAACTGGCACCGCGCCGCCGAGTGGACCCCGCGCATGGACGAGGCCACCCGGGAGCGTGAGTACAAGAAGTGGCTCAAGGCCGTGGAGCGCACCATGGACTGGGTGGAGGAGGAAGAGAACAACTGATCGACGAGCCGGTCGGGGCCCCGCACCCCGGCCGGCCACCCGCCGTTCCGGCAGCGGGTGTCACCGAGTTTCACCGGCCCGCCGCACCGGGCCGACCGGCCTCTCCCGCAGGGGCCGCACCGCACACGAGAGGAGTAACGGCGCCGCCCGACCCGCGCGCCGTACACAACCACCATGGCAACCATCCCGACCCTGGGCGCCGAGCGCACCGCCGGCCACACCGCCTCCCGCGCCGAGACCCGCGAGCTGCTCGGCAAGGCCACCTACGACCTGCTGGTGATCGGGGGCGGCATCCTCGGCACGGCCGTCGCCTGGACCGCCTCCCAGGCCGGCCTGAAGGTCGCCATGGTCGACGCCGGCGACTTCGCCGGCGCCACCTCCAGTGCCTCCTCCAAGCTCGTCCACGGCGGTCTGCGCTACCTGCAGACCGGTGCGGTCAAGCTGGTCGCGGAGAACCACAAGGAGCGCCGCGCGCTCTCCACCGACGTGGCCCCGCACCTGGTCAACCCGCTGACCTTCTTCGTGCCGGTCTACAAGGGCGGCCCGCACGGCGCCGCCAAGCTCGGCGCCGGCGTCTTCCTGTACTCGGCGCTGTCCGCCTTCCGCGACGGCATGGGCCGGGTCTCCACCGCCGCGCACGCCGCCCAGCAGGTGCCCGCGCTGCGCACCGAGGGCCTGCGCTCGGTGGCCGTCTACGGCGACCACCAGATGAACGACTCGCGCGTCGCCGTGATGACCGTGCGCGCCGCGGTCGACGCCGGCGCCGTGGTGCTCAACCACGCCGAGGTCACCGGGCTGCGCTTCACCGGCGGCCGGGTCACCGGTGCCGAGGTCCGCGACCGCCTGGACGGCAGCGAGTTCGGCATCGACGCCCGCCTGGTGCTGAACGCCACCGGCCCGTGGGTGGACCACCTGCGCAAGATGGAGGACTCCGGCGCCGCGCCGTCGATCCGCCTCTCCAAGGGCGCGCACGTGGTCGTCAAGCGCCGTTCGCCGTGGCGCGCCGCGCTGACCATCCCGATCGACAAGTACCGCGTCTCCTTCGCCATCCCGTGGGAGGACCACGTCCTGCTCGGCACCACCGACGAGGAGTACACCGGCGACCCGAAGGACGTCCGGGCCACCGAGGCGGACATCGACCAGATCATGGGCGAGGCCGCGCACGCGATCCGCGACGAGCACCTCGACCGCGACCTGATCACCTACTCCTTCGCCGGCCTGCGAGTGCTGCCGGGCGGCCCGGGCGACACGGCCGCCGCCAAGCGCGAGACCGTCGTCACCGAGGGCCGCGGCGGCATGCTGTCGGTCTCCGGCGGCAAGTGGACCACCTACCGGCACATCGGCCGCACCGTGCTGGAGAAGCTGGCCCACGTGCCCGGCACCAGCCTCGGCGAGGACATGTCCCCGATCGCCCCGACCGTCCCGCTGCCGGGCGTCGGCGCGCCGAACGCGGTGGCGCACCGCCTGCTGATCGACCGTGAGCCGGGCTCGCGGATGGAGCCGCTGGTGGCCAAGCACCTGGCCAGCCACTACGGCACCCTGTCCTTCGAGATCGCCCGCATGATCGACGAGAACCCGGAGCTCGGCCGGCCGATCCACGAGGACGGTCCGGACGTCTGGGCGCAGGTCGCGTACGCGGCGGACAACGAGTGGGCGTACACCACGGACGACGTGCTGCGCCGCCGCACCACGATGACGGTGCGCGGGCTGGACACCCCGGAGATCCGGGCCGAGGTCGAGGCCTTCCTCGCGAAGCGCGCCAAGTAGGCGCGGCTCGGCGCCGTACGGTCCGAGGACGTTCGCAGGGCGGGCACTCCGGGGTTTCCCGGGGCGCCCGCCCTTTCGCACTCGTGCGTGCACAACGCGTCACGATCCCATCAACTTCCTAAGGAAATATTCAGAATCTGGACAGATTTGCCCTGATTTATCATGATCATCTTCCCTGATGATCTTGCTTATGCTCCGGACCTCTTCGACCAAGAGTGAGCCAAGGAGCTCCCATGCACGTTCCAAAGCGGGCCCTCGTCGGCCCGCTGTCCCTCGCGGTGGCACTGTCGCTGTCGCTGGCCGGCGGAGCGCCGGTCGCGTTCGCGGCCAAGCCCCACCCCAAGCCCTCCCCCGGAAAGCCGCCGACGGCGGCCGCCGTCGACCCGACCGGCAGCATCGCCGCCGCCCGGGTTGCCGCGCGCACCACCGGCCGGCGCGTCGAGGCGGTGTCCGAGCGCAGCGAGGTGTCCACCACCTGGGTCAACCCGGACGGCACGCTCACCACCGAACTCGCCGCCGGGCCGGTCCGCTTCCTGCGCGACGGCACGTGGACCGATGTCGACCTGACGCTCAAGCAGGCGCCCGACGGCTCGGTGGCCCCCGCCGCACACCCGCACGCGATGAAGCTGGCCGGCCCCGGCGGCAAACGGCCCCGCACCCTCGCCGAGTCGCAGGCCGCCACCGCGCCCGCCCGCACCCTGGTGTCGCTCGGCTCCGGCGACGACGAACTGGCACTGGAGTGGAAGGGCGGCCTGCCCGCGCCCGAGCTGGACGGCCCGCGCGCCGTCTACCGGGACGCGATCGGCGACGGCGCCGGGGACCTCGTCGTCGAGGCCAACCGGAACGGTTTCGAGCAGTTCGTCACGCTCAAGCAGCGCCCGGCGAGCGGGAGCTACTCGTACACCATGCCGTTCCGGGCCAAGGGCCTGAAGGCCGTGGCGCAGCCGGACGGCGGCGTGCTGTTCACCGACCGGAAGAACGGGCAGAAGCGCGCCGTGCTGCCCGCGCCGGTGATGTGGGACGCCACCACCGCAACCGGGTCGAGCGAGCACCCCCGGCAGGCCAAGGTCGACCTCAAGGTCGTCCAGCACGGTGACGACGTCGACCTGGTCTTCACCCCCGACGCCGCCTTCCTGGCCGACCCGGCCACCGCCTACCCGGTGACCGTCGACCCGTCCACCAGCGGGCTCGGCAACGCCCTCGACACCCGGGTCCAGAAGGGCGAGACGGTCGACTGGTCGGCCGATGTCGAGCTGTACTGGGGCAACCCCGGCACCAAGAACGCCGACGGCAGCTCGCGCGAGGCCCGTTCGCTGATCAACTGGAACACCTCCTCGATCGCGGACGCGCTGGTCCAGAGCGCCACGCTGTCGCTGTACAACATCCACTCCGGCAACACCGACTGCCTTCCCTACACCTGGGAGGTGTGGGACACCGGGCTCGCCTCCACCGCCTCGCGCTGGACCAACCAGCCGGCCTGGAACGCCAAGAAGGCCGGTTCCACCGAGACCAAGGGCCGCGACAACTGCGGCGGCGACGGCTGGATCACCGCCAACGTCACCGACCTCGTCCAGGGCTGGGCCTCGGCGAAGAACCAGGTCTCCGGGATGGGCCTGCGGGCGCCCGACGAGGTCAACACCAAGTACTGGAAGGAGGTGAGCTCCGCCAACGCCGCCACCAACGTGCCCAAGCTGACGGTCAACTACAACTACCGTCCGCGCACCGGCACCAAGCAGGAGGCCGGTCCGCCGTTCCTCCAGGACGGCACCGGCACCTGGCGGGTGGACACCACCACCCCGGTGCTCCGGGACACCTTCATCGACCCCGACGGCGACAAGGTGACCGGCACCTTCCAGCTGGTCGACGCCATCTCCGGCGCCCAGGTCGGCAGCGTCAACGTCTCCGGCTACGTACCCAGCGGCACCCCCGCCGAGGTCACCGTGCCGGCGGGCCTGCTCCAGTACGGCCACACCTACCGGTTCCGCAGCTCGCCCTACGACGGCCTGCACTACAACCTGGGCTGGTCCGCCTGGGCCACCTTCAGCGTCAGCCCGCTGCCGGACGTCCCGAGCCAGCTGCAGACCGGCGCCCAGCAGACCCTCACGCCGGTGCTCTCCGCCCTGGTCACCAACCCCAACCAGGGCCGGATCCGGACCGAGTTCGCGCTCAAGGGCCGAACCGGCCAGCCGCTGCCGACCTCCATCGCCCCGGTGTGGGCGGAGAGCGGCACCCGGGCCTCCGTCCAGCTGCCGGACGGCGCGGTGACCGACGGCGGGGACTACACCTGGGCCGTGCGCGCCTGCGCCGCGGTCGGCTGCTCCGCGTGGACCGCCGACCAGCCGCTGGCCGTCCGCGTCCAGGCTCCGCCGGTCCAGCCCGCGCCGACCACCGTGGTCCTCACCGGCGCCGCCCTCGCGGACGCCTCGGCGGCCAC
>NZ_JAHSQD010000388.1 GCF_020103755.1 Streptomyces sp. LS1784
GTCCCGACCCGGCGCGTCCCGCAGACGGCGCGCTGACGGCCGGCCGAGGCCGCTCCCCTGCGCCACCGACGGCGCCGTCCGGTTCCTCCGGGCGGCGCCGTCCGGCGTCACGGGGCTCCCGCTCCCCGCGGGCGTTCCAGGGTGGCGCGGCAGGCCGGGTGATGTTCGGGTCCGTTGCGGCCGTCGATGCCGCAGCAGGCGCCGACGGAACACCCTTGCAAGTCCCTGCACGCGCAACTATTGTTCATGAATGTAAATGCATCTGCAAAAGTTGCATGCTCGCCCCTTCGTCCTGGCGCCAGCCGACCCCACCGGGAGTCCGACATGAGCACCACTCTCTTCGCCCCGCTCACCCTGCGAGCCCTGACCGTCTCCAACCGGATCTGGATGCCGGCGATGTGCCAGTACAGCGCCGCCCCGGACGGGGACGCGGCCGGCGTCCCGACCGACTGGCACTTCACCCACCTCGCGGCCCGCGCCGCCGGCGGCACCGGGCTGATCATCACGGAGGCCACCGCGGTCAGCCCCGAGGGGCGCATCAGCCCGTACGACCTCGGCATCTGGAACGACGAGCAGGCCGCGGCCTTCCGCCGGATCACCTCCTTCCTGAAGAGCCAGGGCACCGTCCCGGCCATCCAGCTCGCCCACGCCGGGCGCAAGGCCTCCACCGAGCGCACCTGGGTCGACCGCGGAGGCCCCGTCGCCCCGGGCGAGGAGCACGGCTGGACCCCGGTCGGCCCCAGCGCCGAGGCCTTCTCCCCCGCCCACACCACGCCGGACGAGCTGACCGAGGCCCGGATCGGCGACATCGTGCGGCAGTTCGCCGACGCCGCCCGGCGTGCGCTCGACGCCGGCTTCCAGGTCGCCGAGATCCACGGCGCCCACGGCTACCTGGTCCACGAGTTCCTCTCCCCCGCGGCCAACCACCGCACCGACGGCTACGGCGGCTCCTTCGAGGGTCGCATCCGCTTCGCCCTGGAGGTCGTCGACGCCGTCCGCTCGGTGTGGCCCGAGGACCTGCCGGTCTTCTTCCGCGTCTCCGCGACCGACTGGCTCACCGAGAACGCGCAGGACGGCCGCGAGGGGTGGACCTCACAGGACACCGTCCGCCTCGCCAAGGAGCTCCGGGCGCACGGCGTCGACCTGCTCGACGTCTCCACCGGCGGCATCGTCCCCGACGCCCGCATCGAGGCCGCGCCCGGCTTCCAGGTGCCCTTCGCCGAGGCCGTGCGCCGCGAGACCGACCTGCCGGTGGCGGCCGTCGGCCTGATCACCGACCCCGCCCAGGCCCAGGCCATCCTCGCCGGCGGCCACGCCGACGCCGTCCTGCTCGGCCGCGAACTGCTGCGCAACCCCTACTGGGCCCGCCACGCCGCCGCCGAACTCGGCGGCGAAGTCACCACCCCCGTCCAGTACCACCGCGCCTGACGCCCGCGGGCAGCCGGGGCGGAAAGCCGGCCGGGGCGGAAAGCCGGCCGGGGCGGGAAGCCGGCCGGGGCGGGAAGCCGGCCGGGCCGGTTCTCCGCCCCACCGGGGTTCACCAGCGCAGGAGTTCGCCGGTAGCGGCGAGGCGGTCGAGCACCTCGCAGGTGGTGGCGCTGGGCGCGGGGCGGTCGATGGCGCGCCGGGCGAAGTCCATGAGGGGCCTCCGGGCGGGCCGGGTGTTCCCGGCCCGCCCCTGGTGGTGCCCGGTGGGTGACGCGGGTGCCGGTGCCGGGTCAGAAGGGCTTGGTCGGCAGGTACTTGCCGTCGAGGGTGATGACGGCGCGCTCGCCGCCCTCGGGGTCGGCGACCTTCTTCACGTCGAGCCTGAAGTTGATCGCGGAGATGATGCCGTCGCCGAACTCCTCGTGGACCAGGGCCTTGAGGGTGGTGCCGTAGACCTGGAGCATCTCGTAGAAGCGGTACATGGTCGGGTCGGTGGGGATGCGGTTGGGCATCGAGCCGCGGACCGGGATGGTCTGCAGCAGCATCGCCGCGTCCTCGTCCAGGCCCAGCAGCTCGGCGACGGCCTCGGCGGACTCCTGCGGCAGCGGGTGCTGGCCGAGGACGGCGGCGGTGGTGAAGGCCACCGACAGGCCGGAGGCCTCGGCGATCTGCTTCCAGGAGAGGTTCTTGCGGATCTTGGCCTCGACGGCGGCGTCGGCCAGCGCCTCGCGGGCACTCTGGTTGAACTGGGCGTGCACCATGACGGTTGCGTCCTTTCGGGGTGGAGAGGGGGCACGTCACCGGGGACGGGGGTGGCGTGCGGGGGTACGGGGGCGGGGGTCAGGCGGCGAGCGCGGGGATGGCGGCGGCCAGGTCCTCGACGCGGCCGGTGGGGATGTCGTAGACCCAGCCGTGCAGGGTGGTCCCGCCTTCCGCGAGGGCCCTGGCGACCGAGGGGTGGGTGGCCAGGTTCGCCAGTTGCGCGAGCACGTTCTGCCGTACCAGGGCGTCGACGTCACCGGCGGCGGCGGTGCGGGCCCGGGAGGCGTCCGCGTGCCGCAGCCAGGCGGCGACCGCCGGGGCGCCGCTGAGGTCGTGGCCCTGGGCGAGCGCGGTCATCGCGCCGCACGCGGAGTGACCGCAGACGACGATGTCCTTGACGCCCAGCGCGGCGACGGCGTACTCGATGCTCGCCGCGACCCCGTCGGCCTCGGGGGTGTAGGCGGGGACCAGGTTGCCGGCGGTGCGGATGACGAACAGGTCGCCCGGCTCGGTGCCGGTGATCAGCTCGGGCACGACGCGGGCGTCGGAGCAGCCGATGAACAGCGTGTGCGGGGTGTGGTGCGTGGCCAGATGGGCGAAGAGCTCCGCCTTGGCCGGGAAGACGTCCCTCTGGAAGCGGGCGACGCCCTCGGTGAGGTCCTGCACGGGTCACTCCTCTCGGTGGTGATCGGCCCCGTGGGCTGGTGAGATCCACCATGCATGACCTGCTCCTATAGTGTCTAAGAGGCATCAGGCATAGAAACTATTGGTTGTATCTATAGTCGTTCCCATGGCTGCTCCCGAACTGCGTCACCTGCGCTACCTGCTCGCCGTGGCCGAACACGGCAACTTCACCCGCGCCGCCGAGGAGCTGCACATCTCGCAGCCCACGCTCTCCCAGCAGATCAAGCAGCTGGAGAAGACCCTGGGCGTACAGCTGCTGGACCGCACCGGCCGCACGGTGCGGCTCACCGACGCCGGCGCCGTCTACACCGACCACGCCCGCCGCGCGCTGCGCGACCTGGCCGCCGCCGAACGCGCCGTCCACGACGTCCAGGACCTCTCCCGCGGCCACCTGCGCCTGGGCGTCACCCCCACCTTCACCGCCTACCTGGTCGGTCCGCTCACCGCCGAGCTCCACACCCGCCACCCCGGCGTCGGCCTCACCCTGACGGAGGCGACCCAGGACCGCATCGAGGCGGCCCTGCTCGCCGACGACCTCGACCTCGGCATCGCCTTCAGCGGCACCCACCTGCCCGGCATCGCCGCCACCGCGCTGTTCACCGAGGCCCTCAGCCTCGTCACCGGCGCCCCGCGCGCCGGGGCGACGCCCGGCCCGCTACCGGTCCACGCCCTCAAGGACGAACAACTCGCCCTGCTCAGCGGCGACTTCGCCACCCGCGGTCACATCGACGAATACCTCGCCCGGCACCGGGCCGCCCCGCGCATCACGGTCGAGGCCAACTCCGTCCAGGCCCTCACCGAGATCGTCCGGCGCACCGGCCTGGCCACCGTCCTGCCCGACGCCATCACCCACGACCACCCCCATCTCACCCCCGTCCCCCTCGACCCGCCCCTGCCCACCCGCACCGTCACCCTCCTGCACCGCGAGGGCGCCTACCGCAGCGCCGCCACCCGCGCCTTCACCCGCCTCACCCACGACCTCGTCCACGCACGCGGCTACGCACCCGCTCCCTAGGTGTCCTGTCGCACCAGGTGGCTCAGGCGGGGCGTCAGTCCTCCGGCCGCCGCCGCAGCCACCGGTAGATCAGGGCGGCCGCGGCGGCGCCGACGGCCAGGACGGCGACGTCGAACGCTTCGAGCACGGCCACGGCCTGCCCGTGGTGCTGGTACACGCCGGACAGCAGGGCCCTGGCGGCCAGGGCCGCCACCGCCCCGCCGCTCGCGGCGATGAGGGCCTCGATCTGGCCGGTGCGCCGGGGCATCCGCTCAGAACCCGGTGAGGGTCGTCTTGCCGATCGCCGTGCCGGACTCCTGGAGGCGGTGGGCCGCCCGGAGGTTGGCGGCGTTGACGGGGCCGAGGTCGCGGGTCGCGGTGGTGGCGAGGACGCCCGCGTCCACCAGGCGCGCGACCCGGTCGAGGATGCGGTGCTGCACCGCCTGGTCGGCAGTGGCGTGCAGGGAGCGGGTGAACATGAACTCCCAGTGGAAGGAGATGCTCTTGCCCTTGAGGACGCCGATGTCCAGGGAGTCGAAGTCGTCGATGGCGACGATGCCGCCGAAGGGGTTCAGGGCCTCGGCGTAGGCGGTGAGGTTGCGGTCGGTGGCGACGGTGCTGAAGACGTGGTCGAGGCCGCCGGGGGCGACCCGTGCCAGCTGCGGGCCGAGTGGCCGGGTGTGGTCGATCACGTGGTCGGCGCCCATGCGTCGGGCGAAGTCGGCCGACTCCGGGCGGGAGGCGGTGCCGATCACGGTCAGACCGGTGAGGGCACGGGCGAGTTGGGTGACGAGGGAGCCGACGCCGCCCGCGGCGGCGGTCACCAGCAGGGTGCCGCCCTGCTCCGGGCCGCCGGTGCCCAGGCCGAGGCGCTCGAAGAGGCCTTCCCAGGCGGTGAGCGCGGTCAGCGGGAGCGCGGCGGCTCCGGCGAAGGAGAGGGTGGCCGGCTTGCGGCCGGCCAGGCGCTCGTCCACCGCGTGGTAGCGGGAGTTGGCGCCGGGCCGCTCCAGGGCGCCGGCGTAGTACACCTCGTCGCCGACCTCGAACAGCTCCACCTGCGGGCCGACCGCGACCACGGTGCCGGCCGCGTCCCAGCCCAGCACCCGCGGCTCGCCGCCCGGGTCGGCGTTCTGCCGGACCTTGTGGTCCACCGGGTTGACGGCCACCGCCTCCACCCGCACCAGCAGGTCGCGCGGGCCCGGCTGGGGTACGGGCAGCTCGATGTCGAGCAGGCTCTGCGGGTCGTCGACCGGCAGGCTCCTGCGGTAGGCGACGGCGGGCATCGTCGCCGGGATCGTGGTCGTCGCGGGCATCTCGGCCATCAGGGGGTCTCCTCGTCAGGGGGTGGCGTGCCCTCGCTGTCCGGGCACGTCGGCGACGGTATGCGAAAGGTAGTGGTTACCCGCAAGGACCATTGCTACCCATTGGGTACCGAAGCAGTACCCGACGGGTACCATCGGCGCGTGACGACGACCCGTACGACGAAGACCCACGCCCCCGACTGCACCGACCCCAAGTCCGTCTACGCCGCGGCCTGCCCCTGCCGCGACATGCTCGACCTGCTGGCCAACAAGTGGAGCGCCCTCGCGCTGGGTGCCCTGGAGGACGGCCCGCAGCGCTTCGGCGCGCTGCGCACCCGTCTGCAGGGCGTCAGCCCCAAGGTCCTCACCCAGACCCTGCGCCGACTGGAGGAGCACGGCCTGGTCCACCGCGAGATCCACGCCGAGGTCCCCCCGCGGGTCGAGTACAGCCTCACCGCGCTGGGCGCGGACGCCTGCGTCCCGCTGGCGCACCTGCGCACCTGGGTGGAGCGCAACATCGACCGCTTCCCCGAGCCCGTCTGAACCGCTACCCCTCGGGTGAGCCCGGCAGGTCGAGGGTCACCCGCAGGCCGCCGGCCGGATCGGGGGCGAGGTGGAGTTGGCCGTGGTGGGCTTCGGTGACGGCGGCGACGATCGCCAGGCCCAAGCCGTGGCCGCGGCGGGCCGGGTCGGTTTCGGCGGTGCGCCCGCGCCCGCGCAGGAACGGTTCGGTGAAGGTGGCCACGGCCTGCGCCGTCAGCTGCGGGCCGGTGTTGGCGACGGTCAGGCGCACCCGCCCGGGCCGCTGCGGGTCGGCCCCGGTGGCGACGGTGACCCGCCCGCCGGAGGCCAGGTTGTGCCGCAGCGCGTTGTGCAGCAGGTTGACGGCCGCCTGGCGCAGCAGGACGGGGTTGCCGGTGGTCGGGGCGGGGCGCAGGTCGGCGGTGAGGGTGATGCCGAGGGCCTCGGCCTCGTCGCGGACGGCGGCCAGCGCCTCCCCCGTGGCGGCGGCGAGGTCGGCGGGGGCGAGGTCGGGCGGGGCGTGGCCGAGGTCGGCGAGCTGGAGCAGGGCCTCACTGATCTCGATGCCGCGCTGGTTGGTGTCCTGGAGGCGGGTGACGAGCTTCCCCCAGTCCTGGCCGGCCGGGTCGGCGGCGGCGACCTGGAGCATGGTGCGGGTGATCGCCAGCGGGGTGCGCAGTTCGTGGGAGGCGTTGGCGGCGAAGCGCTGCTGGGCCTCGAAGGAGCGCTGGAGGCGTTCGAGCATCTCGTCGAAGGCGTCGGAGAGGTCGGTGAACTCGTCGCGCGGCCCGGTGAGGGCGATGCGGTGCTCCAGCGCCCCGCTCGCGGCGGTGTGGGCGGCGCGGGTGATGTCCTGCAGCGGGCGCAGCACCCGGCCGGCGATCAGCCAGCCGCCGGCCAGGCCGACGGCGGTCAGCAGCGCCAGGGCGTAGCCGCTGGCGGTGAGCAGGGAGTGCAGGATCTCCTGGCGGGAGGGGGCGTCGGAGCGGTAGCGCGGGTTGGAGGAGGTGAGGGGGTAGTTGGGGACGTAGCGCATGCCGACGTAGACCACGGCGAGGGAGAGGGTGCCGGCGGTGACGGCGAAGAGGGTGTAGCTGAAGGTCAGGCGCATCCGGGCGGTCAGTCGGCGCGGGCGGCTTCCCGGACGGCGCTTGCCGGGCGGGCGCTCGGCACGGGGGGGCTTGTTCACCGCGGGGTGCCTTCCCCTCCGGGGCCGGTGAGGCGGTAGCCCACCCCCGGCACGGTCTGGATCACCCATGGGTCGCCGAGGCGTTTGCGCAGGCCGGAGATGGTGATGCGGACCGCGTTGGTGAAGGGGTCGGCGTTCTCGTCCCAGGCGCGTTCCAGCAGGTCCTCGGCGCTGATGACGCCGCCGCGCGCCGTCATCAGGACCTCCAGGACGGCGAACTGCTTGCGGGACAGGCCCACGTAGCGGCCGTCCCGGTAGACCTCGCGGCGGAAGGGGTCCAGGCGCAGCCCGGCGTACTCCAGGACGGGCGGGGTGGCCTGGGCCGGGCGGCGGGCCAGCGAGCGCAGCCGTACGACGAGTTCGGCGAGGTCGAAGGGCTTGGTGAGGTAGTCGTCGGCGCCGAGTTCGAAGCCTGCGACCTTCTCGTTCAGCCGGGCGGCGGCGGTGAGCATCAGCACCCGGCAGCCGAGGCCGCGCTGGACGATGCTGCGGCAGACGTCGTCGCCGTGGGTGCCGGGGATGTCGCGGTCGAGGACGACGACGTCGTAGCTGTGGACGGCCAGGCGCTCCAGCGCCGCGTCGCCGTCGGTGACGATGTCGCAGGCGATCGCTTCCAGTCGCAGGCCGGCCTGGACCGCCTCCGCGAGGTAGATCTCGTCCTCCACCACCAGGACCCGCACGTGCCGTTCTCCCGTCGTCGCCGTTCGCACTCTATTGGACCGGATGGGGTCTATCGAAAACGTATCGGCCTGCGCAGACGTCCTCGCAACACCGCGCCTTCTCCAATGGTCCGCAACGGACGAGCACACCGGGAGGCAGGAATGGACCCGACGCAGACGCAGACGCAGACGCGGACGGAAGCGGGCACGGCGACGACGACGGTGCGGGGCAAGCGGTGGCTGGCCGCGGGCGGCGCCTCGGCGGCGGCGGTGCTGGCCCTGGCCGGGGCCTACGCCGCCGACCCGCC
>NZ_JAHSQD010000389.1 GCF_020103755.1 Streptomyces sp. LS1784
TACTCACCCGTTCGCCACTGATCCACCCCGAAGGGCTTCACCGTTCGACTTGCATGTGTTAAGCACGCCGCCAGCGTTCGTCCTGAGCCAGGATCAAACTCTCCGTGAATGTTTACCCGGCAGTGCTTAATTAAAAGCGCCGGTCGACACCCGCGTTGAGCGGCACGGCAACCACCGGAATAAGGCGGCCCCGCGCACTGCGTCCTCGCTAGTGTTATTTCAAAAGGAATCTCCAACCCCAGGAAACCTGAGGCCGGGGATGTCAACATATCTGGCGTTGACTTTTGGCACGCTGTTGAGTTCTCAAGGAACGGACGCTTCCTTCGGACCGCCTTCCAGCAGGCCCTCCGGGCTTCGTTCTTTCGTGTTTCCAGCTTATCAGACGCTTTCCGCTCCGTTTACCGGGGCTTTTCGCATCCGAAATCTGGCGTTAACCGCGGAGTCGCGGCGACCCGACCAACCATAGCCGGTCGGTGGCCAGAGCGCGAATCGAGCCACGCCGGGAGCCCTCCGGGCGGCGGCATGATTTGTTGCTCTCGCGAGCATATACAGCAATGGTCCCGATTCGCCAAGATGCCTGTAGAGTGCGGCGCATCGACCCAGAGGACTAGACCACTCGCAGGTCGGTGAGCCGCCGGCCGGACAGGTAGGCGCGGGCAGGGCCTTCGCCCTGGAATGTCAGAAGATGCCCTAAGTTGACATGATTTAGGCTTCAGTTGATCGTCATGCCGCTCCTCGCGGCCGCTCGCTGTACTGCGCATTTGGGAGGCACAACCATGACCACTGTGACGTCGCCGCTGACCGGCAAGATCGTGGGGCTCGCGGGCGTGCCCGACCCGGTGTTCTCGGGTGCGATGGTCGGCCCGGGCACCGCGATCGACCCCGTTCGTGAGCAGACCACGGCGGTCGCTCCGGTTGACGGTGTCGTCGTCTCCATGCACCCGCACGCGTTCGTCGTCGTGGACGCCGAGGGCCACGGTGTTCTGACCCACCTCGGGATCGACACGGTTCAGCTCAACGGCGAGGGCTTCGAGCTGCTCGTCAACAAGGGCGACACGGTGACCCGCGGTCAGGCCGTCATCAAGTGGGACCCGGCTGCCGTCGAGGCCGCGGGCAAGTCGCCGATCTCGCCGATCGTGGCGCTGGAGGCCACCGCCGAGTCGCTCGGCGCGCTGCGGGAGGACGGCGAGGCCAAGGCGGGCGACCAGTTGTTCAGCTGGAGCTGACCTCTTCCTTCCGACACCCGCCCCGGACGAGATGACGGGGCGGCCCCCACACAGCGGTTCCCGGCGGGCCGCTCATCTCAGCGGAGACAGGTGACATGGAGAAGACGCTGCGCGGCGTGGGCGTGAGCCACGGGGTCGCGATCGGCCAGGTGCGGCACATGGGGACGGCGGTGCTGGAGCCCCCGGCCACCCAGATCCCGACCGAGGACGCCCCGCGCGAGCAGGCGCGTGCCCAGGCCGCCGTCGAGGCGGTCGCCGCCGACCTCATCGCGCGCGGCAACCTCGCGGGCGGCGAGGCGCAGGCCGTGCTGGAGGCCCAGGCGCTGATGGCGCAGGACCCGGAGCTGATGGCCGACGTGTCCCGCCGGATCGCCGTCGGCAGCAGTGCCGAGCGCGGTGTCTACGACGCGTTCGCGGCCTACCGGGCGCTGCTCGCCTCCGCCGGGGACTACCTGGCCGGGCGGGTCGCCGACCTGGACGACGTGCGCAACCGGATCGTCGCCCGGCTGCTCGGTGTGCCGATGCCGGGCGTGCCCGACAGCGACGAGCCGTACGTGCTGTTCGCGCGGGACCTGGCGCCGGCCGACACCGCGCTGCTCGACCCGACGCTGGTGCTCGGCTTCGTGACCGAGGAGGGCGGGCCGACCAGCCACAGCGCCATCCTGGCCCGGGCGATGGGTGTGCCGGCCGTCGTGGCGCTGCCGGGTGCGATCGAGGTCGGCGAGGGCACCGTCGTCGCGGTGGACGGCAGCTCCGGCGACGTGCTGCTGGAGCCTTCCCAGAAGAAGCAGGACGAGCTGCGGGCGGTCGCCGCCGAGCGCAAGGCCGCGCTCGCCGCCTCCTCCGGCCCGGGGCAGACCTCGGACGGCCACAGGGTGCCGCTGCTGGCCAACGTGGGCGGCCCGGCCGACGTGCCGGCCGCGCTGGAGAACGGTGCCGAGGGCGTCGGCCTGTTCCGCACCGAGTTCCTGTTCCTGGACGACTCGGCGAAGGCGCCCAGCGCCGAGAAGCAGGTCGAGGCGTACCGCAAGGTGCTGGAGGCCTTCCCCGGGCGCCGGGTCGTGGTGCGGGTGCTGGACGCCGGCGCTGACAAGCCGCTGGACTTCCTGACCCCGGGCGACGAGCCGAACCCGGCGCTGGGCGTGCGCGGTCTGCGCACCCTGCTCGAACACCCCGACGTGCTGCGGACCCAGCTCAAGGCGCTCGCCGAGGCGGCCGACGGCCTGCCGGTGCACCTTGAGGTGATGGCCCCGATGGTGGCCGACCGCAAGGACGCCAAGGACTTCGCGACCGCGTGCCGGGAGGCCGGGCTGGACGCCAAGTTCGGTGCGATGGTCGAGATCCCGTCGGCCGCGCTGCGCGCCAGGGCGATCCTCCAGGAGGTCGAGTTCCTGTCGCTGGGGACCAACGACCTCGCCCAGTACACCTTCGCGGCCGACCGTCAGGTGGGTGCGCTGGCCCGGCTCCAGGACCCGTGGCAGCCGGCCCTGCTGGACCTGGTCGCCTCGGCGGCCGACGCCGCGCGGGCGAGCGGCAGGAGCTGCGGCGTCTGCGGCGAGGCGGCCTCCGACCCGCTGCTGGCCGTGGTGCTGACCGGTCTGGGCGTCACCAGCCTGTCGATGGGCGCGGCCTCGATCCCCTACGTGCGGACCACGCTCGCCAAGTACACACTGGCGCAGTGCCGCCGGGCGGCGGAGGCGGCCCGGGCCGCGGACGGTGCCGAGGAGGCGCGGGCCGCCGCGCAGCAGGTGCTCTCGGGCGAGTGAGGACGGAGCGACGCGAGAGGGGTGCCCCCACCCAGGACGGTGGGGGCACCCCTTTCTCGTGCCTCGTCGTGTGTCTGGGGGCCGGTCAGGCCTGGCGGTCGAGGCGGAGCCGCTCGAAGAAGCGCAGGTGCTCGATGTGGTCGACGGAGCCGGGATTGACGGCCTGCTCCAGCGGGGTGCCGGAGAGGATGCGCTTGACCGGGACCTCGATCCGCTTGCCGGTGAGGGTGTGCGGGAGGCCGCGGACGGCGATGACCTCGTCGGGCACGTGGCGCGGGGAGAGCTCGGTGCGCAGCGAGGTCCGGATGCGGCCGATCACGTCGTCGTTCAGCTCCGCACCGGGGGCGAGGACGACGAACAGCGGCATCCAGTAGCCGCCGTCGGGCTCCTCCAGGCCGATGACCAGGGACTCGGCGATCTCGGGGAGGCGCTCGACCACCTCGTAGATGTCCGAGGAGCCCATCCGGACGCCCTGACGGTTGAGGGTGGAGTCGGAGCGGCCGTGGATGACGACGGTGCCCCGGGAGGTGACGGTGATCCAGTCGCCGTGGCGCCAGATGCCGGGGTACGTGTCGAAGTAGCTGTCGTGGTACCGGGTGCCCTCGGGATCGTTCCAGAAGCCGGTGGGCATCGACGGGATGGGCTTGGTGACGACGAGTTCGCCGACGGTGTCGGTGTGCGGGTGGCCCTGGACGTCCCAGGACTCGACGGCGGCGCCGAGGCAGGGGGCCTGGATCTCGCCGAGGTACACCGGGAGGGTGGGGACGCCGCCGACGAAGCAGGAGCAGACGTCGGTGCCGCCGCTGACAGAGGCGAGCCAGACGTCCTGCTTGACCTCGTCGTAGATCCAGCGGAAGCCGTCGGGCGGGAGCGGGGAGCCGGTGGTGCCGATGCAGCGCACGGCGGAGAGGTCGAGGTCCCGGCCGGGGTGGAGCTCGGCCTTGCGGCTGGCGATCACGTAGGCGGCGGAGGTGCCGAGGACGGTGGCGCCGGTGCGGGCGGCGACCGACCAGAGGGCGCCGGTGTCGGGGTGGCCGGGGCTGCCGTCGTAGGTGACGATCGTGGACCCGACCAGGAGGCCGGCCAGCAGGAAGTTCCACATCATCCAGCCGGTGGAGGTGTACCAGAGGAACCGGTCCTGGGGGCCGAGGTCGAGGTGGAGGCCGGCCTGCTTGAGGTGTTCGAGGAGGATGCCGCCCTGGCTCTGGACGATCGCCTTGGGCAGGCCGGTGGTCCCGGAGGAGTAGAGGACCCAGAGCGGGTGGTCGAAGGGGACCATCTGGAAGACCGGCTCGACCTCGTCGGCGACCAGGTCGTCCCAGTTCAGGGCGCCCTCGGGGGCGGGGGCTCCGAGCAGCGGGACGTGCACGACGGTGTGCAGGCTGGGGAGTTCGCGGCGCAGTTCGGCGACGACCTCGGTGCGGTCGTGGTCCTTGCCGCCGTAGTGGTAGCCGTCGATGGCGAAGAGGACGGCGGGTTCGATCTGCTGGAGGCGGTCGAGGACGCTGCGGGCGCCGAAGTCCGGGGCGCAGCTGGTCCAGATCGCGCCGACCGCTGCGGTGGCGAGCAGGGCGACGGCGGCCTGCGGGACATTGGGCAGGTAGGCGCTGACCCGGTCGCCGGGGCCGATACCGCGGGCGCGCAGGGCCGCGGCCAGCGAGCCGACCTGGCGGCGGAGTTCGGCCCAGGTGAGGGCGGCCGGCTGCTCGGTGGTCTCGTCGAGGTGGAGGATCGCCGGGCGATCGGCATTGGCCGGGTCTTCGGCGGCGCGCAGGGCGTGCTCGGCGTAGTTGAGGCGGACACCGGGGAACCAGCGGGCGCCGGGCATGGTGGCGTCGGCGAGGATCTCGACCGGGACGGTGGTGCAGTGGTCGGTGGCCAGCCGGACGTCGAACCACTGGGTGATCGCGGTCCAGAAGCGGTCGAGGTCCCCGGTGGACCAGGCGTGCAGGTCGGCGTAGCGCTGGGCGGCCTGCTGGTCGTCGGCGACCGGGGCGAGCGGGGCGGCCGGGGCGCCGTGGTGTTCGGCGGCCCAGGCCTGGAAGGCCACGAGGGTGGTGGCGGCGGCGCGAGCGGGGTTCGGGCGCCAGAGCGGCTGATCCTGCGGTGGGGTGCTCACGGTGGTGGTCTCCCGGCCGGTGGTGGGGACGGGAGGGCTCGTGGCAGACCCGTCCGGTTGGGCTGTCGGTGCAGACCATGCCATGTGATCGCCCGCCGCGCCAGGGTCGGCCGGTGGGTGGACGGCAGGTCAGCGGGGGGTGAACTCGCCGCTGAACCAGCGGCGCAGGACGCCGTTGTGGAAGTCCCAGACCAGCGGGGTTTCGGCGGTGGCGAGCAGCCAGCCGTCGGTCTCGTCGGTGGGGCGCGAGGGCGGGAGGTCGGCGAGCGGGCGGGCCGGGAGCAGTCCGCAGAGCATGACGAAGCGGCCGTTGGGGTCGGAGGCGGTGTGGATCAGGGTGACCTCGGCCGGGTCGGCGGGGATGCCGGTCTCCTCCTGCAGTTCGCGCACGCAGGCCTGCTGCCAGCTCTCGCCGTAGTCCATGTAGCCGCCGGGGAAGGCGAGTTCGCCGTAGCCCGGTTCGATGGTGCGGCGGATGACGACCAGCGCGGGGTCGGCGCCGGGGCGGGTGACGGGGAGGACGGTGACCGCGACGGGCAGCGGGTTGCGGTAGCTGATCTCGGCGCAGCCGGGGCAGGTGCGCGGCCAGGTGCGGGTGCCGGGCGGGTAGGGCGTGCCGCAGAAGTGGCAGTGCGAGAACGGCCGGTGGGCGGTCTGGATCGCTTCGTCAGTGGTCATGGCCGGATGGTAGCCCGGTGGGTCGACGGTGTTGCCGCGAGCTGCGGAACGTCAGGGGGCCCCGGGGTCGTCGGCCGTGCCGTCGCGGGTGGGGCGGAGCAGCGCCGGGTGCAGCAGGCGGGCGTCGCCGGCGTGGTAGGTGCGGGCGCGGGGGCCGCCGCGGGCGCCGCCGCGCTCGGTGGTGGTGCCGGTGCTCTCGACGAAGCCGGGCACGGACAGCACCTTGCGGTGGAAGTTGCCGGGGTGGAGCTTCTCGCCCCAGACCGCCTCGTAGACGGCGCGGAGCTCGGGGATGGTGAAGTCGTACGGCAGGAAGGCGGTGGCCAGCGGGCTGTACTCGAGTTTGGCGCGCACCCGGTCGAGGCCGTCGGCAAGGATGCGGGCGTGGTCGAAGGCCAGCGTGAGCGGGCCGGGGCCGGTGCGCCCGTCGACGCCACCCCCGTGGGTGTCGGCGGGCGCACCGGCGGCTCGGGACCGGCCGCAGGGCCGGAGGTCCAGGTCGGAGACGGGGTGCCAGGCGGCGGCCGCGGCGTCCGTGCCGGCCTGGGGGTCGGGCAGGTCTGGGGCGAAGGCGAGGTAGGCGACGGAGACGACGTGCATCCGCGGGTCCCGCTCGGGGGCGCCATAGGTGCCGAGCTGTTCGAGGTGGAGGCGGCAGAGCCTGACCTCGGCCTCGGAAGCGCTCCGCAGGCCCGTCTCCTCGGCGAGCTCGCGGGCGGCCGCCTCGTCCAGGTCTTCCTCGCCGGCCCGCAGGAAGCCGCCGGGCAGCGCCCAGCAGCCCTGGTAGGGCGGGGCACCGCGCTCGACGAGCAGGACGTGCAGGCTGTCGTGGCGCAAGGTCAGGGCGACCACGTCCACGGTGACGGCGATCGGGGCGTAGGCGCGCGGGTCGTACGCGGCGAGCCACTCCTGCTCGGCCTCGGGCCCGGTGGGTGGCGGTTGGTCGTCCGCTGCCATCGCCGGGCTCCTTTCCGTGCTCACCGGCGCCAGGTGGCCTGCTCACCGGCGCTGTTCTTCTCGGGATGAGCACAACGTAGCGATCGGATTCCCCTGCGGCAAATGGTTTTCCCGCTCGGCGGGGTCACCCACCTCTAGGCTGTGACCAGGAACTCTGCCAGAGGAGGCCGACATGCCCACTGCTCCCCCGCCGGGCTTCGCCGCCGCGCTGGCCGCCGGTCCGCTGGTGCTCGACGGCGGGATGTCGAACCAGTTGGCGGCGGCCGGGCACGACCTGTCGGACGAACTGTGGTCGGCGCGGCTGCTGGCGGACGACCCGCAGGCGGTGGTGGCCGCGCACCGGGCGTACTTCGCGGCGGGCGCGGACGTCGCGATAACCGCGAGCTACCAGGCGAGCTTCGAGGGCTTCGCGCGCCGAGGGGTCGGCCGGGCACAGGCCGCGCGGCTGCTGGCGAGCAGCGTGGAGCTGGCCCGGGAGGCGGCGCGGTCGGAGCCGGGCGGGCGACGGCGCTGGGTGGCGGCCTCGGTGGGCCCGTACGGAGCGGTGCTGGCGGACGGTTCGGAGTACCGGGGCCGGTACGGGCTGAGCGTCGCGGAGCTGGCGGACTTCCACCGGCCGCGGCTGGAGGTGCTGGCGGCGGCCAGGCCGGACGTGCTGGCGCTGGAGACGGTGCCGGACGCGGACGAGGCGCGGGCGCTGCTGGGGCTGGTGCGCGGACTGGGGGTCCCGGCCTGGCTGTCGTACAGCATCGAGGGTGACCGGACCAGGGCCGGGCAGCCGCTGGCGGAGGCCTTCGCGCCGGCCGCCGATGTGGACGAGGTGGTCGCGGTGGGCGTCAACTGCTGTACGCCGCAGGACGCGGACCGGGCGGTGGCAGTGGCCGCCGAGGTGACCGGGAAGCCGGTGGTGGTCTACCCGAACAGCGGGGAGAGCTGGGACGCCGCCCGCCGGGGCTGGTGCGGCGAGCCGACCTTCCGCTCGGCGCGGGTGGGCGGCTGGCTCGCGGACGGGGCGCGGCTGGTGGGCGGCTGCTGCCGGGTCGGGACGGACGGGATCGCGGCGC
>NZ_JAHSQD010000039.1 GCF_020103755.1 Streptomyces sp. LS1784
GGCTGCCAGCCCGCGGCGAGGGCCCGGCGGGCGATCGCGGTGCCGCTGGCGAGGCCCTCCAGGCAGCCGCGCGAGCCGCACGGGCAGGGCTCCCCGTCCAGTTCGACGGTGATGTGGCCGAGATGGCCGGCGTTGCCGCTGGGGCCGGGACGCACCGCGCCGTCGAGCACCAGCCCGGCGCCGACGCCGGTCGACACCACCAGGCAGAGCGCGTTGTCGGCGCCTCGGGCCGCGCCCTGCCAGTGCTCGGCGGCGGCCATCGCCACGCCGTCCCCGGCGAGGTGGACGGGCAGCGCGCGGGCTGCCACAGCCGGGTGTGCGGCAACCGCGGCGACCAGCGGGAAGCTCCGCCAGCCGGGGATGTTGACCGGGCTGACGGTGCCGCCGGCGAGGTCGACCGGGCCGGCGCTGCCGATCCCGACGGCCGTCACGGCGGCCCAGTCCGCCGTCCCGGCGAGCTGCGCCAGCACCTGGTGCACCACGGCGAGCACGGCCGTGCCCGGCTCGGCGGCCGGCGTGGGCAGCTGGAGCCGGTGCCGCAGCCGGCCGTCGCCGTCGACCAGCGCCCCGGCGATCTTGGTGCCGCCGATGTCGAGGGCGGCGAACAGCGGGGTGACGGGCACGGTGGGCTCCAAAGCGGTCGATGGGGTCGGCGCCCCGGCCGCGGGGGCCGAGGCGCCGAACAGCGTAGATCAGACGGGCGGTCGGCCGCCCGTCAGCCGGCCGCGCTGAGCCGCAGGGTGACCAGTTCGAACGGGCGCAGCGCGAGGCGCACCGCGCCGTCCTCGACCGCCACCTCGCCGCGGGTGCCGTCCCAGGGCCGCTCCAGCAGGTCGCAGGGGACGGCGCCGGCCAGCGGGAAGGAGGTGGTCAGCCGGCCCCGGGCACGGCCGCCGCCCGCCTCGTAGACCCGGACGATCAGGTCCCCGCTGCGGTCGTCGGCGAGCTTGACGGCGCTCACCACCAGGGCGTCGTTGTCCAGCCGCACCAGCGGAGCGACCTGCTCGGCGCTGCCGGTGACCCGCCGCTCCGGCAGGCCGATCCGGTAGCCCTCGCGGACGGCGTCGCCGATCGCCGCGCCCGGCACGAGGGCGTGCCGGAAGCGGTGCAGGCCCTGGTCGGTCTTCGGGTCGGGGAAGCGCGGGGCGCGCAGCAGCGAGAAGCGGACCGCGGTGGTGGTCCCGCCGTCGCCGGGGCGCACCGTGCGGGTGACGTCGTGGCCGTAGGTGGAGGCGGTGACCAGGGCGACGCCCCAGCCGGGCTCGTCGAGGTGGACGAAGCGGTGGTTGCAGGCCTCGAACTTGGCGGCGTCCCAGCTGGTGTTGGTGTGGGTGGGCCGGTAGAGGTGGCCGAACTGGGTCTCGGCGGCGTAGCGCTCGGTGTGGATGTCCAGCGGGAAGGCGGCCTTGAGGAACTTCTCGGTCTCGTGCCAGTCGACCACGGTGTCGATGTCCAGCCGCTGCTCGCCGGCCCGCAGGGTGAGGGTCTGCACCACGGTGGAGGAGCCGAAGGAGCGGGCGATCCGCACGGAGGCCAGTTCGGCGGTGCGGTCGGCGGTGAGCGAGTCCACGCCGGTCAGGTCGGTGACGGTGTTGCGGTAGAACTGGTCCACGTCCCAGGCGTCCCACATGTTGGGGAAGTCGGGGTGCAGCTGGAGCAGGTTGGCCCGGCTGCCGGGCGCGACGGTCTCCCGGCCGGTCGCGAGCTCGACCACCGAGGAGATCAGGCCGTCCGCGTCCACGACGACCTCCAGCAGGCCGTTGCGCAGTGTGAAGCCGCCCTCCGGCCGCTCCGCCACGGTGCACTCCGGTCCGGTCGCGGCGGCGACTGCGGCCCCGCCGGCCGGCACCGCCGAGCGGGTGTGCGGCGCCGCGTTGAACACCAGCTCGCGCCCGCCGGAGGCCGCCCCGGCCAGCGCCTGTTGGGCCGCGTCGATCAGCCCCTCCAGCTCCCCGGCCAGCGCCGCGTACGTCGCCTCGGCCTCGCGGTGCACCCAGGCGATGGACGAGCCGGGCAGGATGTCGTGGAACTGGTGCAGCAGGACGGTCTTCCAGATCCGGTCCAGCTGCTCGTACGGGTAGGCCGCCCCGGTGCGCAACGCGGCGGTGGCGCACCAGAGTTCGGCCTCGCGCAGCAGGTTCTCGCTGCGCCGGTTTCCCTGCTTGGTCCTGGCCTGGCTGGTCAGGGTGGCGCGGTGCAGCTCCAGGTAGAGCTCGCCGACCCAGACCGGCGGGTTCGGGTACTCGGCCTCGGCCTTGGCGAAGAATTCGGCGGGGTTCTCCCAGCGGACGGTGGCCGAGCCCTCCAGGTCCTTCATCCGGGCTGCCTTGGCGACCATCTCGCGGGTGGTGCCGCCGCCGCCGTCACCCCAGCCGGTCGGGGCGAGCGAGTGCCGGGCGACGCCCTTGTCCTTGAAGTTCCTCGCCGCGTGGGCGATCTCGCTGCCCTTCATCGAGCAGTTGTAGGTGTCCACCGGCGGGAAGTGGGTGAAGATCCGGGTCCCGTCGATGCCCTCCCAGAGGAAGGTGTGGTGCGGGAACCGGTTCACCTGGCTCCACGAGATCTTCTGGGTCAGCAGCCACTTGGAGCCCGCGTTGCGGATGATCTGCGGCAGGCCGCCGGTGAAGCCGAAGGTGTCCGGCAGCCAGGCCTCGTGGTTCTCCACCCCGAACTCGTCCAGGAAGAACCGCTTGCCGTGGACGAACTGCCGGGCCATCGCCTCCGAGCTCGGCATGTTGGTGTCGGACTCGACCCACATGCCGCCGGCCGGGACGAACCGGCCCTCCGCCACCGCCTTCCGCACCCGGGCGTACACCTCGGGACGGTGCTCCTTGATCCAGGCGAACTGCTGGGCCTGGGACATGGTGTAGCGGAAGTCCGGCTCGTCCTCCAGCAGCGCGGTCATGTTGGCGGTGGTGCGGGCCACCTTGCGGACGGTCTCGCGCAGCGGCCAGAGCCAGGCCGAGTCGATGTGGGCGTGGCCGATCGCGCTGATCCGGTGCGCGGACGGCACGGCGGGCGCGGCCAGCACCCCGGCCAGCTCCGAACGGGCCTTCGCTGCCGTGGCGTTGACGTCCTGGAGGTCGACCGCGTCGAGGCAGCGCTCGACCGCGCGCAGGATCTCCCATCGGCGGGCGCTCTCCACCGGCAGCTCGGCCATCAGCTCGCCGAGCACCTCCAGGTCCATCACGAGCTGCCAGACCGTCTCGTCGAACACCGCCAGGTCCATCCGGGCCAGCTTGTACTGCGGCTGGTCGCCGGCCGTCTCCCTGTCGCCGAGCTCGGTGGGCAGGAACGGATGGTAGTCCAGGATGACCGGGTTGGAGGCGGCCTCGACGTGCAGCAGCACCTGCTCGCCGCCGGCCGCCGGGGCGGCGATCCGCACCCACTGGTTCTGCGGGTTGAGGCCCTTCACCGGGGAGCCGTCCGGGCGGTAGACCAGGCCCTCGCACTGGAAGCCGGGCATGTTGGCGTCGAAGCCCAGGTCGATCAGCGCCTCGACGGTGCGCCCGGCCCAGGCCTGCGGCACGGTGCCGGTCACGGTGATCCAGCTGGTGCCCCAGGGCGCGCCCCAGGCGTCGCCCACCGCGATCGGGGTGGGCGGGGCGGCCAGCCCCTCGGCGACCGGGACGGGCTCGCCGGGCGCCGTCCAGATGCCGACCTCCAGCGGGACGGACTCGGGGTAGACGGCCGGGCGGATGCGCTCGTCCAGGACGCGCTTGAGGCGGGACTCGACCAGGGTACGGTCATCGTGCATGTCAGCGGGCTCCGTTGCGTGGCTGAGGGTGCGTGGCTGCGGTTCTTGGTTCTCGGCTGAGGTTGCGGGGCCGAGGTTACGGGGCCGAGGGGGAGACGGATGGGCTAGGGAGAACGTACGCCGGTGGGGTGGACCACCTCGGTGATGCCGCGCGCCGCGAGGTGCGCACGGTCCTCGGCGCGCTCGGCGAGCACCGCGGTCGGGCGGACGCCCTCCTCGGCGAGGCGCATGAACGTCTCGTACACCGCACCGCCGGGGCCGCAGACCGAGCGCCGCGGCGAGGTGACCTCGTCGCCGGTGGCGACCACCACGGCGGTGCTGCGCGGCGTGGGCGGCTGCCAGGACCGGCGGGCCTCGGCGGCGGCCTCGGCGAGCCGGGCGCCGGCCGGCTTGACCGTCCGGTCGGTGGTCAACAGGCCCAGGCTGTACTCCAGTTCGGGGAAGTCGGCGAGTGAGCGGTCCACGTCGTGGGAGCACCACCAGGTCACGCCCCACAGGTCCGGGCAGTCCAGTACGGCCTCCACGGTGGCGCCGGTGAAGCGCGCGGCGTCCTGCGGGGCGATGTGCGGGGCGGGCGCGCCGACCTCCTGCAGCCAGACCGGACGGGCCGGGTCGTCCGCCCAGGCCTTGGACAGCTCGACCAGGTACGCGGCGTGCTCCGCGGTGGCGGTGGAGTGCGCGCCGTAGCGCTGGGCGGTGCCGTTGAACACCCAGGAGTGCACGGCGGTCGCGGCGCCGATCCGGGCCGAGTGCCAGGGGGTGAACGGGTGCTCGTCCAGGTACCAGGCCGCGTCGTACGAGGCGTGCAGGTGCAGCCGGCCGGGGGCGCCCTGCTCGCAGGCGTCGAGCATCCGGCGCAGCCAGGCCTCGGCCTCGGCGGAGGTGGCCCGGTCCGGGTCGGGGTGCGGGGCACCGGAGAACTGGTTGATCTCGTTGCCGAGCGTCATTCCGAGGAAGTTGGGCCGCCCGCGCAGCGCCCCGGCGAGAGTGCGCAGGTAGGCGGCCTGGGCGTCGACCACCTCGGGGTCGGTGAAGATGTTGCGCCGGTGCCAGGTCCGGGTCCAGGACGGGAGGAAGTCGAAGCTGGACAGGTGGCCCTGCAGGCCGTCCACCGCGACGTCCAGCCCGCGCTCGCCGGCCGCGTCCGCCAGGGCCGTCAGCTGCTCGACGGCGCGGGGGCGGATCAGGGTGCGGTTGGGCTGGAAGACCGGCCAGAGCGGGAACACCCGTACGTGGTCCAGCCCGAGGGCGGCGATGGAGTCGAAGTCGGCGCGCACGGCGTCCAGGTCGAAGTCGAGCCAGTGGTGGAACCAGCCGGCGCTGGGGGTGTAGTTGACGCCGAAGCGCGGGGCCTGCGGGGTGGCAGTCATGTGCGATGGCTCTCTCAACGGGTGCGGGGCGTACGGACGGTGGGCTATCCCTTGACGGCTCCCTCCTCGACACCCTTGAAGAAGAAGCGCTGGCAGACGCCGAACACCACGACGATCGGCAGGAAGGCGATCATGGTGCCGGCCGCGATCAGCCGGGGGTTGGCGGAGAAGGTGCCGTCGAGGTACTGGAGCCCGACGGTGAGGGTGTACTTCTGCGGGTCGTTGAGCACGATCAGCGGCCACAGGAAGTCGTCCCAGGCACCGATGAAGGTGAAGATCACGATCACGCTGAGCATGCCGCGCACGTTCGGCAGACCGATGTGCCACAGCCGCTGCCAGACGGTGGCGCCGTCCACCAGGGCGGCCTGGTCGAGCTCGGCCGGGACGGCGGCGAACGCGGTGCGCATCAGCAGCACGTTGAGCATCGCGATCGAGCCGGGCAGCGCGACGCCGGCCAGGCTGTCGGCCAGGCCGAGGCTGCGCACCAGCACGTACTGGGAGACGATGGTGACCTCGCCGGGCAGGATCAGGGTGGCGAGGAAGAGGCCGAGGATGAGCTTGGCGCCGCGGAAGCGCAGCCGGGCGAGCGCGTAGCCGGCCAGCGTGCAGCCGACCACGTTGCCGGTGATGCAGACCGCGGCGACGATCACCGAGTTGAGTGCGTAGGTCCACACCGGGATGACCTCGGCGACCCTGCCGTAGTTGCCGAGGGTGGGCTGGTCGGGCAGGAAGCTCGGTGTACGGGTGTAGACGTCCTCGGCGGGGCCCTTGAGGGAGGTGGACAGCTGCCACAGGAACGGGCCGATGACCAGCAGCAGGACGAGCACCAGGAGCAGGTAGCGGGCGGCGGTCTGGGCGGAGGAAGGGGTGTTGAAGCCCCGGGCGGGCCTGCGGGGCCTGGCGGGCCCGGTCGCGGTGGCAGGCTCGGTGGCCTTCGTGCGGACGGTGGTCATGGGGTCAGGCCGCCTTCCGGTTCAGCCGCATCAGGAACAGCATCGGGCCGAGGGTGATGACGAACAGCAGCAGGCTGAGCGCCGAAGCGTAGCCCAGGTGGCCGTTGAACCCGCGGCTGTACATCTGGATCAGCATCACCACGGACATGTCCCGCCCGCCGGGGCCGCCCAGGCCGTTGGAGAGTACGTACAGCTCGGAGAAGACGCGCAGCGAGCTCACCGAGATCAGCGCGAAGATCAGGACCATGGTCGGGCGCACCCCGGGCAGGGTGACGTGCCAGAACCGGCTGACCGGGCCGGCACCGTCCACGGCCGCCGCCTCGTGCAGCTCGCGCGGGACGTTGGCGAGGGCGGACAGGTAGATGACCATGTAGTAGCCGAGGCCCTTCCAGACGGTCAGGGCGATCGCGCTGAACAGCAGCAGCCAACGGTCGGTCAGGAAGGAGACCGGCGAGTCGGCCAGCCCGGTCTGTCGCAGCAGGCCGTTGACCAGGCCGCGGTCGTCCAGCGCCCAGCCCCAGATCAGCGCCACCACGACGGCGGAGGCGATCACCGGGGTGTAGAAGGCGGTACGGAAGAAGGTGATGCCGGGGATCCTGCGCTGGACGAGCAGCGCGAGCAGCAGCGGCAGGACGGTCAGCAGGGGCAGGCAGACCAGCATGAACACGATGCTGTTGAGCAGGGCGTCGGCGAGCTGCTCGTCGTCCAGCAGCCGGCCGTAGTTCTCCAGGCCGGTGAACTGCCCGCCGCCCAGCGGCTTGGCGTTGGTGAAGGACAGGATCACCGTGTTGACGGCCGGCCAGAGGTTGAAGACGGCCAGCCAGACTATCGCGGGCCCGGCGAGCAGCCAGGGGGTGAACCAGCGCCGGTGGGTCATGCGATCGCCTTCCTGGGGCCTGGGGGTGGTGCGGGTGACTCCCGGGGAGCGGCGGGCGTGGGGGAGGCCCGCCGCTTCGCCGGTACGGGGTGGCGGCGCGTCGCGGGGCGTGCTGCCGCGGGGCGTGGTGCCGCGCCGCGGGGGCCGCCCGTGCGCGCGCTGGGGGTCAGCCCTTGAGCAGCTTGTTGCACTGCTCGACGGCGGTGTCCAGCGCCTGCTTGGAGCTGGTCTCGCCGCTGATGGCCAGCGCGAACTGCTGCTTGATGACGGTGCCCATCGCGTCGTCCACCTCGACGGGCTGGATCAGTTCGGCCTTGGCGAGCGAGGTGAAGGCGATGACCTTGGCGTCGCCCGCGTTGGTGCCGTCGCTCTTGCTGAAGAACGGGTCGTTCGCGGAGGCCTTGGTGGACGGGAAGACACTGGTCAGGTGGGCGAAGGCGGCCTGGTTCTCGGGGCTGGTCACCCAACGGGCGAGGGCCACGGCGGCGGCCGGGTTCTTGGTGTTCTTCGGGATGGACAGGCCCTGGACGTACAGCGGCGGGGTGCCCATCGCGGTGGAGGGGACGACCTTCGGGGCGAGGGTCGGGTTGTCGGTGGCGAGGCTGGTGATGAAGTTGCCGCTGCCGGTGGTCCAGGCCGCGGTGCCGGAGCTGAAGAGCTTGGAGTTGCCGGCGTAGGTGTCGGTCAGCACTCCGTTCGGCATCAGGCCCTCCTTGAACGCGTCGCGGTACCTGTCGAGCAGCGCTGCGGCCTCGGGGGTGTTGAAGGTGAAGGCCTTGCCGTCGTCGGACATGATCTTCACGCCGATGTTGTACAGGTCGCCGATGCCCGGCTTGCGGCTCATCAGGTAGGTCTGGCCGCCGGACTTCTCCTTCATCACCCGGGCCTGGGCGATCAGTTCGTCCAGGCTGGCCGGGGGCTTCTGCGGGTCCAGGCCGCTCTTCGTGAGGAGTTCCGAACTCCAGTAGTTCACATCGGTGTTGAGGTACCACGGGTAGCCGAAGGTGCCCTGGTGCCCGTTGAACCGGTAGGCGTTCACGCCGCCGGCGACGTACTCCTCGGCGAGCTTCGGGTCGGCCTTGGCGACGTCCAGCAGGACGTCCTTCTTCACCAGCGGGAAGGCGAAGTCGGGCGGGAGGTTGACCACGTCGGGCAGGGTGCCGGCGGCGGCCTGGCTGAGCACCTTGTCGGAGTAGCCCTCGCCGGGCTGGTCGAGCCACTCGACCTCGACGCCGGGGTACTTCTTCTTGAAGCCGTCGATCACGCCCTGCATGTAGTCGGTGAACTTCGGTTTGAGCGCCCAGGTCTGGAGCGAGACCCTGCCCTTGACCTCGCCGGTGGCGGCCGCACTCGCCACCGCGTCGCTGCTCTTGCTGTCGCCGGAGCCGAGTCCGCAGCCGGTGAGTGCGGCGGTGGCGAGCGCCGTCGTGGTCAGTGCCGCCCAGATTCTTCGCATGAGGGTCTCCCGGTCCTGGGGGTGGGTGGGGGATCGTGCCGAGCTCGGGGGTTTCCCGGGGCTGTTCCCCGGGGTTCTGTCAACGGGGTGGCGCAACGGAGGCGCAACGGGGGTTGTGCCTGGTTCCGGAACCTGACCAACTAAACCGGTCTAGCTATGCCAGGGACTATGCTCCCGCCTAAACTTGGATGTCAAGAGAAGGGTCGGGTTCTGTGGGCAGACCGACGATCGCCGACATCGCCCGCCAGGCCGGTGTCTCCAAGGGCGCGGTGTCCTTCGCGCTCAACGGCCGGCCGGGCGTGAGCGAGGCGACCAGGGCCCGGATCCTGCGGGTCGCCGAGGAGATGAACTGGCGCCCGCACAGCGCCGCGCGCGCCCTCGGCGGAGCCCGGGCCGACGCCGTCGGCCTGGTGATCGCCCGGCCGGCCCGCACCATCGGTGTCGAGCCGTTCTTCAGCCAGCTGCTGTCCGGGCTCCAGGCCGTGCTCTCGGCCAGCTCGATCGCGCTGCACCTGATGGTGGTCGAGGACACCGCCGCCGAGATCGAGGTCTACCGGCGCTGGGCCTCCGAGCACCGGGTGGACGGCTTCATCGTGGTCGACCTCCAGGTCAGGGACCCGCGGCTGCCGGTGCTGGACGAACTCGGGCTGCCCGCCGTCGTGCTGGGCGGGCCCGGCAAGGGCGGCAACCAGCTGCGGATCTGGGCCGACGACCGGGAGGCGATGCTCTCGATCGTCGACTACCTGGCCGCCATCGGGCACCGCCGGATCGCCCACCTCGCCGGGCTGCCGCACTTCCAGCACACCCAGCGGCGGATCCGCGCGCTGCGCGACGCCTCGCGCCGGCTCGGGCTGGAGGAAGCGGTGTCGGTGCCCACCGACTTCAGCGACGCCGAGGGCGCGGCCGCCACCCGGACCCTGCTGTCCCGGGCCAGGCGGCCCACCGCCATCGTCTACGACAGCGACGTGATGGCCGTCGCCGGGCTGGGCGTGGCGGGGGAGATGGGCGTCGCGGTGCCCGGCGAGCTGTCGATCGTCTCCTTCGACGACTCGGTGCTCGCCCGGATCGTCCACCCCCCGCTGACCGCGCTCAGCCGGGACACCTTCGCGCTCGGCGAGCAGGTGGCGCGCAGCCTGCTGGCGGCGCTGGACGAGGCCGGGCCCGGCCGGGACCTCCAGATGCCCACGCCGCGGCTGACGGTACGGGAGTCCACCTCGCCGCCGAGAGGCACGCCGGCCGGCTCCCCCTCGGGTTCCCCCGTCGGTTCCCCCGCAGGGGTGGATGCTGCGCGCATCGTTGACAGCGGTCCTGAACCGGTTTAGCCTCGCAGCGCCGAGCGGGCCCCCGGCTCGGCGTGCTCCGCCGCACTTTCGTCCGGCTCCCGTCGCCCGCTGCCCGTCCCGACCCCCGTCGCTTCCCGTCCGGCGAGGAAGCCCGGCAGCGGTGCGGCCTCCACTCGATCCAGCACCGGCACGCCCGCATGCAGCCGGGCCCCCGTCCGCGACGGTGGGCCCGCCCCCACCCTCCTCCGCTCGATCGGAGCCACCGCATGTCACGACGCCTCCCCCTGCTGCTCAGCGCCGCCCTCGCGACGGCCGCGCTGACCGTCACCCCCGCGGCCTGGGCCGGCCCGACACCGACCGCGGCCCCCGCAGCCACCGTCGGCTCGGGCAGCCAGCCCTTCGCCTCGTACTGGTACCCCAACAGCATCCTGAACTGGGACCCGGCCACCGACCCGGACGCCCGCTTCAACCGCTCCCGCGTGCCACTCCAGCCGCGCACCAGCGACCCCGCGCTGCGGGCCAACCCCAACGCCCGCACCGGTGAGGGCAGGATCGCCTCGCTGGTTTCCTTCGGCCCCACCTCCAACAACCCCTCGCAGGGCTCCGCCGACCCCAACTACTACGCCTTCGGCTACTGGCAGTACGTCGACAAGCTGGTGTTCTGGGGCGGTTCGGCCGGCGAGGGCCTGATCCTCGCCCCCAACCCGACCGTGATCGACGCCGCCCACCGCAACGGCGTCAAGGTCTACGGCACGGTCTTCTTCCCGCCCGGCGCGTACGGCGGCCAGCTCCAGTGGGTGCGCGACTTCGTCCAGAAGTCCGGCAGCCGCTACCCCGTCGCGGACAAGCTCGCCCAGGCCGCGCAGTACTACGGCTTCGACGGCTGGTTCATCAACCAGGAGACCGGCGGCGGCGATTCGTCCCTGGCGGGCGAACTGCGCAACCTGATGCAGTACACCAAGGCGCAGACCGGCACCGAGTTCATGTGGTACGACGCGATGACCACCTCCGGCTCGGTCAACTGGCAGAACGCCCTCACCTCGGCCAACTCACCCTTCCTGCAGGATGGTTCGAAGCGCACCGCGGACTCGATGTTCCTGAACTTCAACTGGTCGGCGAGCGGCCTGAACTCCTCCCGGGCACTGGCCCGGCAGCTCGGCCGCAGCGAGTACGACCTCTACTCCGGCATCGACACCGAGGCCAACGGCTACAACACCGGCGTGGACTGGAACACCCTCTTCCCGGCCGGCAAACCGCACACCACCTCGCTCGGCCTCTACCGCCCGGAGTGGACCTGGAAGTCCGCCACCGACCGCGCCGACTTCTACGCCAAGGACGCCCGCTACTGGGTCGGTGCCGCCGATGACCCGTCGCGGATCGACCTCTCGGCGAGCTGGCCCGGCCTGGCCGGCTACGTCGCCGAGTCCTCGCCGATCACCGCCAAGCCCTTCGTCACCAACTTCGACACCGGGCAGGGCGACTTCTACAACGCGGCCGGCACCCGGGTCGCCACCGGCGGCTGGAACAACCTCTCGCTCCAGGACGTCCCGCCCACCTACCGCTGGGTGGTGGAGTCGGCCGGCAGCCGGATCACCCCGTCCGTCGACTTCACCGACGCCTACCAGGGCGGCTCCTCGCTGCGGCTGAGCGGAACGCTCGACGCCGCCAACACCGTACGGCTGTACCAGACCACGCTGCCGGTCGCCGCGAACACCAAGCTGGACCTGGTGGTCAAGACCCCGGCCGCCGGGCCCACCAAGCTCAAGGCCGCCATCTCCTTCGCCGACGCGCCGAGCAGCTTCACCACGATCGACGTCGGCGCCAACTCCGGTACCGGCTGGGAGCGGCACACCCTCGACCTCTCCCCGTACGCGGGCCGCACCGTCGCCCAGATCGCCCTGCGGGCCGAGGGCAGCGACCCGGCATACGACCTGCGGGTCGGCCAAGTAGCCCTCTACGACGGCTCGGTGCAGACCCCGGCGGCACCGGCCGGCCTCACCGTCCTCGGCGCGAGCGACGTGACGCCCGGCTCCAGCCAGTCCCTGCGGCTGTCCTGGACGGCGGCGCCCGGCGGCAACGTGCACCACTACGAGGTGTACCGGCGCAACGCGGACGGCAGTCGCACCTTCCTCGGCGCCACGCCCAACGACGCGTACTTCGTCGGACGGCTCGACCGGGCCGGCGGCGAGAACGCCACCACGCTGGACGTCGAGGCGGTGTCCACCACCTACGGCCGCTCGACCGCCGCCTCCACCACGGTGAGCTGGAACGGCACCCCGCCGACCTCCACCAACCTGGCGCTCAACCGCCCGGCCACCGCCTCCGGCCAGTGCAACGCCAACGAGGGCCCGGCCAAGGCCGTCAACGGCAGCGTCGGCGGCGGGACCGGCGACAAGTGGTGCACCCTCACCTCCGCCAAGTGGCTGGAGGTGGACCTCGGTTCGGCGAAGCAGCTGTCCACGTTCGTGGTCAAGCACGCCTCGGCGGGCGGCGAGAGCGCCTCCTACAACACCCGCGACTTCGCCGTCCAGGTCCGGTCGGGCGCGAGCGACCCCTGGACGACCGTCGCGGACGTCACCGGCAACACGGCCGGCACCACCACCCACCCGGTGAACACCACCGCCCGCTACGTCCGGCTGGTGATCACCGCACCCACCCAGACCACCGACCCGGCCGCCCGCATCTACGAGTTCGAGGCCTGGGGCGCGTAGCCCCTCGTCGGAAAGGAAGCACCCCCGTGCCGGTCACCATCACCGCCGTCGAGAGCACCGACCTGTTCGTCGGCCCCGAGGACGCCCCGCGTCAAGTGCTGCGGGTCACCCTGGAGGGCCCGGCCGCCCGGATCGCCGTCACCGGGCCGGGTGTCCGCGGCGAGGCGACCGGCACGGGGCTGGTCGAGGTCCCGCTGGAGATCACCGACGCCACGCCCGGTGACCGACTGCCCGTCACCGTCGTGGCTTCGGATGCCGTGGTGGAGGCGAGCGTGGACGTCGCCGAGCCCGGCTGGACGATGTTCCTGGTCTCGCACTTCCACTACGACCCGGTCTGGTGGAACACCCAGGCCGCCTACACCTCCCCGTGGGAACTGCTCTCCGCCGACGCCACCACCCGGCCCCTGTGGGAGCGCAACGGCTTCGCGCTCGTCGACGCACACATGGACCTCGCCCTGCGGGACCCGGTGTACAAGTTCGTGCTCGCCGAAGTCGACTACCTGAAGCCGTACTTCGACCAGCACCCGGAGCGCCGCGAGACGCTGCGACAGCTGCTGGAACGCGGCCAGGCCGAACTCGTCGGCGGCACCTACAACGAGCCGAACACCAATCTGACCGGCGCCGAGACCACCATCCGCAACATCGTCCACGGCATCGGCTACCAGCGCGGCATCCTCGGCGGCGACCCCCGAACCGCCTGGCAGCTCGACGTGTTCGGGCACGACCCGCAGTTCCCCGGCCACCTCGCCGCGGCCGGCCTCACCGGCAGCGCCTGGGCACGCGGCCCGTTCCACCAGTGGGGCCCGATCCAGAAGAACTTCCGCGAGGCCAAGGACGACGCCCGGGTGATGCAGTTCCCGAGCGAGTTCGAGTGGATCGCCCCCGGTGGCGAGGGCGTGCTCACCCACTACATGCCGCACCACTACTCGGCCGGCTGGTGGATGGACTCCTCGGCCGACCTCGCCACCGCCGAGCAGGCCGTCTACGAGCTGTACCGGAAGCTCAAGCCCGTGGGAGCGACGAAGAACCTGCTGCTGCCGGTGGGGACGGACTACACCCCGCCGAACAAGTGGGTCACCGAGATCCACCGCTCCTGGGCCGCCAAGTACCTCTGGCCCCGCTTCGTCTGCGCCACCCCGCGGGACTTCCTCGACGCCGTCCGGGCCGAACTCGCCGCCACCGGACGGCGTCCCAGCCCGCAGACCCGCGACATGAACCCGGTGTACACCGGCAAGGACGTCTCCTACATCGACACCAAACAGGCCCAACGGGCCGGCGAGGTCGCGGCCGTCGACGCGGAGAAGCTCGCCACGCTCGCCACCGTCCACGGCCTCGGCCGCTACCCGGCCGCCGCCCTCGACAAGGTCTGGCGCCAACTCGCCTACGGCGCACACCACGACGCGATCACCGGCTCCGAGTCCGACCAGGTGTACCTGGACCTGCTCGGCGGCTGGCGGGAGGCGTACGACCTGGCATCCGGCGTGCGGGACGCGGCACTGGACGCGCTCACGGCGCGGATCTCCACGGCTGGGGCCGGGTCGGCGGTGGTGGTGACCAACACGCTCTCGTTCGACCGGACCGGCCTCGTGACGGTCGAACTGCCCGACGGCGTACGGTCGGTGCGAGTGCTGGACGACCGGGGCGAGGCGGTGCCGAGCGCCGTGGACCGGGGAACGCTGCGGTTCCTGGCCACCGATGTGCCCGCGCTCGGCTGGCGCACCTGGCGGCTGGTGGAGGGGGACGCGCAGGCGCCGTGGACGGCGGCCCCGGGCGTGACCATCGGGAACGGACGGTACCGGGTGACCGCCGATCCGGCGCGCGGCGGCGGCCTCACCTCGGTGCGGGACCTGCGGCACGAACGGGAGTTGATCCAGCACGGCCGGATCGGCAACGAGCTGCGGGTGTACGAGGAGTACCCGCAGCACCCCGACTTCGGCGAGGGCCCCTGGCACCTGGTGCCCAGCGGGCCGGTGCTGGGCTCCGGGGACGGCGAGGCGTCGGTCCGCCGGGAGACCGGGCCGCTCGGCGAGCGCCTGGTGGTCGAGGGCGTGGTCGACGGCGTCCGCTACGAGCAGACCGTCACGCTCTGGCACGGCCTGGACCGGGTGGACTGCCGCACCCGGGTGGTGGACTACTCCGGCGCCGACCGGCTGCTGCGGCTGCGCTTCCCGGTGGACGTCCCCGGCGGCCTGCCGGTCAGCGAGGTCGCGGGCGCGGTCGTCGGGCGCGGCTTCGCGATGCCGGACGTGGACTCGGCGGAGGCGCCATGGACCCTGGACAACCCGGCCAACACCTGGTTCGGACTCGGCGCCACCGCGCGCGTCGACCTCACCGACCCGGTGGGCTCGGTTGTCGGCTCGCGTGCCCTCGGAGTGGCGGAGGTCGTCGTCCCCACACTGGACGACGCCGCCGACGCCCGTCCACTGGTGGTCGCGCTCGCCCGGGTCGGGGTCACCGCCACCACCTCGGGGGCGGACTGGGCGCGGTACGGTTGGCTGGCCGTGGACTCCAACCTGCCGGACTTCCGGATCGTGGTCGGCGGGCCGGAAGTCAACGAAGCGGCACGGGAGTTGATCTCGACGGCGGGGGAGGAGTACGCGGCCGCCCTGAAGGCGCACGGCGCGGTGTGGGTGCCTGCCCTGACGCCGCTCGCCGAGGTCTGGCGTCCGGACGCCGATCTGCGCGACCTGCGGGCGCTGCCGGCGCTCGTCGTAGCGGACGTGGCGGCGCTGGTCGAGGACCTGGGCGACGCCCGGATCGAAGCCGTCTGCCCGTCGGCCGTCACGGAGCAGCTCGCCGACCACACCGTGGCGTTGCTCAGCTTCGGCTTGCCCGGATTCGCCGTCGACACGACCGGCGCACTGCACCTGTCCCTGATGCGCTCCTGCACCGGCTGGCCGTCCGGCGTCTGGATCGACCCGCCGCGGCGCACCCTGCCCGACGGCGCCTCCTTCCAACTCCAGCACTGGACACACGAGTTCAGCTACGCGCTGGTGGGCGGGGAGGGCGACTGGCGGGACCAGACACTGCCCGCCCAGGGCCAGGAGTTCAACCACCCGCTGTACGCCCGGATCGCACCGGCGCAGGAGGGGCCGCTGCCGGCCACCCTGTCCTGGCTGCGGGTCGAACCGCAGCGCGAGGTGCTGCTCGGCGCGCTCAAGCCGGCCGGGAACCCCATCGCGCAGGGCTCGGCGGCGCCGGTCGGTCCCGAACTGGCGGTCCGGCTGATGGAGTCGACCGGCCTGGGGCGGACGGCACAGCTCGGCGGCGCGCTCGACCTGGGCGACGTCCGGGCCGCCGACCTGCTGGAACGGCCGCTTCCCTCCGGTGGCTGCGCTCTCGACCTCGCCGGTTCGAAGATCGCCACCCTGCTCGCGACCCCGGCCGTCACCGCTCCGGCAGCCGGAACGGACCTCGGCCCGACGGCGGAACCCGCCCAGCCCGTCCACGCCCGCTACTGGCTCCACAACCGGGGCCCGGCACCGCTCGGCTACCTCCCGGTGTCCGTCGGTGCCTCGCCCGGACTGCTGCGGACGGCGGGGGAGCCGGTGACGCTCTCGGTCGCCCTCTCCTCGCAGCTGCGGGACGCGGCGGCCGAGGGCACGGCCGTCGTGCTGCCGCCCGAGGGCTGGACGACCAGCCTCGGCAGTCGCCCGTACCGGCTGGAGGCGGACGGGCACCTGCGCTTCCCGGTCACCCTCACCCCGCCCGCCGGGTCCGAGCCGGGGCTGTACTTCGCAGCCGTCCGGATCGAGCACGACGGCCAGAAGATCGAGGACGTGGTGACGATCGCCGTCGGCGACCTGCCCGACCTGCTGCCCGTCCCCGGCGACGCCCCCGAGGACTGGACCGCCGCCCAGGGCACCAAGGCCACCACCGGACGGGACACCGGCCTGGACGTCGAGGTCTCGCACGAGACCCTGCGGGTCGCCCCCGGCGGACGCACCACCCTCGCGCTCACCCTCACCAACCGCACCCAGGGCGAGATCCGCGGCGAGCTGCAACTGGTCTCGCCGTGGGGCACCTGGGAGGCGATCGCGGAGCCCGTACGCGGCTTCGCCGTCCCGGCCGGCTCCACCGCGGTGGCCGATTTCGCCATCACCGTCCCCGAAACCACTGATCCGGGTTCGTACTGGGCCCTGGCGAAGGTGATGTGGTTCGGCCGCTGCCAGTACGCCCCGACCGTCGCCCTGGCGGTCGAGGCATGACCCTCGGCCTGCTCGACGGGCGCCCCCTCCCGCGCGCCGCCCTCGACCACCGCCTGACCGCCCTGCGGAACGGCCCGCGCGCCACCGCCCTGCCACAGCCGGGCAGTTCGGAGGACCGACAGCTGACCAGGTGGGTCGCCCAGGTACTGCTGACCGAGGCCCTCTGCGAGGCGGTGACCGCCGAGCGCAACCTTTCCGTCGGGCCGTCGACCCCCGCCCACCTCGACCAACAGGCCGCCGTCGAACTCGGCTCCATCACGGCGGCCGCCTACGAGGGCAGCGCAGCCGTCCGCGCCGTCCACGACGATGTGACGGCCACCATCGAGCCCTCACCCGAGGACATCGCCCACTACCGCACCATGACCACCCGCCCGCCGTCCGTCCGCTGGCACCTCGCCCTCCCCGACGGCGAGTTGGAGGCCGATCCCGCCACCCTTCCGACCGCCCTCGCCGACGCCCTCCGCACCGCCCCACCCGGCGCGTGGGTCACCGCCGGCCCGTGGAAGGCCGCTCTCCTCGCCACCACCACGACCCCGGAGCCCCCCGACCCCACCCCAGCCCTACGGGCCGCCGCACGCCGCGCCGCCTTCGTACGCTGGCTCGACCACGAACGTGCCCGACGCCTCACCTTGGTCGAGGGATTGGAGCACCCAGGCGACCCCGCCCAGCCCGACAACCACCACCGCCACTGAGTATCCCGACAGTTCGTCTGCCGCGCGGGCGTTGTGCTGTTCGGCCGCCGGTACTCGAACGGCGGTACTGCCTGAACCCCCGGTCGGGACCGCCGTGCGTCAGATCGGTAGGTCCCAGCCGGGCCCGTCCTCGGTGCGGAGCCATACCCGCTGACCGGTGGCCGAGACCGTGATGCCGAATCCCTCCTGGTGCGGTTCGGCGGCGGCCTGCCAGCGGTGCACCGCCTGCTCGACCCGATCCCACAGACGGACGGGACCGCGCTGCACGACGGTCCATCCACCGTTGGGGTCGGGGGCCGTCCGGGCCTGCGAACCGGTGGACACGTCCCAGAGGATCTGGTTCGCGCCCCGCCCCATGCGTTCGGCCGAGGGCGCTGCGAGCTGTGCGACCCAACCGCCGGTCCAGTCGTCGAGCTTCGCGGGGTCGATCCGGCTCGGGCGCTCTTCCCCGGGGAGCAGGGCCGGCGTCGGGCGGGGCGGCCGGTCGTGGGGCCGGGCGATCATGAAGCTGGTGTAGCCGGGCAGGAACCGGCCCGTGGCCTGTCCGGGGCCGGTCACATCGAGCAGCGCGAGGGCGTTGGCGTAGCTCCACCCGGACAGGGTGACCAGGATTCGTCCGCCTGACTTGACCTGGTGCAGCCACGGGAGCGGGATGTACCGGACCGAGCAGGTGGCGATGAGCCGGTCATACTGCCCACCGTCCGGGTCGCCGCGCAGCCCGTCACCGATGATCAGGCGGGGCGCGAAACCGGCTGCCTTGAGTGCCGCCGCGGCGGCCCCGCCCACCGCTGGGTCGTACTCGATGCTGGTGAGATCGGCGTCCCCGAGACGGTGCGCGCCGAGGGCGGTCGAGTAGCCGGTTCCCGTGCCGATTTCCAGCACCCGGTGTCCGGCCTCGGCGCCGAGCTGCTGCCACATGCGCAACACCAGCGATGGCAGGGTGGACGACGACGACGGGGAACCGTGCACGGTCCCCTCGGTCACGTCGTCCGGCCTGGTGCGGCCGTCGAGTTGAGTGATCAGCGTTTCGTCGGAGTAAACCCCCTCCAGCCATCCGGGCTCGCCCTCCCGGACGGGGCGGTAGCCGGTGGGGACGCTGCCTGCCACCGGCAGGAAGTAGGAGCCCGTGAACAGGTCGCGGGGCACCGCCCTGACGGCGCTGCTCCACTCGGGTTCCGTGAGGGTTCCGTCCTCGGTGAGTCTGTCCGCCAGGGAAGCGCGAAGCCGAGCTGCTGTGCTCACGTGTCGGGGCCTTTCTCCAGCTGGTCAGCGATGGCGTGGGCGACTGCCGCGGTGGTCTCCGCCGGCTGCCACGCCCACTGGCCGTTCGGGTTGCACTCAAGGAAGTACCAGTCTCCGGCGGTGGTTACCGCGAAGTCGAACGCGCCGTAGGTCAAACGCAGTTCGGCGAGGTAGGCGACGATCGCACGCGCCATCGACCTCGGTACCTCGATCGGTGTGCACGTCATGAGGTTCTGGCGGTGGCGCCAGTCGAGATCGGGGCTGTCGATCCGGACCCCGAACACTCGGCCGCCCACGGCGGTCACCCGCACGTCGAACACCTTGTCGACCCTGGTTTGGAACATGTGCGGGCAGACGGACACGGAGTCGGTGATCTCGGCCGCGTGCACCTCTCGGACCCACACACCGTGCGGCTGGTCGTTCACGCGGTAGGGCGTGTTCCACAGCGGCTTGTAGACCACCCCGCAGGGCTGATGAGTGGCGAACTTCCGTGCCTCGCCCGGGTCGTTGGTGATCACCGTGTCGGGCACCAGGAACCCGCAGCGTCGTGCGACCGAGAGCTGCGCGGGCTTGAACTCGGCGGCCCGGTTGTTCCACGGGTGGTTGACGTAGTACGCGTCGGGCAGAGACGCCAGGATGCCGCCCGTTCCCCACAGCGCTTGCACTGCGGCGAACCGGCGGTCCTGGCCGCTCAACCCGGATGGCCCCTCGTAGGGCGAGGGCCTGCGCACCCAGACGGAGCGAATCCGGGTGGTGTCGAGTTTCCGGCTTGCCGTGCGAAGGGTGCCCCGCTGTTCGCTCGTGCGGTACGTGGCGGTCAGCGAGGCATCCGCGTGCAGGTCGGCGCCGGGGTCGAGGCGGACTGCGGGAATCCGGCGTTGGGCGAGGATCCGCAACACCACGTCCGCTGTCACGTCATAAGAGTTGGTCAGCACCAGTACCGACCTGCTGTCACCCATCAGCCGGAACTCTGGTCCTGGTCGTACGACTCGGTGCTGTCCGCGTCGGTCGCACCTCCTGGACCGGACCCGTCACCGGGGGTGGTGGTAGTGGGCGTCAGGCCGCTCGTGCTGGTGCCGTGGCTGCCCAGCTCGACCGTCCGGCCGTGCTCGTCCACGATGACCGCGATCTGCGTTTCGGGGTCGATCACGGGCGTGTACGTCGGGACCGTGGTGGTGGCCGCGTACGGCTCCATTCGTTGCGTGCCCCACGGTGCGAGCGTCTGCGTCATCTGTTCTGTGCCTCCGTTTCCGTCTTTGTGAAGGAAGTTCTTCGGTGTATTGCGAGTACATCCCAACTCACCCTCACTGAACAGGCATTGTCCGTAGTCCCGGAGTTGTCCCGCTCATGCTGGCGGTAGGATCGCGGTCACTGTCGATGATGGGATTGGCCCGTGGACGACCCGATCCGGCACCCCCTTGCCTATGCGCGTGGACTGCGCGGCTGGTCTCAGGGAGACCTCGCCGCCCACCTCGACAGAGCCGCTCGCGGCCACGGGCTGCGCTCCGGTGCCGACAAAACCGCCGTGAGCCGGTGGGAGAACTGGCGCAAGACCCCGAACGTCGAATCCCAGCTCCTCATCGCCGAAGTCTTCGGCGTCACGGCTTCGGAGACGGAGGCGTACGGCTGGCCGTACTGGCTGCCCGGGCGCGACGAGCCGCTGTCGTTGGGTTCCGCCCACACCGTCCAAGCACTCCACGACGCACAGAGAGCTCTCATGGACCGCCGCACCTTCATGACGTACAGTGCCGTTTCTCTGGCGGGACTCGCCGCTCAGTGGGCCACGATCGAGCCCGAGCGTCTCACCTCCGCGCTGGACGGCAGACGGGTGGACGACGAACTCGTGGACTGGCTGGAAGTGACCGGCAAGCAGTTGACGGCTTTGCCGACCGAACAACGTCAGCACACAGTCCGGTTGATGGAGGCCCAGCTGGCCACGGTGACCGACCTGATCGCCGCCGGCCGCCACAGCGAGACCACCGGCCGGCGCCTTCACCTGCTGGCCGCCTCCCTGGCCACCACCTGCGGCTGGTACCGCTTCGACCACGGCCGGCACTGGGCGGCCGGCAAGCTCTGGGGAGCCGCCCTGCAGTCCGCCCATGCCGCGGGTGACCGCGACCACGGCGCCGGAGTGCTTTCAGACTTCGCCTATCAGTCGAACTGGCTCGGCGAACCGAAGGTCTCCGTTGATCAGCTTGGATACGCCTTGTCCGGAACGCGGCACCCGACCGCCAGGTCGCTGTTGCTGCTGCGCCGGGCCAGGGCGCACGCCGCCCTGGGCGAGCGCACTGCCTGCTTCCGCGACCTGTCGGAGGCCGAGACCGCGCTCGGGGCGGAGTCCGTCGACCCCGCCCCGGACTGGTGTGCGTGGATGAGCCCAGCAGACCTTGCCGTCGACTCCGGTCAGTGCCTGCTCGACCTCGGCCGCACCGAGGAAGCGCACGTCCGGATCGCCGATGGCATGGCGATGCTGCCCCGTTCCCGCGACAAGACACGCGGGATCTTCCTGACGTACCAGGCCGGCGGCTACCTGCAATCCAACGACATCGAACAGGCGCTGGCCGTCACCCGGGAGTCGCTGGACCTGGCCACACGCATCGGAGCCCCACGGTGTGTCGCCCTTGTGCGCGACCTTGCGCCCGCCTTCAAGCCCTACCGCCAGGTCGACGGCGTCCAGGAGTTCTTGGAACGACTCAAAGTCTGTTGACGGAGCGGGCTTGCCCGGTTGGGCGCTGGAAGAGGGCGACGATGGCATGAGCCGGCTGCCGGTGCTCGCAGCTCGCGGGGAAGACCCGTGTTCCACGCCATGCGGATGTGCGGCGCAGACGGTGTCCACGCCGCGGAAGAACGGGCCCAGGTCCTATGGCCGGCCGGGCTGACGGGTGGCCCCGACGACATCGTGCTGTCTCTGCACGCCCTGGTGGCACAGAGCAGGCGGTCCACGACCTGCGCGCCGCACTCTGCCACGTCAGCAGCGCATCGGACGCCGTCTGACGCGACCGCGCGGGGCAGCCGCGGCGCGTCCGTCGCCGGAGCGGCCGTGTGCGGACAAACGGTGGCGGACGTACGAAGCTGGTGGGAGCGGCGGGTGCGGGCACCGCGCCGCCTCGATTCCGTACAGAAGGGTTCTCCACCATGGCTGCCACCTCGTCTCCCTCCCCCGACGGCCTGCAGCGCGCCGTGCGGATCGCCGCCCCGGGTGCGGCGCCCGAGCTGTCCGAGGTCCCGGTCCGCGAGCCCGGGCCCGAGGCGGTGCGGATCGCCGTCGAGGCGTGCGGCGTCTGCCACTCCGACCTGCTGATCGCCTCCGGTGCCCTGCCCGGCACGACCTTCCCGGTCACCCCCGGTCACGAGATCGCCGGCCGCATCGACGCCCTCGGCGAGGGGGTGGAGGGTTGGAAGGTCGGCGACCGGGTCGCCGTCGGCTGGTACGGCGGCAGCTGTGGACGCTGCGACGCCTGCCGCTCGGGCGACGGCATCCACTGCCCCCAGCTGCAGGTCCCCGGTGCGGCCTACCCCGGCGGTTACGCCGACAGTGTCGTCGTTCCGGCCATGGCCCTGGCCGCGATCCCCGGCGAGCTGACGGCCGCCGAGGCCGCGCCGCTGGCCTGCGCCGGGATCACCGTCTTCAACGCCCTGCGCCGCTCCGACGCCCGGCCCGGTGACACCGTCGCCGTCCTGGGCCTGGGAGGGCTGGGCCACCTGGGCGTCCAGTTCGCCCGCGCGATGGGTTTGCGCACCGTCGCCATCGCCCGCGGTGCGGAGAAGGAGCCCCTGGCGCACGAGCTCGGCGCCGAGCACTACATCGACAGCACCGCCGGTGACGTCGCCCAGGCGCTGCGGTCGCTCGGCGGCGCGAAGGTCGTCCTGGCCACCGTCACCAACGCCGACGCCATGTCCGCCACCGTCGACGGACTCGGCCGGCGGGGCGAGCTGGTCATCGTCGGCGTCTCACCCGATCGGCTCGCGATCAGCCCGCTGCAGCTGATCAGCGGCGACCGCAAGGTCTACGGCCACTCCTCGGGCACCGCCGTCGACATCGAGGACACCCTGCGCTTCGCGGCCCGCACCGGGGTGCGGGCGTGGATCGAGCAGGTGCCGCTGGAGGAGACCGCCGCCGCGGTGGCCAGGATGGCCGGCGGCCGGGCCCGCTTCCGCATGGTCGTCACCACCGGCCGCTGACCACCCGGCCGACGCCGGGGTCCCGGACCCTCCGGTAGGTTGGCGCCGCGAGCGACTACACCGGGTTCGAGTACGACGAGGACGAGGGCTTCACCGAGGTGCAGCGCGAGTTCACGGACGCTCTCGCGGCTCGCGCGCGGTCCTGGCCGGTGGATCCCCTGAGCTGCGTGGTCCTGGTCGCACCGCACACCCCGTACGGTCAGCTGCCGGCGTACCTGGACATCGACGACCCGGTGCGCGGACGGGGCGTCCTGACCATCGGGTGTCACTTCGACGGCACCGGCGTCCGTGGCGACAGGCTCCACAACCAGTGCTTCACCCTTCCCGACGAGCCCACCGAGTTCGCGTTCGGCACGTCCGGCAGCCCTGCCGAAGCGGCCCACCGCACGGCCGACTGGTGCGAGGCCGTCCTCGCACGGCCCCTGGTCCGCGCTCGTCCGTCGACGCGGAGAGGCATCCGGCTGACGCCGAGTGGGCAGCGACAGATCACCGCACCACCCGGACGAACCCGGTGCCGCACGCGGCCGCGGTGAGGAAGGCCGTGACGGCGGCCTTGGCCGCGCGCGGGTCGGAGCGGTCGTACGGGTTGTGGGAGAGCACGAGTCGGCGCCGGCCGTCGGCGGTGCCGGCGACCATCGTCGAGTAGCCGGGGAGGTCTCCGCTGTGGCCCCGGAAGACCCCGCACGGGGTGTCGAACCGGGCCAGCCCCAGCCCGTATCCGCGTCCCGGTCCGGCGTCCGCCGTCCTGGTCATCTCGGCGATCTCGGTGGGCCGCAGCAGGCGGCCGTCCAGCAGGGCGGCGGTGAACCGGTTGAGGTCGGCGGCGCTGGAGATGCCCTGCCCGGCGGCGCCCATGACGGACGGGTTGAGTTCGGTGACGTCCACCGGACCGGTCGAGAGCTTCACGTAACCCTGGGCGTGGGGGCCGGGCAGTAGCGGCGACTGCCCGGGCATGGTGGTGTCGTGCAGTCCCAGCGGCCGGATGACCCGCCGGTCGACCTCCCGCTGCCAGGAGTGGCCGGTGATCCTCTCGACGAGCAGGCCGGCGAGCAGGTAGTTGGTGTTGGAGTAGTGCCAGCCCTGCCCCGGCGGGAAGTACGGGGCGTTGCCGTTGGCGAGTGCGAGCAGTTCGGTCGGCTGGTAGGTGTGCCAGCGCGGTCCGGCCAGCCAGCTGCGGTACTGGGCCTCGTCCTGCGGGTCCAGGCCCGGAGCGTCGGTGTAGTTGTACAACCCGCTGGTGTGGTTGAGCAGTTGGCGGACGGTGATGGCCGCGCCGTTCGGCACCGCGCCGGGCAGGTGGCGTTCGATCGGGTCGTCCAGGCCGATCCGCCGTTCAGCGGAGAGCTGGAGCACGACGGTGGCGACGAAGGTCTTGGTGACGCTGCCGATCCTGAACCGGGCGTGCGCGGGTACCGGCGCGCCGGTGGCCAGGTCGGCGACGCCCGCCTGCCCGCGCCAGACGGTCCGCCCGTCCTGGCGGACCTCGCCGACGGCCGCCGAGGAACCGGCGTCGACGATGCCCTGCAGCGTGGTGCGCAGCGCGGTGGCCTCGGCGGTGTCCGGGGGCAGTTCCCGGTCCTCGCCCGTCGACTGGACGGGGCCCGTCGGCCGGGCGGTGGATGCGGCGAAGCTCGGGGCGGCGCCGGCGCCGAGCATGGCGGCGGCGGCCAGGAACGCGGCCGCCGAGCGGATGCCGAATCCCGGAGTGCGCGGATGTGTCGTCACGTCGGACATGGGCTGCTTCCCTCCAGGGGCAGGCGCGCATCGCCGCCCTGGAATCGAGCCTGCCGGTGGGGTCCCTGCCGGGGCATCCGTCGGAGGTGTCGCGCGCTGTCCTACCTGGGACCGGTCGAGCCGGCCGGGCCCCATCCGGCAGGCTTACACGGGTGGGCGCCATGATCCTTCCACGGAACGGAAGTTAGAGTGAGACGGTGACCGCTCTCCCTGAGAATCCGCCGATCAGCGACGCCGAACGCGACAAGGCCGTGCAGCGCCTGCAAGAGGCGTTCGCCGAAGGGCACATCTCCCACGAGGAGATGGACGACCGCCTCCACCGGGTGCTCACCGCCAGGACGCACGCCGACCTCGCACCGTCCCTGGCCTCGCTCCCCGAGCCGAACCCGGAAACCACCCCCACCATCGCCGCCGCCAGCGGGCGCCTCGTGCGCCGCGGTCCCTGGCGGGTTCCCCGCACCTTCAAGGTGGTGTCGGCGTTCGGCCGGGTGCACCTGGACCTGTCGAAGGCGCTCATCGAACACCCGGTGATCGACATCGATTTGGGACTCGGTACCGGCAGCGCCAGGATCACCGTCCCCCGTGACGCCGTCGTCGACATCGACGGCCTCCAGGGAGGCTGGAAGGACGTGCGCTACACCCCTCCCCGCCGTCCCTCGGTGGGCAACCCGACGATCCGGATCACCGGAACCACCGGCTTCGGCCGGCTGAAGATCCGCCACGCGAGGAACTGAGGCGCATCACCGGCAGTGGCGGTGGCCGATCCGGCCCCCTGCCTGTCAAGTGCTCTCCAGGCGGCACCAGTTGTTCGTAGCGCCGGCGACCGGCCGGCGGATCACGACGCCCCGGAGCCGAACCGGCCCGCGATCGGAACCCGGGCCGTACGGACCGCCCCCTGCTCCGCCGACAGCACCCGCCGCAGGGCGGCGAGCACCTGCCCGTCGCCGGTGGGCGGCTGCGGTGAGTGCCAGGCGATGTGGCCGTCCGGGCGGACGAGGAGGGCTCCGGTGGCCGCCGGGAGGCCGGTGGCCTCGGACCAGCCGGGAGCCGACAGGGTGTGCACGGTGACGGGCAGTCCTGCCGCCGTCGCCGTGTCCGCCTGCCGCTGCCAGCAGGCGTGCTCCCCGGCCGTGAACAGGGTGAAGCCGGGCTCGACCAGGTCCAGGGTGGACGCGGCCCCGGGCGGGCCGGCGAGCCGCAGGTGGGGGAGTCGGGTGCCGGGCGCGCCGTCGGGGTGTTCGTGCTCGGGGTCCAGCGGCGGCCGTTCGGGGCCGCCCGGGTCGGCGAGGACCGCCGTCGAGCGGTAGGCGGCGGTGAGCAGCAGCTCGTCGTCGATCCGGTAGCCGGTGCGGGCGCGGGAGTTGGCGAGCGAGACGTCGATGACCTGCCGGGCCACCGGGCGGCGCTCGGTCTCGTAGGTGTCCAGCAGTGCTTCGCCGGCCGTCCCGGCGGTGACTGCCGCGAGCTTCCAGGCCAGGTTGTCCGCGTCGCCGATTCCGGCGTTCATGCCGTGCCCGCCGGTCGGTGGCACCACGTGGGCGGCGTCGCCCGCGAGCAGCACCCGGGCGCGGCGGTAGGTGTCGGCGAGGCGGGCGTCCATTCGCCAGGTCATGGTGTCCCGGACGGTGACCGCCAGCCCGGGCAGCCCGGCGGCCTCCCGGACGAGTCGGCCGAGCGCCTGGTGGTCGGCCGGCAGGGCTGCGGTGTCCGCGTCTTCGGGGTCGTACGGGTGCTGGTAGATCCACTGCCGGTCGTTGTCGACGGCCAGGAAGCCGCCGCGGCCCGGCTCGGTGAGGAAGTACGAGGCGCTGGCGCGGTCGGCCACCACCTCGCCGAGCGGTGCCTCGAAGCGGATGCTGAGGAAGTGGCCGAGGCCGGTCGGCCCCGCCATCGCGATCCCGGCCGTCTCGCGGACTGTGCTCGACGCGCCGTCGCAGCCGACCAGCCAGTCGGCGCGCACGGTGTGGCGTTCGCCGGTGTGCCGGTCCTCCAGCAGGGCCCGGACGTGTCCGTCCTGCTGGGTGAAGGAGAGCAGCCGGGTGGCGAACCGGACGCCGTCCGGGGCGAGTTGGCGGGCGCGTCGGAGCAGGACGGCCTCCAGGGCGTCCTGCGAGCAGATCAGCCCGGGCGAGGGGGTGCGCTCGGCGCCCTCCGCCTGGCCGGCCGCCACACCGGTGCGGACGAAGTCCGGGTCGACCAGGTCGCGGCCCCGGTAGAAGAACACCTGAGAGGCCGGGAGACCGGCCCGCCGGACCTCCGTCTCCAGGCCGCACCGCCGGAAGACCTCCATCGAACGCGCCGACACCCCACGGGCCTTGGGGTGGTGCGAGGTGGCCGGGTGCGCCTCGACGAGCAGGTGCGGCACGCCGTGGCCGGACAGCAGGACGGACAGGGTCAGGCCGACCGGGCCTCCGCCGACGACGAGCACGGACGTGGTCTCCGGGAATCGCATGCCACCACTCCTCAGTAACGCCTTCCGGGATATTTTGAAGTTACCATGGTGTGGACGACACCTCTCCGACGTTTCGAGGCGACCCCATGGCCCAGCCCCAGCCCCAGGACAGCGACGGCGACGGCGGCGGCGGCAACCCCCGCGGGCTCCACTTCCTCACCGAACTCGCGAACACCGTCCGCGAGGACCCCGACGCGGGCGCCGCCGAACTCCAGGCCCTCCTCGACCGCCACGGAGGCCCGCCCTTCCGGCTCACCGACGCCGACGCCCGCGAACTGCGCACCGCCACCGCCGAGGTGATCGCCGTCCTCGAAACCGACGACCCGGACCGGGCCGCCGAGCTGATCAACGCCCTGCTCGACCGCCACCCGGCCCGCCCCCGACTGGTCCGCCTCCCCGGCCGGCCCTGGTCCCTGCACACCCACGCGCCCGCCGACGCCGGCCTCACCCACTGGCTGCTCTCCACCGCCGCTCTCGCCCTCGGCCTGTGGCTCAGCGAACGCGGCGGCTGCGCCTGGGGCCGCTGCGCCGCCCCGGGCTGTGAACGCTTCTTCATCGACACCGGCCGCCGCACCCCGCAGCGCTACTGCACCCCGCGCTGCGCCACCCGCGTGCGCGTCGCCGCCCACCGGGCGCAGAAGGGGGAACGGATCTGAGACCCGCGGAGGGGGCAGGGGCGCCGCCGGGTACCGGTCGCCGTCCCCGGCGCCGCCATGGCCGAACCCCAGCGCTGAGTTCGTACACCGATCCGGGCCGTCGACCCCACCCCCATGGTGCGGGACGTAGCCTTTGGGTCGCCCGTGCCGCCCCGGCACCCCAGGGGCGGTAGGCCGTCGCCCGCGCCCGCCTCCTCCGTTGACGACGGTCGTTCGAATACGTCACGCTCGATGGACGGCCGAGGGCGGGCGGTCGAACGTGCCGCGCGTGTCGTGTGTCGCGCGCCGCCCGATGCCCCGGCCCGGATGTCCACCGTGCACCCCGTGTGGAGGTACCGCCATGTCCAAGCGCCGTCTCGCCGTCCCCGGAGCCGCCGTCGCCGCTCTGACCCTCGCCGCCCTGCTCCTTCCGGTCACCGGCGCCCACGCCGCGCCGCCCGCCGACTCGTGCACCCAGAACTGGAGCATCAGCTCCGGCGAGGGCTACGCGAACGGCAAGACGTGCAACAACCACGCCAAGCTCGTCGGCACGGTGCACGACACCAAGGCGGACGGGCGCTGTCCCTACGTGCGCGGCAAGCTCTCCAACGGCGGCCACGTCGACAGCGACTGGGCCGGCGGCAAGGGCAAGTCCCGCGCCATCACCCTCTACGCCCCCTCGGGCGCCCACTTCACCAGCGTCTCCATGCGCTACATCGGCTGCTGACGCCGACGGCGGGCGGGTAGCCGCCGTCCGCTGCCCCAAGCCGATTCGGCCTCCACCCACGGAGGTGGAGGCCGAATCAGCGGGTCGTGCCGATGCGCCGCCTGGGCCCGGCTGGTACCACGGACCGTCAGGACCGTCAGAGCCGCTCAGGCACCGGGTTGCCGACGGCCTCGATGGCACGGCGGACCGGGACCTTCAGCAGCACGGCGAAGCCGATGACGAAGAAGACCAGCAGCGAGATGATCGCCGAGCGGTAGCTGCCGGTGATCTGGTAGGCGAGGCCGAAGACGAGCGGGCCCATCCAGCTGGTGCCGCGGTCGCTGACCTTGTAGAAGCTGAAGTACTCGGCCTCCTTGCCGGGCGGGATGAGGTGGGAGAACAGGGAGCGGGAGAGTGCCTGGCTGCCGCCGAGCACCAGGCCGATCATGCAGGCCAGGACGTAGAACCAGGCGGGCTGGTGGGCGGGCATGAAGTAGCCGAGGGCCAGGGTGACGACCCAGCCGACCAGGGAGCCGAGGATGGTCCGCTTGGCGCCGTACCGGTGGGCTATCCGGCCGAGCAGCAGGGCGCCGCCGATCGCCACGACCTGGACCAGGAGTACGGCGGTGACCAGCGAGGTCTGGTCCATGCCGAGTTCCTCGCTGCCGTAGAGCGAGGCCTGGGAGACGACGGTCTGGATGCCGTCGTTGTAGCAGAGGAAGGCGGCGAGGTAGAGCAGGGTGAGCGGGTGCTCGCGCATGCCGCGCAGGGTGCGGGCGAGTTCGCGCAGGCTGCCGGCGGCGGGCTCGCCGTCCCTGGTCCGGTCCGCGGCGCGGCTGGGGGCGATGCCGGCCCGGGAGGGCAGCCGCAGCATGGGGACGATGGTGAACAGCGCCCACCACAGCCCGGCCGAGGCCAGGCAGATCCGCACGGCGGTGCCGGAGTCCAGGCCGAACGCGTCGTGGCCCTGGAACAGCGCCAGGTTGGCGATCAGCAGCAGTCCGCCGCCCGCGTAGCCGTAGGCCCAGCCCTTCGAGGAGACCTTGTCGCGCTCGTCGGGGGAGGCCAGGCCGGGCAGGTAGGCGTAGGAGAGCGCGACCGAGACCGCGTACGAGATGTTGGCGACCACCAGCAGCGCGCCGCCGAGCAGGTAGCGGTCGCCGTCGAGGAAGAACATCCCCATGGTGGCGAGCGAGCCGACGTACGCGAAGCCGCACATCAGCTCCTTGTGCCGGCCGGTGCGGTCGGCGACGGTGCCGGTCAGCAGCATCACCGCGACCGAGAGCAGCACGGAGAAGGAGACCGTGTACGGGAAGAACGATCCTGCGCGGATCGACAGGCCGAGCGGGTGCACGTCACCGGCCGCGTCGGCGGCGTCCTTGGCGACGCTGGTCAGGTACGGGCCGAGGAACACCGTCAGCACGGTGGCCGAGAAGGCGGCGTTGGCCCAGTCGTTGATGTACCAGCCGAACTGCATCCGGCGCAGCGACCGTCCGTCGTCGGTGGCGGCCGTGGGGTCGGTCGGTGGGTCGTCCGGCAGGTGTGTCGCCGAGTTCGTGCTGCTCATGGGGTTCCCATCACCGTGCTGGAGCCGTTACTGCCGTCCGTCCAGCAGCCGCGCTCGCCGAGGACGTCCCGCAGGACGTCGATGCGATCGGCCATGATGCCATCCACACCCAGGTCGAGGAGAGCCCTGATCCGTGTGGGATCGTCCACAGTCCAGACGTGCACCTGGAGACCGAGCCGGTGGGCGGTGCGGACGAAGGCCCGGTCGACGACCCGGACGCCCCGGTGCCGCTCCGGCACCTGCGCGCAGAGCCCGGCGAACGGCGTTCCCGGGCGCCGGGACAGCGGCCCCGGAGCGGACGTCGGCAGGAACGATTCGGCCAGCGAGCGCAGCCGCAGCCGGGCCACCTCGCGCGGGCCGAGCGAGGTGGCCAGCCGCGGGCCGGCGGCG
>NZ_JAHSQD010000390.1 GCF_020103755.1 Streptomyces sp. LS1784
TCCACGTGGTGCACGGCGGCCGGGCCACCTGGTCCACCCACCGGGTCCGCCCGGTCGGCGGCTGCGAGGTCTGCCGCCCGCTGCCCGCCGACACACCCGAGGCCGCCCGGCTGCCCGCGACCTCCCGCCCGCTGCCCGACCCGGCCGTCCTGCGCGGGTCCAACGACCTGACGGAAGCGGGGCAGTTGCGGGCCGCGCTGTACGACGAGCGGTTCGGCCCGGTCCGCCGGCTGTTCCGCACCGAGGACTCGGCCTTCGCCCTCACCACCGCCTGGGTGACCGACGGCCGGGTGCTCGACGACGGCGGGTACGGGCGGGCCGCGGACTTCCGCTCCAGCGAACGGGTCGCGCTGTTCGAGGCGGTGGAGCGGTACGCGGGCATGCGGCCGCTCGGGCGCCGAACCGTGCTGCGGGCCTCCTACGCCGAGCTGGCGGGCGAGGTGGGCCCGGGGGCCGTCCTCGACCCGGTCCGGCTCGGCCTGCCCGACGACGCCGACCCGGGACACCCCGCCGTGGCCACCGTCCCGTACACCCCGGAGCTGGTACTCGACTGGGTGCACGGCTGGTCGCTCACCCACCGCCGCCCGGTCGCCGTCCCGGAGCACGTCGCCTACTGGGACGTGCCCGGACGCGACCGTCCCCGGGTGGTCTACGAGTCCTCGAACGGCTGCGGACTCGGCAACAGCCCCCAGGAGGCCGCGCTCTACGGCCTGTTCGAGGTCGCCGAGCGCGACGCCTTCCTGATGGCCTGGTACGCCCGCACCCCGCTGCCCGGCGTCACCCTCCCCGCCGAGGACCCGCAGATCGCCGAACTCGCCGACCGCGCCCGGCTGCTCGGCTACCGGCTCACCCTGCTCGACGCCACCAACGACCTCGGCGTGCCCGCCGTGATCGCCCTCTGCCGCCACCGCGGCGGCCGCCCCGACGCCCCGCGCACCTTCCTGGCCGCCGGAGCCCACCACGACCCCCGGACGGCGATCCGCTCCGCTGTCGCCGAGGTCGTCACCAACGTCCAGGAGGCGCCGCACCGCGCCACCGCCCCGGGCGGTCCGCGCGACCCGCAGCGGCTGCGCCCGATGCTGGACCGCCCCGAGCTGGTCGTCAGCCTGGACGACCACGTCGGCCTCAACGCCCTGCCCGAGGCCCAGCCCCGACTCGACTTCCTCTTCGCGGGCCCGCCCCCGGTGCCCTGGACCGAGCGCTGGCCCGGCGCCCCCGAACCGGTCACCGACCTCACCGAACTGCTGGAGCGGACGATCACCCGGCTGGCGGGGGAGGGCCTGGAGGTCCTGGCGGTCACCCAGGACGAGCCCGGCATCCGCGACCGGCTGGGCCTGCACTGCGCCAAGGTCGTCGTCCCCGGCACGCTGCCCATGACGTTCGGCCACGCCAACCGCCGCACCCGGGGCCTGCCCCGCCTGCTGGAGGTCCCGTACCGCCTCGGCCGCACCCCGGCGCCGCTGCGCCACGACGAGCTCCCGCTCCACCCGCACCCGTTCCCCTAGCCCTCCGGAGAGCACGCGATGACCACCCACGCGCTGCCAGTCGCCACCTGGCACAGCCTGCACCTCGCGCTGCCGCTGCCCGCCCGCGAGGCCGACGCCTTCCTCACCGAGGACCTCGCCCCGCTGATGGACGGGCTCGCCGACACCGAGTGGTTCTTCATCCGCTACGGCGAGGGCGGCCCCCACCTGCGCATCCGCTACCGCGGCCCGGGCCCGGCGCCCGACCCCCTCGCAGCCGAGCTCACGCGCCTCGCCGCCCGCCGCACCGCGCCCGACGGCCCGTTCGCGGGCGGGCACGGTGAAGTCACGGCGATCCCGTACGAGCCCGAGACCGAGCGCTACGGCGGCGCGGCCCTGCTGCCGATCGCCGAGGAGGTGTTCACCCACTCCACCCGCACCGCCGTCCGCGCCCTGCGCGCCCTCGGCGCGGCCCCCGAGCACCGGCTGCCGCTCGCGCTCGACCTCGCCCACACCACCGCACACGCCCTCGGCCTCGACGAGCTCGCCGCCTCCCGCTGGCTGCGCCGCCACGCCGCCTCCTGGCGGTGGGTCACCGAGTTCCGGCCGCTGCCCGGGACCGCCGTCCACGTCCGGGTCAACACCGTGTTCGCCCGGCAGCGGGAGGCACTGGCCCACCGGGCCCGGGCACTGCGCGCGGCGCTGGACGCCGGTACGGCCGAGCCCTGGCTGGGGGAGTGGGCGGCGCGGGTCGCGGATAGCGCTGCCCGGATGCGGGCCGTGGCGGCCCCGGACTCCGCGGAGCGTCTCTCCTGGATCTGGGCCTCCCAGTTGCACATGCTGTTCAACCGGCTCGGCGTCGGCCCCGACGAGGAGCGGGCGGTCTGCCGCCTCGCCGCCCGTACCCTGCTGGAGACCGGGCAGCCGTTCACCTTCTTCCCCGCCGACCACCACGCCCCGGACCACCAGTACCTGGAGCGCAGCAAGTTCCAGATCGGCCGCAGCGAGGACACCGCCCTGCGCGACCTGCCGTACCGCCCGGTGCCGCGCCCCCGTCCCGGTGACCTCCCGCTGCCCGCCGACCCGCTGCCGCCCGTCACCCTCGCCGACGCCCTGCGCACCCGCCACTCCACCCGGGGCCCGCTGACCGGCCCGCTCACCGCCGGCGCCCTCGGTGGACTGCTCTGGTCCGCCTACGCCCCGAACCCCGGCACGGGCCACCGCCCGTACCCCAGCGCGGGCGCCCTGCACACCGTCCGACTTCGGGTGCTCGCCCTCGCCGTGGACGGCCTGCCCGCCGGCACCTACCAGTGCCTCCCCGAGCACCGCAGCCTGCGCCCGATCGGCCCGGCCCCCGCCCTCGACGACCTCAAGGCGCTCTCCTCCTACCTCTCCCGCCCGGCCGACGACCCGGACGCCATCGGCATCGACCACGCCCCCGCCGTTCTCGCCGTCCACCTCGACCTGGCCCACCTGCGCCGCCGCTACGGCCTGCGCGCCCTGCGCCTCGGCCTCCTGGAAGCCGGCCACCTCACCCAGAACCTCCTGCTGACCTCCGCGGCCTTCGGTCTCGGCACCACCCCCCTCGGCGGCCTCCAGGACGACCTGGCCCACGAACTCCTCGGCCTGGACGACCTCGGCGAGCCCGTCCAGTACCTGCTCCCGCTGGGCCGGCCGGGGGCGGTGTGAGGCCGGGTGCCGAACCGCCGGTGGAGGGGCGGGTTCACGGACCCGTCTGCCGACCGCCGAAGAAGACCTGCACCTCCCGGATCTGCCCGTCCCGGACGGTGATCGCCTCGACGTTGCGGTAACGGTCGCCGGTGGTCAGCTCGTACTCGTAGTAGGCGAGGACGAGTTCCTCGTCGGCGGGCGTCACCCGAAGCAGCCGCTGCTCCGTGAACCGGTCGGCGGTGGGGAAGCAGCGCTCGAAGAACGCGGCCTTGTCGATGCGGTCGTCCTGGGGGCTGGTGAAGGTGAAGTCCTCGGCGTACAGCGGCAGGGCCGCCTCCCGGTCCTGCGACCGGTAGCAGCGGAACGCCGCCTCGACGATGCTCGCGGGGGTGCCGTTCATGCGATCTCCTCGTTCGGACTCAGTCGGCGAGCCCCAGGGGGTCCGGGGCGGTGGCCAGCAGTTCGGGGCCGTTGTTGCGGACGCTGTTGACGGTGGTGGGGACGGCGCGCACGCGCAGGGCGCCGTCGGCGGGGCGGCGCAGCAGGTGGTGGAGTTCGGCGGGGTCGGTGTGGGCGGGGGAGAGCCAGGTGGAGAGGTCGTCGGGGGCGATGGTGAGGGGCATCCGGTCGTGGACGCGGCCGGCGGAGTCGCTGGCGTCCGTGGTGATGACGGTGGCGGTGGCCAGCCAGGCGAGCGGGTCGTCCTCGGGGCGGGTGCCGTCGCGCCAGAACTCGTAGAGTCCGGCCATCAGCATGACGCCGCCGGTGCTGAGGAAGTACGGCTGCTTGTACTTCTTGCGGTCGGCGCCGGCGGGGACCTCGCGCCACTCGTAGTAGCCGTCGGCGGGGATCACGCAGCGGCGGGCGGTGAAGGCCTTGCGGAAGGCGGGCTTGGTGTCGACGGTCTCCGAGCGGGCGTTGATCATGCGGGCGCCGCCGGACGGGTCCTTGGACCAGGACGGGACCAGGCCCCAGCGCAGCGGGCGCAGTTGGCGCAGCAGTTCGCCGGTCTCCCGGTCGACGCGCTCCAGGACGGCCGGGACCGGATCGGTCGGGGCGACGTTCCAGCTCGGCGCGAAGGTCTCGGCCGGGTCCCAGCGGAGCTCTCCGAGCAGCGAGACGAGGTCCTGGGGCGTGGTGGTGGAGACGAAGCGGCCGCACATGCCCCCAGCCTCCCACGACGCACCGACAACGGCGTTCAGCGTGGTGCGTGCCCGCCCGGGGTGTGCCCGAAGGTGCGGCGGAACACGTCGATGAAGGCGCTGGCCGAGGCCCAGCCGCAGCGGTGCGCCACGGTGGTGACCGGCAGGCCCTCGGCGAGCAGCACCAGGGCGTGGTGCAGCCGCAGCTGGGTGCGCCACTGGCGGAAGGTCATGCCGAGGTCGGCGCGGAACAGCCGGGAGAGGGTGCGGTCGCTGGCGCCGACGACGCGGCCGAGTGCGGCGAGCGTGCGGCCGTCGGCCGGGTCCGCCTCCAGCAGCGCGCACAGTGACCGCAGCAGGGGTGTGGCGGGGGTGGGCAGGTGGAGGGGCTGCTGGGGGGAGGCGCGCAGCCGGTCGAGCAGGACGGCGCGCAGCCGGCTGCGTTCGGGGCTGTCCTGCTCCGGGGTTCGGGTGTAGGCCACGATCAGTTCGCGCAGCAGCGGGCCGACGGCGAGGACGGTCGGGCGGCCGAGGCCGAGCGGGTTGTCGGCGGCGGGCAGGCCGACCAGGTGGAGTTCGAGTTCGCCGTGGGCCTGGTGGGCGTGGACGGTGCCGGCCGGGATCCACAGGGCGCGGTTGCCGGGGGCGACCCAGGAGCCGGCGTCGGTGGTGATGCTCAGGACGCCGCGGGCCGCGTAGGCGATCTGGTGGTCGTCGTGCCGGTGCGCGTCGATGGCGCCGCCGGAGGGCAGGAGCCGGGCCTCGGTCGACGCGACGGGATCATGGCGGATTCTCGGCATCGGATGGCAGGTTATCGGAAGTTCGACAGCGCGTGCAGGCCCGAGGCTGGCGGCATGCCGAAGAACTCCGACCGCCGGTCGATCCTGTTGCTCTCCGTCGGGCACTCCTGTGTGGACGTCTACCAGGGTGCGGTGGCGGCCCTGGTGCCGTTCTTCGCGGCCGAGCGCCACTACGGCTACGCCGCCGTGTCCGGGGTGGTGCTCGCCGCCTCGCTGCTCTCCTCGGTCGCGCAGCCGCTGTTCGGGGCGCTCACCGACCGCCGGCCGCTGCCCTGGCTGTTGCCGGTCAGCACCCTGCTGGGCGGTGCGGGCATCGCGCTCAGCGGGGTGAGCGGCTCGTACGGGCTGACGCTGGCCTTCGTGGCGCTGTCCGGGGTCGGGGTGGCGGCCTACCATCCGGAGTCGGCCCGGATGGCCCGACTGGCGGCGCAGCGGGTCCAGGGGGCAGCGGGGTCGCAGGGCGGGCCGGGCACGCATCGGGGGATGGCCTGGTTCTCGCTGGGCGGCAACCTGGGCTTCGCGGCCGCCCCGCTGCTGGTCGCCGCCGTGGTCGGGACGGGCGGACTGCGGCTGACCCCGTTGCTCGTCCTGCCCGCGCTCGCGGGCGCTGCGCTCTGCCTGCCGGTGCTGCGCGAGCTGGAGCGGCGGCGGGCGGCCGGGGCCGCGCAGGTACCGGTGCCGGCCGCCGACGACCGGGCCGCGTTCCTGCGGCTGTCACTGGCGGTGGTCTGCCGCTCGATCGCCTTCGTCGGCCTGAGCACCTTCCTCTCGCTGTTCGCCACCCAGCGTCTCGGCGGTGGTCCGGCGGCGGGCACCGCGGCGCTGGTGGTGCTGTACGCGGGCGGTGCGGTGGGCTCGGTGCTGGGCGGCGCACTGGCGGACCGCTGGGGGCGGGTCGCGGTGGCCCGCCGGTCGTACCTGGTGGCGGCGGTCGCGGTGGCCGGGATGCTGCTGGTGCCGGGCCCGGCGCTGTACCTGTTCGTGGCGCTGACCTCGGCGGGGCTGTACGTGCCGTTCTCCCTGCAGGTGACGCTGGGGCAGGACTACCTGCCGTCGCGGATCGGCACGGCGAGTGGGATCACCCTCGGGCTGACGGTGAGCATCGGCGGCCTGGCGAGCCCGGTGATCGGCAGCCTCGCCGATGCGACCTCGCTGCGCACGGCGCTGTTGCCGCTGGTGCTGATGCCGGTGCTGAGCTGGGCACTGTTCCGGACGCTTCCGGAGCCGGTGGTGCCGTCCGCCGGCTCCGAGCCCGCGGGTGCCGGGACGGCACCGGTCAGCCGGTGACCGGCGTGACCTCCTCCGCGTAGGCGTGGAACAGCCGGGGCGCCCCCGGCTTCGGGCCGGCGAGCGGCAGGGCCCAGCAGCGGGCGACCAGCGGGCGGGATGTCGGTACCGGGCCAGGGCTGCGGCGAGACGTGGAGCCCGTTCTGCAAGCACGCGGGTCGGGATCTCCTGCATGACGATCACCCGGTGCGTTCGCATCTGATACGGTCGTTTTCTGAACGATCGATTGGTGAGTGAACGATATGAAGATGTTCGGCAAGCGTCCGCGGCTCTGGGGATCGCTGCTGGCCGTGGCCGTGCTGATGGCCGGCGCGGGCGGCTGGGTCGTGTACCAGAACGAGTACGACCTCACGGAGGAGCGGGTCACCGTCACCGGCGGCAAGCAGCCGCTCCAGGGCGTACTGGCCCGCCCCACCGGCGGCCACGGACCGTACGGACTCGTGGTCTTCGTCCACGGCGACGGACCCGCCGACGCCACCCACGACACCTTCTACCGCCCGCTCTGGGAGGCCATGGCGAAGGCCGGGTACGCGACGCTCTCCTGGGACAAGCCCGGCGTCGACAACGCCCCCGGCAACTGGCTCGACCAGAGCATCCAGGACCGCGCCGACGAAACCCTCGCCGCGATCCGCTGGGCCAAGACCCAGCCCGGCATCGACCCGAACCGGATCGGGCTCTGGGGCGCCAGCCAGGCCGGCTGGGTGATGCCCAAGGCGGCCCGGCAGTCCCCGGACGTCACGTTCGTGATCGCCGTCGGTACTGCCGTCAACTGGCTCCGGCAGGGCCGCTACAACCTGCTCGCCGAGCTCAGGGAGCGGCACGCCTCGCCCGAGGAGACCGCCGCAGCCGTCACCCGCAGCGACCGCAACCTGGCCGCCCTGCGGGCCAGTGCGACCTTCGAGCAGTACCAGGCCGCCGGCGGCGACACCCAGGGGCTGACGCCCGAGCGCTGGGCGTTCAACAAGCGCAACTACCTCTCCGACGCCACCGAGGACCTCGCCGCCCTCCGGGTGCCGGTGCAGCTCGTCCTCGGCGGCCGGGACGTCAACGTCGACAGCGACGACACCGAGGCCGGTTACCGCCGCCTCATCACCACTCCGGGCCTGCTCCAGGTCCTGCGCTTCGAGGACTCGACCCACAACATCGTGCCCAAGGACATCGAGGACTCCGAACTGCGCAGCACCTTCCTGGCCATCGCCGCACCGCGCTCGCTGTTCACCCCCGGCTACCTCGACGGCATGCGGAACTTCCTGACCTCGCTGGACCACCGGAAGGGCTGACCCACGATGAAACTGCTCGCCCTCGGCGGAGCCGGCGCGATGGGCCGGGTCGCCGCCCGGGTCGCGGCCGCACTGCCCGGCGTCCACGAACTGGTGATCGCCGACCGCGACCTCGGCGCCGCCCGCCGCGCCGCCGCCGCGC
>NZ_JAHSQD010000391.1 GCF_020103755.1 Streptomyces sp. LS1784
CCGGCACTGCCCGTCCGCCGGGCGGAGCCGGCACGTACTGGCCTGGGGCCGGCTGGCCGCCGACGGTGCGGCGCCCGCGGTGGTGTTCACGGGGCGGCGGCCGTTCCGCCGGGTGCGGTCGACGGCCGAGGTGGTCACGGTGGCCGGGCGGTTCTGGCTTGCCTGGGCGCAGGGGCCGTTCGACGCGGTGCGGGTCGAACACCCGGCGGGCGGGACGGCCGAGCGGCTGCCGCTGGAGCGGGTGCGGGGCCGGGGTGCGGCATGAGCGAGCGAAGCATGGGGGTCCCCCCGGCCGGAGGCTGGGGGAGATTCATCGAAAGGCGCGCATGGGCGAATGCCCCTGCCGAGCGTAGCGAGGCGGGCGCATGAGCACCGCCGTCCTCACCGTCCGCCCCGCCTCCCCCTACGTCCTGCCCGCACGCTTCGCCAAGGTCCCGGTCATGGCCGCGGTCGCGCTGCTGCCGTGGCTGGCGGTCCTCGCCGTCTGCCACGAGACCGCGTGGGTCGTTCTCGACCTCACCGAGTTCGCCGCCCTGCTCTCGCTGGACGCGCTGCTGCGCCGACGCAGCCCCGCCGCGCTGTGGGCGGGCGCGGCGGTGGCCCTGCTGCTCACCGGTGACGCGCTGGCCGACATCGCCTGCGCCGGGCCGGGCCACGCGGTGCTCGCCGCGCTGGTCATGGCCTCCTGCATCGAACTGCCGCTCGCCGTGGTGTGCCTGCGGCTCGGGCGGGACGCGGCGGTGCGGGGCTGAGTCAGCCCCCCGTGGGCAGTTCGTCCATCAGTGCGCGGGTCTCGTCGTCCAGCGGGGTGTACGTGATCATCCGTGTCCCCAGCTGCGGGCTGAGCCAGAAGTTGGTGTACTCACAGCGCAACAGCCCGACGCCGGGCACCTGGAAGCGCTTGATGCCGTTGCCCGGCCGCATCACGTCGTGCCGCTGCCAGAGCTCGGCGAAGTCCGGCGAGGCCTTGAGCACCCGGGCCAGCAGGGCCTTCCAGGCCGGCTCCGAGCTGTGGTCGGCCATCGCCGAGCGGAACCGGGCCACGATGCCGAGGCGCTCGGTGCGGTAGTCCACCAGCACCTCGCGGAAGTACGAGGGCGTGAACGCCATCCACATCAGGTTCCGGTCCTCGGGGGCCATGCGGTCGAGGTCGCCGACGAACCCGGTGTACTGGGCGTTGCACGCCAGCACGTCGTAGCGGGAGTTGAGCACCATGGCCGGGTACGGCGCCAGCTGCTCCAGCAGCAGCCGCACGCTCGGGGTCACCGAGGGGCACTCCTTCACCGGCACCGGGTCGTCCGCGCCGGCCAGGGTGAACAGGTGGGCGCGCTCGCTCGGGTCCAGCAGCAGCGCCCGGGCCACCGAGTCCAGCACCTGGGTGGACACCTGGATGTCCCGCCCCTGCTCCAGCCACGTGTACCAGGTCACCCCGACCGCGGCGAGCTGCGCGACCTCCTCCCGGCGCAGCCCCGGCGTCCGGCGGCGGCCGGTCATCGGCAGGCCCACCTGCTCGGGCGCCAGGCGCTCGCGGCGGCTGCGCAGGAACGCGGCCAGCTCGTGCCGACGGGCTTCACCGGGGGTGGCCGGGTGCGGGCCGACCGGGGTGGTACGGGCTTGCGCGGCGGGGGTCGTCAGACTCATGCTCCCCAGCATGCGACAGTCGTCAGCCTGTTGCCAGGTACTTCTTATACCTGGATAACCACACTCTGGTACCAGGGTACGGAGCGGCGGATCGTATGACCCGTGACCCAACAACTCGCTGTCGCCCCCGCCCCGGGCCGCACCGCCACCACCCCCGGCACCGCGGCCACCCGTACCTCCGCCCCCGGACCCGTCGGCCTCGGCACCGCCGGGCTGGTCACCGTCCTGCTCGGCGCCTTCCTGCCGATGCTCGACTTCTTCATCGTCAACGTCGCCCTGCCCACGATCGACCACGACCTGGCCGCCGGACCCGCCGTCCTCGAACTGGTCGCCGCCGGCTACGGCATCGCCTTCGCCGTGCTGCTCGTCCTCGGCGGGCGGCTCGGCGACAGCTACGGCCGCCGCCGGCTCTTCGTCGTCGGCGCCGCCGCGTTCGCCCTCACCTCGCTGGCCTGCGGCCTCGCCCCCGGCGCGTGGTCCCTGGTCGCCGCCCGGGCCGCCCAGGGCGCCTCGGCCGCACTGCTGATCCCGCAGGTGCTCGGCACCATCACCGCCGCCACCGAGGGCGCCCGGCGCGGCCGCGCGCTCAGCGTCTACGGCGCGGTCGGCGGGATCTCGGTGGTGATCGGGCAGGTGCTCGGCGGGATGCTGGTCGCCGCCGACCTGTTCGGCACCGGCTGGCGCTCGGTGTTCCTGCTGAACGTGCCGTTCGCGCTGCTCGCCGTGGTGCTCGCGGTCCGCTATGTCCCGGAGAGCAAGGCCACCACGGCCGCCCGGGTCGACGTCCCCGGGACCGTCCTGCTCACCGCCACGCTGCTCTCCCTGCTGATCCCGCTGATGGAGGGCCGCGCCGCCGGCTGGCCGCTCTGGTCCTGGGTGCTGCTGGCGCTGTTCCCCGTCCTCGCCGTCGCCTTCGGTGCCGTCGAGCGCCGCGCCGAGCGGCGCGGGGACACCCCGCTGGTGCCGCCGTCCCTGCTGCGCATCCCGGAGATGCGGCGCGGCCTCGGCATCGCGCTCCCCTACTTCGCGGGCTTCGGCGGCTTCATGTTCGTCATCGCGGTCGCCCTCCAGCAGGGCCTCAGGCTCGGCCCGGTCGCGGCCGGCTGGGCGCTCGTCCCGATGGCGGTCGGCTACTTCTCCGCCTCGCTCGCCGGCCCGCGGCTGATCGGCCGCTGGGGCAGCCGGGTGCTCAGCGCCGGCGCCGTCGTCCAGGCCACCGGCCTCGCCACCCTCGCCCTGACCGTGCTGGCCGACTGTGCGCACGTCTCCCCGCTGCGGATGGCGCCGGGCGTCGCCCTCGCCGGCATCGGGCAGGGTCTGATCGGCACCCCGCTGTTCCGGGTCGTCCTCTCCAAGGTGCCCGCCGCCCGGGCCGGCGTCGGCAGCGGCGTCCTCGCCACCGGCCAGCAGTCCAGCCTCGCCCTCGGCGTCGCCACCCTCGGCAGCCTCTACCTCTCCCTCTCCCCCGTCCTCGGCATGGACCGCGCCCTCGCCCTCTGCCTGGGCATCCAGCTCCTCGGTTCCTTCACCATCCTCTACCTGACCACCCGTCTCCCCCGCTCCATCGGCTGACCCCGGGCCTCCGGGCCCCGGCGGCGGCCGGGTCACGGTCATCGCAGCGGCCCCGCGACCGGTACGACCGGTCGCGGGGCCGTCGGCGTTCCCGGCACCGGCCCTCAGCGTTCGAGGGCGTCGAGCCACCGGCCGAACAGGGTGTGGACGGCTTCGGCGGCCTCGACCTGGGGGTTGTGGCCGGCGCCGTCGAGGACGGTGGCGGCCATCCGGGGGTAGTGGTCGAGCAGGGCGAGCTGGTCGCGCCAGCCGACCAGGGCGTCCTGCCGGGTGGTGACCAGCAGGTGGTGGCCGCGGTGCTGCGGGGCCCGGTGCTCGGGCCAGTGCGGCAGCAGGAAGTCGGCTTCGAGCTCGGCGGCGGCCGCCCGGTCGTGCGCCTGCCAGCCAGGCCGGACGTACCGCTCGAAGAGCTCCCGACTCGCCTCGGTGTGACGGGCCATGACGTACCGGAACAGCTCGCGGTCGGCGGCCGGGAGGCGGGCGAGGAGGTCGTCGTCGCGTTCGACCACGAACTCCTCCGGCAGGGCCCGGTCGGCACCCCAGCGCACCACCGGCACCAGCAGCGCCGAGCCCAGCACCTGCTCACCGAACCGCGCGGTCACCGCCCGGGCCGGCTGGCCGCCGAAGGACTGCCCGACCACGGCGAAGGGCCGCCGACCGACCCGGTCCCCGATCCACCCGGAGACGGCCTCGGCCAGGGCGCTCGCCGAGGCCGGGCCCGGCAGCCGGGGGCTGGTGCCGTGGCCGGGGACGTCGAGGTAGAGGCGCTGCCAGCCGGGGCGGTCGGCGAGGGCGGGTTCGAGCGGGAGCAGGACGCGGTGGTCGACGGTGTAGCCGTGGATCAGGACGATCGGGGTGCCGTCGCCGAAGGCGGTGTGGTGGATCGCGGAGTCGGTCATGACGGCACCGTGCGACCGTGACACCGGTGGCAAGGTCAAGCGGCGGGTCCGACGGCCGGGCCGGGCGCCGGGTCGAGCGACGGCCGGGTGGGGCGGTGGGTCGGACTGCCGGGTCCGACGGCCGGGCAGGGCGATGCGTCGGGCGACGGCCGGGTGGGGCGCCGGGCCGGGCGGCCGGGTTCAGGAGAGGCTCTTGACCACGTCCAGGTACTCCCGGATGGCGTCCCGGTTGCGCGTCAGGCACAGGATCCGGCGGGTCATCCGGTCCGTCTCGGACTCCAGGGTGGCGAGCATCTCCGGTGTGGCGTCGGCGAAGTGGATCGTCCGCGGGGTGTCCAGGCAGGGCAGGATCTGCTTGATGATCCGGGTCGGCAGCCCCGCGTCCAGCAGTCCGCGGATCTGCAGCACCCGGTCCACGAGGTACTCGTCGTACGAGCGGTAGCCGTTCGCCTCGCGGCTCGGCGTGATCAGCCCCTGCTGCTCGTAGTAGCGCAGCAGGCGCGGACTGGTCTCCGTCCGCCGGGCGAGTTCGCCGATGCGCATGTGTGACCATCCTCACCCCGGGCCGGTGCCGTCCCGGCTGGACCCTGACACGGATGTCAACGATAGACGATCGGGCCCATGTCCACTCCTGAACTCCGCATCCCCGACCGGCCGGTGGCCCCCGCGCCGAGGCTGCCCTGGCCGGCCCTGCTGGCTATGAGCACCGGCGGATTCGTCACGATCATGACCGAGGCCCTGCCCGCCGGAGTGCTGCCCGCGATGAGCGCCGACCTCGGCGTCGGCCAGTCCGCCGCCGGGCAGTCCGTGACGCTCTACGCGGTCGGCTCCATCGCGGCCGCCATCCCGCTGACCGCCGTCACCGGACGCCTGCCGCGCAAGCGCCTGCTGCTCGTCTCCGTCGGCGGCTTCGCCGTGGCCAACGCCGTCACCGCCGTGTCGCCGAGCTACCCGCTCACCATGGCCGCCCGGTTCGCGGCCGGCCTGGTCGCGGGGCTGCTCTGGGCGCTGCTGGCCGGGTACGCCCGGGGCATCGTCGCGCCCGAGCAGCGCGGACGGGCGATGGCCGTCGCCATGACCGGCTCGACGGTCGCCCTGTCGGTGGGCGTGCCCGCGGGCACCCTGCTGGCCGGACTGGTGGGCTGGCGGTCCACCTTCGGGCTGATGAGCGCGGCCGCCGTGGCGCTGACCGGCTGGATGCTGCTCGTGCTCCCGCAACCCCCCGGCCGATCCGGCCGGTCCCGCACGCCCGTCCGGCGGGTGCTGCGGATGCCGGGCGTGACCGCCGTCCTGGCCGTCACGGCGACCTTCGTGCTCGCCCACAACGTCCTCTACACGTACGTCGCGGCGCTGCTCGCACCGTTGGGGCTCGACGGCCGGACGGACACCGTCCTGTTCGTCATCGGGCTGTCCTCGCTGGCGAGCGTCCTCGGCACCGGCGCCCTGATCGACCGGTACCTGCGCCCCCTGACCATCGCCGCCTCCGCCCTCCTCGCCGTCGCGGCCCTGCTCCTCGCCGCCGCCCTGCTCGGCTCGACCGGCTGGCCCGCCTACGCCGCCGCCGCGGTCTGGGGCCTCGGCTTCGGCGGCGCCGCCACCCTCCTGCAGACCGCCGTCGCCGACGCGGCCGGCCCGGCCGGGGACCTCGCCCAGTCCCTGCTCGTCACCTGCTGGAACCTCGGCATCGCCGTCGGCGGTCTGGCGGGCGGCCTGCTCCTCGACCACGCCGGACCGTCCGCCCTGCCCTGGTCCGCCCTCGCCCTCCTGGCCGCCGCACTGGCCACCACCCTCGGCGCACGACGGCACGGGTTCCCGGAGGGTGCCACTCGCACGTGTGAAATCGACGCACATTCCCCGTAATCGCCGCACGGTCCGCTCCACCGTGAGTCGTATGACAGCCAGAGTCCCCATCCGACAGCTCCAGCAGCACGCCAGCGAGTTGATCGACCGGGTCGCGGCCGGCGAGCGCGTGGAGATCACCCGCAACGGCCGACTGATCTCCGTCCTCGCGCCGCCCGACCCCGAGCAACGGGTACTGGAGGACCTCGTCCGCGGCGGCACCATCGACCCGGAGAACGCCGCCACCGCGCGCGGCCTGGCCGACTGGACGTTGCCCGAGTCCGGCGCCGGACTCGGGTCGGCCGCCGACGCCCTGCACGCCGTGCGGGAGGAGGACCATTGATCCACCTCGACTCATGCGCGATCCTCAAGCTCCTGGTCCCTGAGAACGAATCCACTGCTCTGCGCACATGTCTCTCCTCGCACGGCTCCGAGGGTCATGCGACCAGCGCACTGATCCAGGTCGAGGTGCCACGCGCACTGATCCGGATCGGCGCACCACGGGATGTGCCGGACACGTCGACCGACCTGCTCGACCGGCTGCTCCGCGTCCGGCTCTCCGATGCCGCCCTCCGAGCCGCCTGCCGGTTCCCCACCCGGCACCTCCGCACCCTCGACGCCATTCACCTCGCCAGCGCCGAGCACCTGGAGCACGCGCTCACCGCCTTCGTCACTTACGACAAGCGTCTGGCCGACGCAGCGGAGGAGCGCGACCCACCGGTGATCACGCCGGGTCAGCCGACTGGTTGCCGATAGGCGGATGTCCGGGCGCCCCGGGGCGGCCGGGGCGCCCGGCACCACCTGGGCGCCGCCGGATGCGGGCTACCTTCCCGCGCCCAGGGCGGCGGCGAAGCCGTCCGGTCGGGCGACGACCTGACGCAGGGCGTCGCCCGAGCCCAGCGGGTCGTCGGGCAGTTCGAGGCCGTCGTCGGCGGCGGGCAGTTCGAGGACCTCGTGGCCGGTCGCGTCGGCGGTCGGGCGGCCCCACATCCGGTCGGCGCCGCCGCCGACAAGGAGGGGCGGGGCTTCGGTGCGGTGGAGGGCGCGGGCGACCCGGTCGGCGGTTGGGACATGAAGAGTTGTCAACCCTGACCATCGTCACGGTCGTTGCCTGACTTTCGGGTCGGGCGGAAAGGGCCCGTCGGCTTCTACCGTCCGGACCATGACGTACACGGACAGGAAACCCAGGAATTCCCGGGCAGCCGGAACGAGCAGAACCGCGCGGGCGAACAGGGCAGCCGCCAAGCCCAGGCCCGTACTGGCCGTGGCCCTGCTCTGCGCGGGGGCCGGGGTGGTGGCGTGGCTGGCGCCCGAACGCAATGGCGGCGCGGAGCCGCTGCGGGTGCTCACGGGGTGGTCGGCCGGCGGCTACCGACGGGTGGCGGAGGCCGTCGGGGACGCTCCCCACGTGGTGGCCTCGGCGGCGGCGCCGGCCACCGAGGCCGGGCTGGTGGTGCTCGGTCTGCTGCTGGTGCTCTGCTGGTGGACGGCCCGTGGCCGCCGGGCCGCCGGGCAGGTCGCCGGGGTGGCGCTGGCCGGTCTCGGCACCGTGCTGGCCTACGGGGCGAGCGAGGTGCTGAAGGTGTTCCTCGACGAGGAGCGGCCCTGCCGGGCGCTGGCCGGATTGCCGGGTTCGGCCGTCGCCGAGTGCCCACCGCCGGGCGACTGGTCGTTCCCCAGCAACCACGCCACGCTCGCCGTCGCGCTGGCGACGGGGCTGGTGCTGCTGCGGCCGCGCTGGGCGCTGCTCGTCATACCCGTCGGCGGCGCCACGGCCGCGCTGCGGGTGGCGGCCGGGGTCCACTACCCGCACGACGTGCTCGCCGGCGCCGCG
>NZ_JAHSQD010000392.1 GCF_020103755.1 Streptomyces sp. LS1784
GCCCCCGCCGCCCGTCGCGCCCCCGATGCCCGCCGCGCCGCCCCGCCCGAGCTGCGGCATCTGCGGCGGCAGCTACCCGCTGCTCTGGTCCGTCCAGATCCTCGACGGCCCGAACCCGAGACCGCTCACCGTCTGCGCCACCACCTCGCGCTGCTCCCCGCCCTCCATCGCCCCACCGGCCCGGATCCGGACCTGAGGCCCACGCGGACGGGGGGCTCGCCTCTGCGATTCGCAGAGGCGAGCCCGGTTCAGACGTGGCGTTCGACGGCTTCGAAGATGTCGGCGTCGGTTTCCTGCTGCCACTTGGGCAGGTCGTCCCAGTCGGCGACGTAGGCGGGCTTGGGGTCAGCGATGTGCTTGTGGATCTGGGCGATCCAGCAGGTCGCGACGAAGCGGCCCTTCTGCTCGCGGGTGAGCTTGGCGGTGGCGCCGGCACTGACGGCGACGAAGTCGCGGACCTGTCCGAACACGGCGGCGGCAGAGGCCCGTTCCCAGTCGGGAGTGTCCTCCCAGGGCGCGACGTAGCCGGGCTTCGGCTCGCCGGGGAAGTGCCTGCGCACCCCGGCGATCCACGCCTCACGGAAGATCCGGCCGTCCTCGGTCATGTCCTTCTCCTTCGATCAGTCGGTTGCTCGGAACCGCCATGGCTCGGCGCCGTCTTGCAGGTAGCGGGTCCGTCCGTCGGCGAGCGCGCGCAGGGCGGTCTGGAGGCGGTTGCGCTGGCGAGGGAGGAGGTGCGAGGCGGCTTCGGCGGCCGGGAGGAAGCGGGCCTCGGAGAGCTCGTCGTCGTGTGGGCGGAGGGCTGCCGCGAGGGCAGGGGCGAGGACGCCCGCGTCGAAGACGAAGGCGAGCTGGTCGTCCCAGGGTCCGTGCGGTGCGACCCAGTCCACGACCAGAAGGCCGTGCACGGTGATGGCGAGGCCGAGTTCCTCGCGCAGCTCGCGGACGGCGGCCGAGTGGGGTGGCTCGTTGGCCTCCGCCATGCCGCCGGGCAGGTCCCAGCCGTCCTTGTAGGTGGGGTTCACGGTGAGGATGCGGCCGTGCTCGTCGCGCAGGATGACGTCGGCGGAGACGCGCTTTCGGGCCTGCTTGGCATTGCCCTCGGCGAGGTAGGCGTTCCAGGCTTCGGTGTCGGTTGGTGCGGGCCTCACGATGGACCTCCCCGGGGCGACGGGATGATGTCGGCGAGCAGGAGGAGCCTGGTGCGTCTCGCCTCGTCGAATCGTGCCAGGTATTCGCGCACAGGCGTGTAGTCGCGGTGCCTGCCGAGGAGTTCGACGAGGCCGTCGAGCTGGTTGATCACGCGTACGGATCCGAGGGTCGGGCTGGTGGCGAGGAGATCGGTGCCGACGGCGACCGCCGCGTCCAGGTCGCCGTCGTGGATGTGCGCGCGGGCGAGGGTGACCCGGCTGAAGGCCAGCGAGCGGGCGCGGCCTTCCTCGCGGAGGGCCACGGCCTGTTCGGCACATCTGAGCGCGTCGGCCCGCCGTCCGAGGTCGGCGAACACCAACGCGGAGTCGCCGGCCAAGGTGGCGTGGTCGAACGGGCTCAACCAGGGATGTGACTCGTCGGCCTGTGTGGTGAGTGCGGCGAGCGTGAGGTCGAGCGAGCGGACGGCTGGTCCGAACTGCTGGGAGGCGGCGAGTGCTCGTGCAAGCGCGGCGTGCAACCGGGCCGTGAGGCTCGGCAGGTGAGGGCCTTGGCGAGCCAGTTCGATGCCGATCGCGGCCCAGTGCGAAGCCTGGCAGGGATCGCCCCTGTGGAGGGCCAGGTGGCTGGTGCCGGCGGCGATGTGGGAGGCGAGCGGCTGCTCGGCCGCTGCCCGGGCGAGGGTGAAGGCGCGGGAGAAGTGGCTCGCCGCCACCTCGTCCCGGCCGGAGTCGTGGGCCATCCACCCGGCCATCTCCGTGAGCGCGGAGGCGGCGGCGAACACCTGGGGACTGCTGCCGATGTCGACCAGGCGAGGAGCCACGACGGCGGACAGGTGGCGTACGACCGCGTAGTAGAGCCGACCGCCTCCGGTCTGGCGGTCGGCCGCCCGGAAGGCTTCCACGGCCGCGAGGTCGCTGTCGGTTGCCGAGGCCGGAGCGACGGAGGCCGGCGGTGCGGGGGTGGGAGTGAGAGGCTCCCATGGCCGTCGTGACAGGCCCAGGAGGTGGCCCGGGATGTGGAACGCGTCGGAGATCTGCTCGAATAGCACGAGCTTCTCCACACGGGTCCTGCCGTTCATATAGTCGTAGAGCCGCCCCTGGGTGATGTCGGCGGCTGCGGCCAGACGACGGGTGCTGACGCCACGGGAGTTGAGGAGGCGGAACACGACTCCCATGTCGCGGTCTGCGCACGCTGCCAGGAAGCGCTGGTCGTCGAGGAGCCCGGCAACAACCTGGCGGGGGTCCGGCCGACGGTCCACTGCTCGCTCCCTTGACGACGTAGGCCGATGGCAGGGCCACGCACAGTGCGGTGACGTCAACTTGGAGTCACTGTCTCGGGGTCGTGAGCATGCTTCTTCAGCGGGTTGGCCGGCCGGGAGCCGTTCGCGTAAGGGTCGTGCCGACGCGGGAAGGCGGCAGCCACCGACCACACCAAGGAGTGACCCGTGACGAGCAGGCCCGTAGAGGTGAAGCGTTCGAGGATTCCCTGCCGTCCTCAGGGCCCGCTGGGCGATCAGCCCGGTCGAAGTCCCCGTCCGGCGACCGCGCGGCTTCCGTACCTGCCGGAGTCGGCCTCGACAGCCCGTGAATTGATCCGGGAGAAGCTCCGGGAGTGGGAGCTGCCGCAGGTGATCGACGCGGCGGAGCTGATCGTCAGTGAGCTGGTGGCCAATGCGGTGAAGACGGGGTGTCTGACGCACATGACCGTCTCCGTCCGGCGGGTCACCGACGGGACTGTGCGGGTGGCGGTGCGGGACGGGTCGCGGGTGCTGCCGACCTTGCTGGTGGCCGGGGACGAGGACGAGGGGCACCGTGGGCTGGCCCTCGTCGACCACCTGACGCGAGGGCGGTGGGGTGCGGTGGCGGAGCAGTTCGGGAAGGTGGTGCATGCGGATTTGGTGGTGACCGCTGTCGCTCCGTGAGGAGGTCGGCGAGGCCGGTCAGTGAGCTGACCGTCCAATCTGCCTCGGCGGCCTGGCGGGCGTGCCACTCGGCGCCGATGTCGATGCCGGGGCGGAGGATCCGGAGGGCGTCCGCGTTGTCCCGGCCTTGGACCACCGCGCCGCCGACGAGGGCGGACATCGTGTGCGCCGGCACGCCGAGCCGGCGGGCCCGGTCTGCCTAGCAGCGGGTGTCGGAGACGAGGGTCTCACCGATGTCGAACACCACGGAGCGGATCACGCGGGCAGCTTACTGTTCTGGGGTTCGCTGGTGGTTCGAGAGTGGGGATTCCAAGGGTGTCCGAGGCCAGGAAGCCGGTGTTGTACGTGGTGGTGTGTGCGGCGGGAGTCGCGGGCGGGGTGGGGGAGTTGATCGCCGCTGCGCAGGCGCAGGGGTGGGACGTCGGGGTGGTGGCGACTCCGAACGCGATGGCGCTCATCGACGCGGACGCGATCAGCGCGCAGACGGGGTATCCGATCCGCTCTTCCTGGCGGAAGCCCGGGGAGCCTCGGCCGCTGCCGGACCCGGACGCCGTCGTCGTCTCGCCGGCCACCTTCAACACGATCAACAAGTGGGCCCTGGGCATCTCGGACACCCTCGCCCTGGGGATTCTCTGCGAGTCGTACGGCTGGGGCGTTCCGGTGGCCGTGCAGCCGTGTCTGAGCGCGGCGCAGGCGGCGCACCCCGCGTACGAGGAGAGCCTGGCGAAGCTGCGGCGGATGGGGGTGCGGATCGCGGACTTCGCGCCCGGCTCGTACAGCTGGACGCGAGCCCTGGAACTGCTGCGGGACTGACAGAGTGGCTGATCCGGGACGGCGATCCTTGCAGTGTGAGGGGTGGTTGGTGCCGAAGCTCCGGAGGTAGCGTCCGGGCAGGTCGGCGAGGGTGTGGGAGGTTTCCGGTGGCGGCGGTCAACGGCGAGGTGTCGTTCTGGTACGCGGCGGACGGGGTGCCCGAGCCGGGGCCCGGGCTGCCGGGGGACCGGGACGTCGACGTGTGCATCGTCGGCGGCGGGTACACCGGGCTCTGGACGGCGTACTACCTGAAGAAGGCCGACCCCTCCCTCCGGATCGCCGTCCTCGAACAGCGCTTCTGCGGCTACGGCGCCTCCGGCCGCAACGGCGGCTGGCTGTACAACGGCTTCGCGGGGCGCGGTGCGTTCGCCAAGCGGTACGGGCAGCAGCGGGCGGCCGCGATGCAGCGGATGATGGACGAGGCGGTCGGGGAGGTCGTCGACACTGCCGCCACCGAGGGGATCGAGGCGGACATCGTCCGCGGCGGCGTGCTCGAAGTGGCCCGCAGCAAGCCGCAGTTGGAGCGACTGCGCGCCCACGTCGAGAGTGAGCGGGCCTACGGGGAAGGGCGCGTCGAGCTGCTCGGCGGGAAGGAGGCAAGGGAGCGGATCGACGTCGACGGCGCCCTCGGTGGCTGCTGGAGCCCGTACGGGGCCCGCATCCAGCCCGCCAGGCTTGCCCGGGGCCTCGCGCGCACCGTGCGCGGGTTGGGCGTCGAGGTGTACGAGGGGACGGCGGTCACCGCGATCCTGCCCGGCTCCGGCTACCGCAAGCCACGCGCCGTCACCTCGTACGGCACCGTCACCGCCGACCATGTGCTGCGGGCCACCGAGGGGTTCACCGCCGGGCTGCGCGGCGAGAAGCGGACCTGGCTGCCGATGAACTCCGCGATGGTCGCCACCGAGCCGCTGCCCGCCGAGTTCTGGGCGGAGACCGGCTGGCACGGCCGGGAGGTGCTGGGCGACTTCGCGCATGCCTACATGTACGCGCAGCGCACCGTGGACGACCGGATCGCGCTGGGCGGGCGGGGTGTGCCGTACCGGTTCGGCTCGCGGACGGACTCGGACGGCAGCACCCAGGTGGAGACGGTGCGCCAGCTGCGGGCGATCCTCGACCGGTTCTTCCCGGCTGCCGCGCACGCCCGGATCGACCACGCCTGGGCGGGCGTGCTGGGCGTGCCCCGGGACTGGTGCGCCACCGTCGAACTGGACCGGGTGAGCGGGCTCGGCTGGGCGGGCGGGTACGTCGGCAGCGGGGTGACCACCACCAACCTGGCCGGTCGCACCCTGCGGGACCTGGTGCTCGGCCGGGACACCGAGCTGACCCGGCTGCCCTGGGTGGGCCACACCGTGCGGCGCTGGGAGCCGGAGCCGCTGCGCTGGCTGGGCGTGCACGCGATGTACGCCGCGTACCACGCCGCCGACCGGCAGGAGGCGGCCGGCCGGGCCACCACCTCGCCGATCGCCCGGGTCGCGGACCTCGTCTCCGGGCGCTGAGCCGCCGGGCGCTGAGCCACCGGGTGCCGAATCGCCGATCGCCGAGTCGCCGGATGCCGAATCCAGGGCCGATCGCCGCACGCTGAATCCCCGGACGCGGAACGAGCACGGTCGGCGGTCAGGCCGCTGCGCCGGACCGTGTCGCGGCGGTCGTCGGTGCAAGCGTCGCGCCACGATGTGCGGATGACGGTGAACGAGGCGGATCCGCCGCCGTTGGCGGCGGACTCGGTGACCGGGGCCGGCCGGAGCAGCCGCCGCGCCGATCGGCCGTTCGGACGCGCCGCCGAGCGGAGCGGGCCCGCAGCACGGACGGTGAAGGCGTGCTGAGGAGAACACTGCCGGCCCTTGTGGTCGCCCTGCTGCTCTGCGCGCCCGGGAGCGGCGCGTGGGCCGGGTCGCCCGGTCGGCAGGTCGCGGTCGTGGACCAGGCCTCGCGCAGTGTGCTGGTGTTGCAGAGTGCCGAGGAGCTGATGGCCTATCGCGGCCCGGACCGGCTGCCGGTGGTCTGGGGCTGGAGTGCGGACCGGGCACCGGAGTTGGCGGATCTGACGCCCGCGCGCAGCTGGACGAACCCGGACGAGGTGAAGTCCCGGGTCCGGCAAGGGCGCCGGTATCTGCTGACGACCGCCTCCGGTGGGCTGGCGGCCGTCGTGGAGACCACCACGAACCGCATCCACTGGGCGGCGGACCTGGGGACGGCCGTCAACCCGCACAGCATCGAGCTGCTGCCGGACGGCAACGTGGCCGTGGCGGCGAGCGCCGGCGGCTGGGTGCGGCTGTACGCGGCGTCGCAGAGCCCGCGGGCCGCGGCGTACGCGGAGTTCCCGCTGCCGGGTGCGCACGGGGTGCACTGGGACGGGCGGACCGGCCTGCTCTGGGTGCTCGGGGACACGGCGCTGACCGCGCTGCGGGTCGGCGGAACCCCGGCCGCACCCACCCTCACCGCGGCGCGGAGCAGCCCGTTGCCCGGCCGTGGCGGGCACGACCTGGCCGCCGTGCTGGCGGCTCCGGGGCGGTTCTGGGTGACCACGCTGACCGGCCTGTGGTGCTACGACCCCGCCACCGACCGCTTCGCCGCCGTGCGACTGGCAGATCCGGCTTCCGAGCGGGACCTCAAGAGCGTCGGTGACGAGCCTGGTACCGGCCGGCTGCTCACGGTGGTGCCCGAGCACGCGGCTCCGTGCGACTGGTGCACCTCGGTGATCACCCTGCACCGGCCGGAGGGAGCGCGGTCGCTGCGCGGCACGCACCTGTACAAGGCGAGGTGGTGGAGTGGCTGGTAGCAGATTTTGGACCCCAGGGGGACGATCTGGGGGCGCGCGTCGGAGATACCACCCGAATTGCGGACGGCATTCGGCTGATGGGGCATATTGTGTACACCGACAAACTACTCCGATGGAGGTCAGTTTCCCGTCGCGGTCGGCAAACCATCCGTCGACCCCGGTCGGCTGGGATAGCGTCGTGGGGTCGGGGGGTCGACGCCGATCCGGTGTAATCGAACGCTAGCTACTGGGCCGTAATGGCCGAATGAGTCATGGAGAAAAACATGCGGAATTTCCGTGCGGAAAGCCGGCCGGATGGAGTCGACGACCTTCAGCTCGCGATGGAATCACTGGCAGCCTTCCCCTCCCGGAACGCCGGGAGCGGAGCGGATGTGACCGAGCGGCTCGCGGCCGTTCACGATTTGTGCCGCGCGGTCGACGCGGTGCTGGACAGTCTGGTCGTCCAGGCGGCCGCCGAGGCTGCCGAGGAGGGGTGGACCGCGGCCCGCATGGCGGCCGAACACTCCGGCTACTACGCCAGGTTGCAGCGCGCGCTGCTCCCCGCCGCTGCCGGGCTGACCCGGCAGTGAGCGCGGAGCGACCGGGCGTGCACGTGCTGTCCTGCCCCACCCGGTGGAGCGATGTCGACGAGAACGGGCACATCAACAACGCCCGTCTGGTCGGCTACGTCCAGGAGGGGATTTACGACCTGTTCCGTCATCACGAAATCGCTGTGCGGGAATCACTGTTCCCGTTCGGGTTCATTATCGCCAGGCACGAGATCGACTACCTGGAACAGTTGCACCACCAGCCCGAACCGTTGTCGGTGCGGCTCGTCGTGGAACGGCTCGGACGGAGTTCCGCGCAGGTCGAGGTGAATGTCTGCCGGGATCGGATCACCTTTATGCGGGCGCGGACCGTGGTGGTCGCGCGGGACCGCGAATCCGGCCGCTCACGGGCGCTCAGCCCGGCCGAGCGGATCTTTCTCTCGGCGTTTATGGCGGACGCGGCCCGCGCCCAGGCGCTCCTGGCGGCCACGACGGTGACCGCGGCGACGACCGTGCCGACCGTGACGGCGGTGGGTGCCGCCACGGCGGTGGCCTCGGCGGCAGCGGTGAGTGCGACGGCCCCG
>NZ_JAHSQD010000393.1 GCF_020103755.1 Streptomyces sp. LS1784
CCCGCCGCGACCACCGCCACCGCCCGCCCCTGCCCGCGCAGCACCGGCGGCCGGTTCCGGGCCGGGCCGTCCGCCGCGGTGCCGCCCGCAGCGTCGTCCACGGTGTCCTCCGAGGTGGTCATAGCCCCATCAAACACCGGCCTCCGCCACCTGGCACACCGTCATCCGACACCGGACAATGATCCGGTGGAGATGACCCGGGAAGAGTTCGAGACGCTGGTCAGCGACGCCCTCGACCAGATCCCCCCGCAGCTCGCGGCCATGATGGACAACGTCGCGATCTTCGTCGAGGACGAGCCCGACCCGAGCGACCCGGAACTCCTCGGCCTGTACGAGGGCACCCCGCTCACGGAGCGCGGCGAGTGGTACGCCGGCGTCCTGCCCGACCGCATCCTGATCTACCGCGGCCCCACCCTGCGCCACTGCGAGACCCACGAACAGGTGGTCGAGGAGGTCCGCACCACGGTCATCCACGAGGTCGCCCACCACTTCGGCTTCGACGACCACGAGCTGGACGAGCTCGGCTGGTCCTGACCCCCCGCAACCGGCCCCACCACCCGTACCCCCACCCGGCCGAATCCCGTTTTGGCGATCCGCCCTGCATCCCATATGCTTCTCGACGTCCCCGAGCGCTGGGAACAGCGGGACAGGCCACAAGCCCTCATCGTCTAGTGGCCCAGGACGCCGCCCTTTCAAGGCGGTAGCACGGGTTCGAATCCCGTTGGGGGCACGCAGTACCGTAGTAAAGTGCAGTGCGCAAGACCTGAGTGGTTCGCCACTTCTAGGTCCCGTGGAGCAGTTGGTTAGCTCGCCACCCTGTCAAGGTGGAGGTCGCGGGTTCAAGTCCCGTCGGGATCGCTCGTCTCGCAAGAGACGGTGCAGTACGGCCAGGTAGCTCAGTTGGTACGAGCGTCCGCCTGAAAAGCGGAAGGTCGCCGGTTCGACCCCGGCCCTGGCCACATAGCCTGACCAGGCACGATGCCCCCGAAGCAGCTCGCTTCGGGGGCATTTTCGTGTCGTTTGACGCCAACGGGACAGCGGACGGTCACCATCTTCCTGGCCGAGGGCAGGTACGTGACGTACTTGACGTACTTCGCAGCGGGCGCGACCCTGGTTCTCGGACGAGGAGGCTCCCAATGACAGCAGTCCACTACGAGAGCTACACCGAAGCCCGAGCACACCTGAAGGACCTACTGGACGCAGCCGGGCAGGGCAGGGTCGCGACCGTTCGCCGAGACACCGGCCGTGCGGCTGTGGTCGACGCGGGGCGGCTGCGCCACGCCCTCACGCTGCTGTGCCCGTCCAAGGCCGAGGTGGTCGCCGAGGGTGGCGGCTGGTCGGTGTTCTTCCCCGGCCTCCCGGTCGCCGCAGATGGCGGGACGTTTGACGAGGCCATCGACGAGATGGTCGACGCGCTCCGCGAGTACGCGGAGGACTGGCAGGACCGACTCCTGAGCGCTCCGAACCACCGCGACAACTGGGGCCTGGTTCAGCTGATCGGCCTCAGCGACGACGCGCAGCTCCGCGACTGGCTGCTCGGAGTCGCGAAGTGACCTGGCCTCAGCCGACCCGCGAACGGCACGAGCAGTTCTGCAAGGTTGAAGGCTGGGACCGCGTACGTGACGCGCGCGGCCGAACGGGTACCCACCATGTGACGTACGAGCTCGGCGTCTACGACGGGCGAATCCTCCGAACCCGGGTGTCCCACCCAGTGGACCGGACGGTGTACGGCGCGAGCATGTGGGCACACATCCTCCGCGACCAGTTGGACGTGACAGAGGACGAGTTCTGGCCCTGCGTCCTGGACGGCACTTTGCCCGACCGTGGCGCACCGGAGCCGCCCCGTGAGGCACTTCCTGCGGACCTGGTCCACATGCTGATCAACCGCGTGGGTCTCGCGGAGGACGAGATCGCGAAAATGGACAGGGCAGGAGCGATCGCCCGGCTCCAACAATTCTGGACCGAGGGCCACTGACACGCTGCTCTCGCTGCCGATTCAACACGCCCAGTGTGCCGAGCTCCCACCCCGGGGCCGGGAGCTCCGAGGCGACTTCACCGCCACGATGCGGCGCACATCGCCCTGCCCGAGCGGTTGGGGCGATCCTCCTGGTCACCGGCCGACCAGCAACGCGCCCGCCAGCGACCGGGCAGTGCCCGGTCCCTTACCGTGGCGCGATCGCGCTCCGGACAGTGACGGCATGCGCTTGGGACCGCGTTCCTGGCGGGCCTTCTCGATGACCGTCGTCCCGGTCTCCGCCTCCAGCACCGGGGCGTAGCCGGCAGCCCGAAGCGCGGCAAGGGTTGCCTCGGGCTCGGCCGTGCTGATCAGCACGGTCGGCGCGATCCGTCGCAAACCGAGCCTGGACAGCGCACGGGCCGCGGCGAGCTCCGACACCAGTGCCTCGTCGTCGGAGCGGATGCAGCAGGCGGAGCGCACCACTCGCATCCGGCCGTGCGCCCGCGCGGTGTCCCTGATCAGGTACTCCAGGGGCTGCGGAAGCGGCCGCCCGCCCTCGGAGACATCGGCCAGCCGAGCCAGCAGGTCGGCGGCGTCCAATCCGGAGTCCAGCGCCCGGCGGACCGCCACAGGGGTGATCCGCCACACCACGGCATGGCCCTGCGACTCCCGGTCCGCACAGGCGGCCATCAGATCCGTCAGCTCCGATGCGGCAGCTCCGGCGACCACGGCCGTAAGGTCCGCCTGGAACCGGGCGGTGGTCTGCGGCGCGGGCAGCAGCGCGTCCAGGGCCGCGGACAACTGCCGAACCGCGTCGTCCAGAGCAGGATGGTCGCGCAGCGCCGGCCCGGCGCCCGGAACGGCTGGGAAGTGGCGGTGTGCACCCGCCCTCAGGAGCCCGAGCACGGCGTGCCCGAGCGGAGTCAGCGCTCCGTGGGCGACGACCCCGAGCAGCTCCGCCTCCGCCAGGGTCGCCTCGACCCGCTCAGCCTCCCACGAACCCTGGGCGAGGGCAGTCGGGCGGAACCAGGCCGCCGTGGCGATGAGACCGGCAAGAGCGGTCGCCCGCGCGCGAGCGGACTTGCCGGTGGCGACTCCGCGCCCGGTCGGAAGGGTGGCCAGAGCCTCCAGCACGGCGTAGCGCAGATCGACAGCCTCTCTGTCCTCCGGCGTGACCAGCGCGACCGGGGTGTCGTTCTCGTCCGGCCAATAGCTGAACACCTCGGGCACCACCGCCCAGGTGGCGACGAGCGGCAGCAGCCGCTGAGCGGGTGGAGCCGCCAGCCACTCGTCGTACCGCCCAGTGGGCAGCATCCGGGCAGGTGGCTGATATTCCGGCCCCCGCGCGCGGCCCCGCCCTCTCGCCGGGGCCTCCGGTTCCTCGGCGCAAGGGGTGATCAGGTCCGCGTTGTTCGCCAGGTCGAGCCACAACCGGGCTTGCTCCTCCGGCATGCCGGCCGTCTTCGCCAGCCGGCGGGTGTCCCGGACTGCGATCCCGCCCGCCTTGCGCACAGCGAGCGGCTGCACGACCATCTGGCGGAGCATCAGCTCGACCCGGGAGGCCGCCTCGGCCAACGCCGCCTGCGCCTGGCTCTCGACTGCACCACCCGGGATCTCCACCGTTTCCTCGACCGGGGGCGGGGCGGGCTGGTAGCTCGGCGCGCGGTCGTGGTCGCGCAACGCGTCGGCCACCTCGCGCGGCAGTTCCGCCAGGTCCTCATCCACCGGAAGGACCAGGCCGCGGGCGGCCAGCCAGTCCGTGCCGGGATCTCCCGAGCCGCCTTCCCGGAAGGTGAACTTGCCTCCGGAGCCCGGGTAGAAGCCGCCGCCGTACCGGGAGACGAAGCAGTGCGTGCGCAGCAGTGGCGGGCCCGGAACCATTTTGTCCAGCAGATCCAGGGCCGCGGGCGGCGCTTCGGCGGCCATGGCGTGCACGCGCTTCGCGTCCCTGAGCACGTCCACGATCTGCCGCTGCGCCTCGTCTCGAGTCCGCGCCTTCGCGAGCCCCAGTCCCTGCGCGATGCGGTGGATCTCCGGAGCGTTGAAGGCCTCGGTGAGCAGTTGTTCGGCGGGCCGGCCGTAACCGCCGCCTTCGCCCGCCTGGCGGTGGACCAGGATCGGAACGGTGACCCTGCTTCCGGACGAGGGCAGCACCAGGGCCCGCTCGGTCAGCCGGGACAGCGCGGCCTCGGCCGCGGACCGACCCGCACCGTCGAGTTGCAGGAATCCGAAGAGCTGATCCCGGGTCACGGACCGGTCAGCGGGGTCGACCGCAAGCGCGTCGAGTCGCGGTGAACGACCGCCGTAACCCATGAACAGGTGATGAGTCGGCGGGACGGCCGGTAGCGGACCGTGCAACCGTTCGGCCAAGGTCGCCACAGCGACCAGCAGTTGAAGGTCCCCGAGGCTGATCTCGCTCAGCCCCAGGGCCGTCGAGGCGTCCGTCAGCAGGTGGTCGGCCAGACCGGTCAGGCTCGCCACCCTGGCCGCGTAGGGAAGTTCGCGCTGCTCCAGCAGTTCGGTCAGCTGCGAAGGAGTACGGTCGGCCAGCCAAATCGCGAGGCTTCGTGCTGCTGTCACCGCACCGAGCGTAACGAGTCGCCAGCGGGAACGGGACCAGAGGTTTGAAGCCAGGAACCCTTCCACCGTCGTATTGCGCCAACGCTGACGCGACCCGAAGTGGACGAGGGCATCCGAAGACGCGCTCCTGTGGACAATGTCCCTCGCGGAGTGACTGGCATCAACCGCGCAGGGCCCGGTCGTCGAGTCGGCGCAGCAGGCCGGGCAGGTGCTGGTACCGGTCGCGGAGCTCGGCCAGCCGCTGCCGGAACTCAAGGCCGCGTCCGACGTGGTCACAGGCGTCACGGAGCTCGACCAGGAGGGCCACGGCGGTGTCGTAGCGGGCGGCCTGCTTACGGGCGACGTGGTTCTCGACCTCGTGCCAGATCGCTTCCTCCTCGGCGGCCAGGGCGGTCAGCTTCTTCGCCCGCGCCTCGGCTCGAACCCGCTCACCGCGCTGCCGACGCCCGGTGGCTCGCGCGTGCGCTGCGTCCAGCAGTTCTGCGGCCGAGCGCTGCCCCGGCACCGTCGCGACGGGCGGCTCGCCGCGCAGGCGGCGCAGGAGTTCGGCTCCCAGTTGAGGCTCATCGCCCAGCGCCAGGCGCAGCAGGAGGTCGTTCTTCTCCGTCTCGGGAAGCGCCGCGATTAGCGGCGCCAGCTCCTTCTTCCCGGGCCTCTTCCGAGGTGCGGGGGCGGGCGGGCTGGCCTGGGCTGCGACCGCCAGCAGGTCGGCGTCGACGCGCAGGAAGTCCGCGAGCGCTCGCTGCGGTGCGGTGAGCCGGTCGAGCCCGGCCGGGACCGGGGGCTCGACCTCGTCCTGGTAAGCCTCCTCATCGTCGTCCTGCAGCGCCCAAGCGCCGATGCCGGACAGCCATGCGAGGTACAGGGCGCGGTGATCCCCGGAAGCCAGCTCGGCCCGCACCCCGGCGATGGCGCCGAGCGAGTCCTCGGCACCCTCGTCCCAGTCTCCGCTCTCGTCCTCACTGCGCAGGTCGAGGATGAGGTGGGTCTCGGTCGTCCATGCCTCGAAACACTCGTCGAAGCAGTACGGCTCCACCGCTCGCGGTGTGAGCTGTCCCTTGGGTACGCGCAGGACCACCTGATGGGTGCCCCAGTTGGTCAGGTAGAGGTGAGCGTCGTAGTACCGCTCCACCATCCGCCTGGGGTCGCCCCGAAAGTCGCCCCACTGGTATTCGTTGGTGAAGCCGGTCGCGGTGATCCGGGCCCGGGTCGACAGCGATCGCAGATCTTCCTGTTCCTCGCGGCTCAGCGGGCGGTCGATCGCCAGGAACTCGTAGTACTGGTACTCACTCATCGCCGCGACCCTAGCGGGTCTGCCGATCCTCGATGATGAAATCCGCCAAGCCCGAGGCAGACAGGAACCGATGATGGAACCCGAGCAGCCACGCACCACCGAGCAGATCCGAGATCTCGTCGGCTGGATCGGCGCGGGGCGCAAGCTCACCCAGACGGGCAAGGTCACCCTCGCGGACGCGCGGGCCCTGGTCGCGCTCCTGGAGACCGGCGACACCATCGACCCGGCCATCGGTGACAGGACCTTCAGGACCAAGTCGAGCCAGGAGCTCCGCCACCTGAACCTGCTGGTGGAATGGGCCAAGGCAGCGCGGCTGCTGCGGGTCGTCAGCGGCCGTCTGGTGCCGGTCAAGAAGAACGCGCGCGTACTGGAGGACCCCGAGCGCATCCTCGACGCACTGTTCGAGGCCCTGCCGCGCATCAGCGAAGCGGTGCTCCCCTCCGGGTGGCTCGGCTCGATCTTCGCCGAGGGGTATCCGGCCGGGCTTCGGGTGCTGCTGATGAGCCTGTATGCCGCCGACGACCTGGTTCCCGAGCAGGAGCTCCAGGCCGCGGTGTGGGACAAGGTCTCCGGGTTCTACGTCCTCGACGATCTTCCCGAGGACCGCCTCCGGCAGCTGCGCCGGAGCAACGACCGCGATGTGGACCGCGTGCTCGCGACGCTCGTCGGCCTTGGCTCGGTCCAGCGCGTCGGCGACGCCTTCGTCCTCACCTCGCGGGGCCGTCAAGCCATGGCCTGGCTGCGCGGGGAAGCACGCCCCGGCGATCCCGTCTACCAGCTCCGCATCGAACTCGCCGATGTGGAACAGCCCGCCGTCCGGCGCCGCGTTCAGGTCCCCGCCGGATTCCGCCTCGACCGGCTGCACCTGGTCATCCAGGCCGCCATGGGCTGGCAGAACTGCCACTTGCACGCGTTCGACGTGAAAGGCGTCAACTATGGCCATCCCTCCTCCGAACTCGACTTCGTCGACGAGACCGCCGCCGCCCTGGACGCCGTGGTCAAGGAGGGAGAGTTTTTCGACTACACCTACGACTTCGGTGATTCGTGGGAGCACCGCATCCTCGTCGAGCGCCAAGTGGCTGCCGAGGCGGGCCGCCGCTACCCGTTGTGCGTCGACGGGGCAGGAGCCTGCCCGCCCGAGGACTGCGGCGGCGCGCCCGGATACGACGACCTCAAGCAGGCCCTCAGCGGCCCCTCCCATCCCGAGCGCGAGGATCTGCTGCGCTGGCTCGGCCTCGAAACGGCGGCCGACTTCGACCCGACCCGCTTCGACCTGCACCGGACGAACCAGCGGCTCCGCGCTCTCGACTGGTGAAGACCAACCGGCTGGTCCGTACCGGATGACGCCAACGCTGACGCCAACCGGCACGGACGACGAAGGCCGAAGGCAGCCTTCCACGGACGGCGAAATCACCTGGACCGGGGCATACCGCGACCCTGGTTTGGCCTGAAAAGCGGAAGGTCGCCGGTTCGACCCCGGCCCTGGCCACAATCGCCTGAAAGGCGAAAAGGCCCCGGAGAGTTCGCTCTCCGGGGCCTTTTTCATGTCCCGTACGCCAACCGGTACAACGGCTCAGCCGAGCTTGGCGTTGGTGTCGGGCGACGGAATCCCCTGGCTGTTCCGGGCCTGGGGTTCCCCCATCCTGTCGCGCACCTCGTCCCGGGTCTTCCCGCACACGGAGATGCGCTTCACGGCCCCGGAGGTCGTGGTCACGTGGACACGGCCGCGGCAGAGGTCGCGGTTCTTCACGAACTGATCTTGGACATCCTTGCCCCTTCGGCGGGGCAGAGCTTCGGATCCACTCGCCTAGGGCCTGTGTGATGTTGTGATCAATCAGTGGTCAGCAGGAGATCATCGATCCAGATCATCGAGGCGCGGAGGTGAAGGCCGGCGAGGTAGCTTTCCGGGCTCTTGTCATACCGGGTCGCGATGC
>NZ_JAHSQD010000394.1 GCF_020103755.1 Streptomyces sp. LS1784
TGCCCGGCCCGCGCAGCCGCAGCGCGGCCCAGGCCAGCAGCGCGCCGGACAGGGCGACCGCGAAGGTCACCAGCGGCGCGCCGCCGAGCGCGGCCAGCGGGGTGTACGGGGTGGCGGTGTTGGCGAAGGCGAGCCGGCCCCAGGGGAATCCCCCGAGCGGCAGCCGGTCGCGGGCCCACTCCTGGGTGATCCACAGGCAGGCCGCCCAGAGCGGCCAGGCCGGCAGCCGGGAGGTGACGGCCAGGCCGCCGCCGAGCAGGGCCAGGAACAGCGCCTCCACGACGGACAGGCCGATCGTGGCGTCCCAGCCGACCACCCGCAGCCAGCTGAGCAGCATCAGGAAGAACGGCAGGCCGAAGGCGAAGCCGGTCCACAGGCCCTGACGGAAGGTGCGGCCCAGGGTGAGCAGCGAGAGCGCGGCGACGCCGAGCAGCGACAGCGGCCACAGGTCGTACGGCGGGAAGGCGAGGGCCAGCAGCAGGCCGGCCAGGGCGGCGAGGCCGGTGCGCGGAAGCCCGGCACGGACCTTGGCGAGCGCGCGGGCTCCGCGGCTCGGTCCGGGCGCCGGCTCCTGTGGCTCGGGTACGGCCTCGGACCGTTCCTGGGTGACGGGAATGGCCACCGGCGCACCATCTTCCTGGGGCTTGCTGTTCGGACGCTGTGCGAAGAAGGTACCCCGGAACGTCGGGAGGACGTGAGGCGAGGGTGGTGGCCGGGTCAGCGCGGGGCGTAGCGGAACTCCCGCAGCGGCCAGTGCCCGGTGAGCCAGCCGGAGACGGCGTGGTACAGCGGGGCGTCGAGGTGGGCGCGGTCGGCCCGGACCCAGGAGCTGACCGAGATCACGGACGGGTCCTCGCGGTCCGGGTAGATGTACACGCAGCCGATCACCTCGTCGCGGTCCGGCTCCAGGACGGTATAGGTGAAGCCGGTGCGGGCCTCGAAGTCGGCGGCGTGCCGGCGCAGGTCGGCGAGGTTCTGCTCCGGGGGCATCCCGTCGGCGGGCGGCCAGCCGCGGCCGGCCCAGCCGGGGGTGGCGCGGATGTGGGCCACGCTGCTCGTCCAGGCGGCGTGGTCGGAGGCGTTGTGCTGCTCGCCCAGGGGTTCCAGGCGGAACTCCGGGGCGAGCAGCTCGCGCGGGACGGTGAAGTCGGCGGGTACCAGTTCGGTCATGGTGATCAACCTAGGACGCGGTGGCCCGCCGTTCCACGCGGTTTACCGCTGGAACACCGTGCGGCCGCGGACCACGGTGCGCAGGCAGGTCGGCAGCGGGTGGCCCGGGGTGAGGTCGGGCAGGCCGGGGGTGCCGGAGCGCGGGTCGGTGGACCAGCCGGCCACCCGGGAGTCGGGGGCCTGGACGACCAGCTCGCCGGCCGCCCAGATCGCGTAGCTGGCGACCGCGCCGGGGACCAGCACGCCGTCCTGGTCCCGGCCGACGGCGCGCCAGCCGCCGCGGGTGTGGGCGGTGAAGGCGGCCCGCACCGAGATCCGGTGGTCCGGGGTCTGGTGGAAGGCCGCCGCACGCACGGTGCCCCAGGGGTCGAGCGGGGTGACCGGGGCGTCCGAGCCGAAGGCCAGCGGGACACCGGCCCGCAGCAGTGCGGCGAAGGGGTTGAGGGCGGCCGCCCGCCCGGCGCCCAGGCGCTGGACGTACATGCCCTCGGGGCCGCCCCAGGCGGCGTCGAAGGCGGGCTGGACGGAGGCGGTCAGGCCGAGTTCGGCGAAGGCGGCGATGGTCCTGTCGTCCAGGGCCTCGGCGTGCTCGACGCGGTGGCGCAGGGCCTTGACCCGGTCGGCGCCGATCCGGGCGCCGGCCGCCCGGACGCCCTCGACGACCGCGGCGACGGCCGCGTCGCCGATGGCGTGGAACCCGGCCTGGATCCCGGCCTCGGTGCAGGCGGCGACGTGGTCGGCGACCTGCTCGGCGGTCAGGTAGGCGGTGCCGGTGTGCTCGGCGTCGGTGTACGGGGCGTGCAGGCAGGCGGTGTGCGAGCCGAGCGCGCCGTCCACGAAGAGGTCGCCGCCGGCGCCCACCGCACCGAGCCTGCGGGCGGTCTCGACACCACCCAACTCGCCCCAGTAGCCGAAGACTTCTGGCCCCTCCCCTTCGGCGGCCAGGGCCAGCAGGGCGGCCAGGTCGGCCTCCGAGGAGATCTCCGGGCCGGCGCACTCGTGCAGGGCGCCGATGCCGAGCTCGGCGGCGCGGGCCAGGGTGGCCCGCTGGGCGCTGCGGCGCTGCTCGGGGGTGAGACGGGCCAGCGCGGTCTGCCGGACGGCGTGGTGGGCGTCCTTGGTGAGCGGGCCCCCGGGGTCGAAGCCGGGTGCCTCGGCCAGGCCCTCGGTGAGGCTGCGCAGCGCGGTGGTGGCGAGCGCGGAGTGCACGTCGGTGCGGGAGAGGTAGAGCGCGGCACCGTGGGCGGCGGCGTCGAGTTCGGCGAGCGTGGGCGGACGGCCCTCGGGCCAGCCGGTCTCGTCCCAGCCGTGGCCGATCAGCACCCCGCCGGGCTCGGGCTGCGCGTCGACGAAGGCGGTGACGGCGGCCAGGGTGGCGGCCAGCGAGGGGCTGCCGGTGAGGTCGAGGCCGGTGAGCGCCAGGCCGGTGGCGGTGGCGTGCACGTGGGCGTCCACGAAGGCGGGGGTGACCAGGGCGCCGTCCAGCTCGACGATCTCGTCGGCGGTCGCGGCGTACGCCTCGGCGGCACCGTCACTGCCGACCCAGGCGACGTGCCCGCCTTCCACGAGCATCGCGGTGGCGAAGGGGTCGGCGGGGCTGTAGACGGCGCCGCCGCGCAGCAGGACGGTTCGTGGGCCCCTCCTGCCCGAGGGCGGGCAAGGAGGGAGGGTGCTTTCGGTCATGCCGCCAAGTCTGCACGTCACCGGTTCCTCCGCGGAGACCGGCCCGCGGTTCAGAGCTTCGGGGGTCGCGCCTCGTACGGGGTGGACAGGACGACGGTGGTGCGGGTGGAGACGCCGGCGGCGCTGCGGATGCGGGCGAGCAGGTCCTCCAGGTCGCCGGGGGCGCCGACGCGGACCTTGAGGATGTAGTTCTCGTCGCCGGCGACGCTGTGGCAGGCCTCGATCTCGGGCAGGCCGGCCAGACGCTCGGGGGTGTCGTCGGGGGCGCTCGGGTCGAAGGGCTTGACCGAGATGAACGCGGTCAGCGCCAGGTCGACGGCGTCGGGGTCGATGATCGCGGTGTAGCCGCGGATCACCCCGCGCTGTTCGAGGCGGCGCACCCGCTGGTGCACCGCCGAGGTGGACAGGCCGGTGGCCTTGCCCAGGTCCGTGTAGCTCATCCGGCCGTCTTCGAGGAGCAGCTGGACGATGCGTTGGTCGAGATCCTCCACAGTGCGCAAACCTACCCGGTCGGGAGCACGGGGGGCGCACGCGGTGGCACGGGGAGGGATTGCAGGTGTCAGGCGGGCACATGCCGGGTGAATGTGGCATCCGGTGTGGCCAAGGACACACCCGGTGCATCACGGTGCGCGTGACCGCAGGGTTATGAATCCGGATCACAGGGAAGTGCTGGTTGTGGCCCTGGACGACCACGCCGGGCCCGATCCTAGGGGGATCCTCATGCCTGCTACTGACCAGCGCGTGCTGGGCGCCGACGAGACCGACGATATGACCGACCGCGAGGACCTCGCGGTCGACCACATGCCGGGCACCGACCCCGGCGAGGCCGAGTCCTGGGACATCTTCCGGGTCAACTGCCCCGAGTGCCGCCGCCCGATCGCCCTGGTGGCGGACGAGGAGCGGCTGCCACAGCACGCACTGCTGCCGACGGCCTGGAACCCCTTCGCCCCCGCGATCTGCCCGGGTTCGGGCGTGCCGACGGACGACCTGGCCGAGGTCGAGGCCCCGGAGGACGCCGAACCGGCCGGGCTCGCCGCGCTGTTCAAGCTCCCGAGCGGACTGGACTGGCGCACCCAGCCGTTCTCGCACGCCGTCGCGCACCGCCCGGTGCGGCTCGCCTCGGTCGTCCAGGCCGCTCCGGTGGCGCCCGCCGTCCCGAACGTCTCGGCGCTGCGGGCCGCCATCCCGGAGCAGCGCCGCCGTCGTCCGGCGCTGACGGCCCGTACCGCCAAGGCGAGCTGACGCCGCGACAGGAACGCCTCCGGCCGTCACTCCGCACCCTGGAGTGACGGCCGGAGGCCGTGTGTGGGGGGCCGCGGCCTGCCCGGAGGATCACTGCCGGGTCCGACAGGCCCCACCGGGCGGGCCCCGGGCGTCAGGCCTTCGTGAGGTGGCGGCCGATCACCAGGCGCTGGATCTGGTTGGTGCCCTCGACGATCTGCAGCACCTTGGCCTCGCGCATGTAGCGCTCGGCCGGGAAGTCCTGGGTGTAGCCGTAGCCGCCGAGCACCTGGACGGCGTCCGTGGTCACCCGCATCGCCGCGTCGGTGCAGAACAGCTTGGCCATCGCCGCCTCCTTGGAGAACGGCCGGCCGGCGTCCCGCAGCCTAGCGGCGGACAGGTAGAGCGAGCGGCCGGCCTCGATCTGGGTGGCCATGTCGGCGAGCATGAAGGACAGGCCCTGGAACTCGGCGATCGGGCGGCCGAACTGGCGCCGGGTGCGGGCGTAGTCGACCGCGAGGTCGAGCGCGGCCTGGGCGACGCCTATCGCGCACGCGGCGATGCCGAGGCGGCCGGAGTCCAGCGCGGCGAGCGCGATCTGGAAGCCCTGCCCCTCCTCGCCGATCAGCCGCTCGCGGGGCACCCGGGCGCCGTCGAAGTGCAGCTGTGCGGTCGGCGAGGAGCGCATGCCCATCTTGTGCTCCGGCGGGGCCGCGGACAGGCCCTGCTGGGTGCCGGGGACCAGCAGGCAGCTGATGCCCTTGGGGCCGTCGACGCCGGTGCGCACCAGGGCGCTGTAGAAGTCGGCCTGACCGCCGTGGGTGATCCAGGCCTTGGTGCCGTTCACCACGTACGCCTCGCCGTCGAGGTCGGCGCGGGTGCGCAGCGCGGCCGCGTCGGAGCCGGACTGCGGCTCGGAGAGGCAGTAGGCGCCGAGCTGCTCGCCGGAGAGCATGGCGGGTAGCCAGGTGTCGCGCTGTTCGTCGGTGCCGAAGGTGGCGAGCGCGTGGCAGGACAGGGTGTGCACGCTGACGCCGAGGCCGACGGCCAGCCAGCCGGCCGCGAGCTCCTCCAGCACCTGGAGGTACACCTCGTAGGGCTGTTCGCCGCCGCCGTACTTCTCGTCGTACGGGAGGGAGAGCAGGCCGGCCTCGCCGAGGGTGCGGAAGGCCTCCCGCGGGAAGCGGCCGGCGGCCTCGTCCTCCGCCGCGCGCGGCCGGAGCTCGCGCTGGACCAGCTCCCGGGTGAGGCTCAGCAGCTCGCGGGCCTCCTCGCTGGGCAGCTGGCGCTCCACGGCTTTCACAGGGGAGGGGGTCATGGCGGCGGTCGCCTCCTCGATCGGGCGCCGGACCGGGGTGTCGGCTGGTCCGGCGTGGGTGGGGCAGTCGGACCGACCGGCACCGGGTTGCGGTGAACGGCCGTTCACAGTCGTGGCGAAGGCGAGTATGCCCGAAACCCGCGCTGCCGTCACGACCTGCACAGATGAACTGTCCGCAGTGGCGGGCTACGGCACCGTAGGGTTGACGTTGTGGCTGTATCCGAACCTCTCCCGCCCCGCCTCGGGCCCGCTCCGGACGACCGGTTGACCGCGCTCGCGGCGGAGCTCCGCGCGCTGCCGCCCTCCTGCGGGCCGGTGCGGCTGGTCGCGGTGGACGGGCACGCGGGCTCCGGCAAGACCACCTTCGCCGGACGGCTGGCGGCGGCGCTCGGCGGGGCCCCGGTGGTCCACCTCGACGACCTGGCCACCCACCGCGAGCCCTTCGGGTGGACCGGACGGCTGCGCGAGCAGGTGCTGGAGCCGCTCGCGGCCGGGCGGGACTCCGAGTACCGGGTGTACGACTGGACGCTGCGCCGCTTCGCGGGCACGGCGGCGGTGCCGGCCGCGCCGGTGGTGCTGGTGGAGGGGGTGGGCGCGGGCCGGCGGGCGGTGCGGCCCTGGCTGGCCCGGGTGGTCTGGATGGAGTTGGACGCCGCCTCCGCCCGGCGGCGCGGGGAGGAGCGGGACGGTCCGGAACTGGCCGAGTTCTGGGCGGGCTGGGCCCGGGCCGAATCGGCGCATTTCGCCGCCGACCCGAGCCGCCCGTACGCCGCGACGCGGGTCGACGGGGTGACCGGACGGATCGCCGCGAGCACCGTGGGTGAACCTTCAACCACCGCCTTGACCTGCGACATCGCCAGGATCTAGGTTCTCCTCAGCCGCCGGAACGAAAGCTTCCGGTCGCCTCGGACCCGGCGCCCCCGGCTTGTTCCCCCGTGAGCCGGGGACGCCGTCCGGTCCCCTTCCGAAACTCGCTCCCCCGCCGCCCGCTTCGTCACCCGGGCGCTCAACGGCCGCTCGCGCGATCGCATTTGACCCTGTGCGGCACCCTTCCGGATCAGCCCCGCGCCGGTACGATTCCTGGCAGGCGCATATGCGCCGAAGGGGGTCGACGACCACCGGCCGGGCCAGGCGCAGGCGACCCGCCGGCCGAGCCCCGGGCCGCACCGCGGGGGGCGTGAGTGACGACGGTGGACAGTTCCGACAGCACGGCGGGCGGGCCCGACCGGCTCGCCGACCGCGCCTGGCTGCGCGCCATGGACGCCTACACGGCCGGCGCGTACACCCGGGCCGAGGAGGAGTTCCGGGCCGCCGTCCGGCTGGACCCGGGCATGGCCGACGCCTGGCTCGGGCTGCACGCACTGCGCAGCGACACCTCGGCCGCACTGCTGGCCATGTACCGCCACCAGAAACGGTTCGGCGAGCAGCGGCGGCTGCACCGACGGCCGCTCAGCTCCTGGTACTGGCTCGGCTGGTGGGTGCAGCCGGTGCTGGAGGACGCCCGCGACCTCGCGCTGGCGCACGCCTCGCACTGGCTGGACGGCCGCCACCTGGCCGAGCTGGACCGGGCGTTGGAGCAGTGCCCGGCACCCAGCGAGGACCCGTCCGCCCGCTTCCTCTACGCCTGCCGGTCCTACCTGCTCAAGGACTGGGAGCAGCTGATCCGGGACACCGACCGCCTGCTGGACGACCCGCTGCTCGGCATCGAGGCCGGGCTGTTCGCCGGGATGGCGCGGGTGCGCCTCGACATGTGCGCCCAGGCGCAGGCGCCGCTGGCCGCCTCCCTGGCCCGCTGCCGCTCCGAGCAGCCGCAGCGCAAGGAGCTGCGGTACTGGCTGGCCCGGGCGTACGAGGGGGCCGGGCGCAGCACCGCGGCGCTGCCGCTCTACCGGGCGGTGCACCGGGCGGACCCGGCGTTCATGGACACCGCGGCACGGCTGGCGGCCATCGCGGCCGAGGACGCGCTCGCGGACGAACTCGCGGACGGTCTGCCGACGGGCGGGCGCCCGGGTGCGGCCGACGCCGCCGCACCGGTCGGGCCGGGTGTCGACGACGGGTACCCGGAGGAGGCCGGGTTCGCCGGGATGCCCGGATACGGCGAGGAGTTCGGGGACGCGGGCGGGCCGAGCGGCGTGACCGTCTCCCGCGACGGGGGATCGAACGGCGGGGTGTCCGACGGCGGGCTGTCCAACGGCGGGGCGCCCGGTGGGCTGCCGTCGGGCGGCGGTCCCTCCGTGGACGCCGGACTGGTGGACGGACCCCCGGCGGACGGAACCCTGACCGGCGGCGTGCCGACCGGCGGCGCCCTGCTGGACGGCGCCGCCGCCGAC
>NZ_JAHSQD010000395.1 GCF_020103755.1 Streptomyces sp. LS1784
GTGCCGCACTGGCGGACACCCCCTTCCCGCCGCCCGGAGAGGCCGGGACCGTCGCCGAGCGCTGGCTGCACGCCCTCGGCACCCCCGACGGCGGGATCGACGGCGCCCCGCCCGAGGAGGTCGCCGAACTGCGCCGCCGGCTCGGCGCCTGGTACGCCGCCGCCGAGCCCGTCGACCCGGCGCTGCGGCTCTGCTTCCGTCTGGTCGAGCCGCTCGGCCCCGACCCGGACGACCCGCAGGGGCGCCCCTCCGACGACGCCTGGCAGCTGGAGTTCCTGCTCCAGGCCGTGGACGAGCCCTCCCTGCTGGTCCGCGCCGCCGACCTGCACGAGGGCGGCGCCGCCCATGCCGCGCTCGCCCGCAAGGCCGACGACCCGGTCGACGTCCTGGTCGCCGAACTCGCCCGCGCCGCCCACCGGTGGCCCGCCCTGGACGGGCTGCGCCACCGCTCCCGCCCGTCCGTCCTGCCGCTGGACCGGGCCGGCGCACTGGACTTCCTGCGCACCGCCGCGCCCGCCCTCGCCGAGGGCGGCTTCGGGGTGCTGCTGCCCGCCTGGTGGCGCCGCCGTCCCCGGCTCGGGCTCGCCCTGCGCGCCACCACCCCGCCCGCGCCCGGCTCGCTCGCGGTCACCAGCCAGGTGGACCGGGATGCCGTGGTCGCCTTCCGCTGGCAGGCCGCGCTCGGCCCGGAGGGGGATCCGCTCACCGAGCAGGATCTGGCCGAACTCGCCTCTGCCAAGCAGGAGTTGGTCCGGGTGCGCGGCACCTGGCTGGAGGCCGACCCGGCGCAGATCGCCGCCGCGCTCGCCTTCCTCGCCGACCGGCGCGACGGCGTGCTCGCCGCCACCGAGCTGCTGCGGCTCGCCCTCGACCCGGAGGCGACGGTCGCCGGGCTGCCGGTCACCTCGGTGCGCGCGGACGGTCCGCTCGGCGAGCTGCTCGCCGGGCAGTCCGGCGCCGCCCCGGCACCGGAACTGCCGCCGGACTTCCGGGCCGTGCTGCGCCCGTACCAGGAGCGCGGACTGGCCTGGCTGCGGACCATGTCCGGGCTCGGCCTCGGCGCCGTGCTGGCCGATGACATGGGCCTCGGCAAGACCGTCCAGACCCTCGCCCTGCTCGCCTCCGAGAAGGCCGCCGAGGAGAGCTCCGCGAAGGGCGCTGAGAAGATCTCCGAGGAGGGGCCCGAGAAGGGTTCCGAACGCTCCGAGGGCGCCACCGGCCCCACCCTGCTGGTCTGCCCGATGTCCCTGGTCGGCAACTGGCAGCGCGAGGCCGAGCGCTTCGCCCCCGGCCTGCGGCGGTACGTCCACCACGGAGCCGGCCGCCTCGGCGCGGAGCAACTCGCTGCAGCGGTAAGGGGCGTGGACCTGGTCATCACCACCTACGGGCTGGTCCAGCGGGACCTCGCCGCCCTGCGCGCGATCCGCTGGCGCCGGGTGGTCGCCGACGAGGCCCAGCACATCAAGAACACCGGCACCGCGCAGTCCCGGGCGATCCGCGCGCTGCCCGTCTCCCGGCACCGGATCGCGCTCACCGGCACCCCGGTGGAGAACCGGCTCGCCGAACTGCACGCCGTCCTGGACTTCGCCAACCCCGGCCTGCTCGGGCCGGCCGAGCGCTTCAAGGAACGCTACGCGATCCCGGTCGAGCTGCACCGAAGCCCCGAGCGCACCGCCGAACTCCGGCGCCGCACCGCGCCGTTCGTGCTCCGCCGGGTCAAGTCCGACCCGGCGGTGGCGGCCGAGCTGCCCGCCAAGCAGGAGATGACCGTCTGGTGCAACCTCACCGCCGAGCAGGCCGGCCTCTACCAGGCCGTGGTCGCCGACCTCCTGCGGCGGGTCGAGGGCATCCGGGGCGTGGAGCGGCGCGGCACGGTGCTGGCTGCGATCGGCAAGCTCAAGCAGGTCTGCAACCACCCGGCCCAACTGCTGCACGACGGCTCGGCGGTGGGCGGGCGTTCGGGGAAGGTCGCCCGGCTGGCCGAACTGCTGGAGGAGGCGCTGGCCGAGGGTGACCGGACGCTGGTCTTCACCCAGTACGCCGAGTTCGGCACGATGCTCCGACCGTACCTGGAGCGCCGGCTCGGCGAGGAGGTGCTCCACCTGCACGGCGGCCTGCCCCGGGCGCGCCGCGAGGAACTGGTCGAACGCTTCCAGTCCCCGGACGGGCCACGGGTGTTCCTGCTCTCGCTGCGGGCCGGCGGCACCGGCCTCAACCTGACCGCCGCCAACCAGGTGATCCACCTGGACCGCTGGTGGAACCCGGCGGTCGAGGAGCAGGCCACCGACCGCGCCTTCCGGATCGGCCAGCGCCGGGACGTCCAGGTCCGCCGGCTGGTCTGCGTCGGCACCGTCGAGGAGAGGATCGACGAACTCCTCGCCGCCAAACGCTCGTTGGCCCGGACGGTGGTGGGCGAGGGTGAGCGCTGGCTCACCGACCTGCCGGTCGAGGCGCTGCGCGAACTGGTCGCCCTCACCCGGGAGGACGCCGTGGCCGAGGAGGACGCATGACCGGTGAACCGAAACCGCTGACCGACGAACCGAAGCCGCCCGTGGTCAACGTCGCCGCCTACTGGCGCGGCGACTTCACCCTGCACCCCGCCCCGCCCGAGGAGGACGGCCCGGACGAGCCCTCGCTGCGCCGCCTCGGACGCTCCGGCATCACCGTGCACGGCCGCGACCTCGCCGCCGTGCTCGCCCCCGCCTACGAGGCCTTCCGGAGCTGAGCGCGGTGGCTACCGTGCGGTAGCGTCGCGCGGGTGACCGACACCCACGGGACCGGGCCGACCAGCGGGGCCGCGCAGGCCGACGACACCCGACCGACCGACCCCAGGCTGGCCGACTTCGAGCAGCACCGGCGGATGGTCTTCGGCATCGCCTACCGGATGCTCGGCAGCGTCGCCGACGCCGAGGACCTGGTCCAGGACACCTGGCTGCGCTGGAGCGGCGTCACCGGCCCGGTCGCCGGCCCCGGCGGCTTCCTGGCCCGTACGGTCACCAACCTCGCGCTCAACAAGCTGGACTCGGCCGCCGTCCGCCGCGAGTCCTACGTCGGCCCCTGGCTGCCCGAGCCGCTGGTCACCGAGCCGGACGCGACCGACGGCGTCGAGCGGGCCGAGACCGTCTCGGTCGCCCTGCTGGTGGTGCTGGAGAGCCTGTCGCCGTTGGAGCGGGCGGTGTTCGTGCTCAAGGAGGCCTTCGGCTTCTCCTACCGGGAGATCGCCGAGGCCCTGGACCGCACCGAGGCCGCCTGCCGCCAGGTCGGCAGCCGGGCCCGGGCGCACGTGCGCGCCCGCCGGCCGCGCTACGACGCTCCGCCCGAGCTGCGCCGCCGGGCCACCGACGAGTTCCTGGCGGCCTGCGTCGGCGGCGACCTCAACCGGATGCTGGAACTGCTCGCGCCCGACGTCACCGGCTGGACGGACGGCGGCGGGGTGATCCGCGCCGCGCTGCGGCCGGTCACCGGCGCCGAGAACGTCGCCCGCTTCGTCCTCGGGGTGCTCCGCCGACTCGGCGAGGGGGCCGGTGCCCGTCCGGTCCTGGTCAACGGCGAGCCCGGCGTGCTGATCACCGTGGACGGAGCGGTCGACTCCGTCTCGGTGTTCGACTTCGCCGAGCAGCCCGACGGCACCGTGCGGATCTCCGAGATCCGCGCTGTCCGCAACCCGCACAAGCTGGCCCACCTCGCCGACCCGGCTTGACCCTCGACCAGGTCGAGCCCGCAGAGTCACCGGCATGGAGAGCGAGCTGCACAGCATCGGCGAACTGGCCCGCGCCAGCGGTCTGGGCGTCGGCACCCTGCGCTACTACGACGGCGCCGAGGTGCTCACCCCCGCCTGGGTCGACCCGCAGACCGGCTACCGCTGGTACCGGCCGGTCCAGCTCGCCGACGCCCGGCTGCTGGCCCGGCTGCGCCGGGTCGGCCTGCCGCTGGCAGGCATCCGGGCCGTGCTCGGTGCCGCACCCGGCAGCGGCGAGGCCCGGCAGGTGCTCGACGCGCACCTGCGCCGGCTGGAGGACGGCCTCGCCGACGCCCGCCGCGAGCTCTCCCTGATCCACACGATGATCGACCAGAGGGAGCAGCCGATGACCACCACCCCTGCCGGACTCCGGCTCACCGTCCCGGCCGAGGACCTCGCGGCCGCCCTGGACGCGGTCCGCTTCGCGGTCTGCGCGGACCCGGAGCTGCCCTCGCTCGCCGGCGTGCTCTTCGAGCCGGACGGACCGGTACTGCGCCTGGTCGCCACCGACCGCTACCGGATGGCCCTCGCCGAGGTGCCCGCCGCCGGCGACACGCCCGAGCGGCCGGTGGCCGGCACGGTCGTCCCGACCGCGCTGGTGGACGCGCTGCGCGCGCTGCTCGGCGCGGGGGCGGCAGAGGTGGCACTCACCCTCGGCGGCGGACTGGTCCGGGCCGAGGCCGGGGAGCACCGGATCGAGGGCGCCGCCCCGGACGTCGACTACCCCGACCACCGGGCCGTCACCCGGCTCGAACCGGAGCACCGGATCACCCTGCCCGCCGCCGAACTGCGCGCCGCAGTGGAGAGCGGCACCACCCGCACCCTGCCCTCCGGCCCGGACGGCGCCGACTGCGAGGTCACCGTCCTGACCGTGACCGGGGACGGCCTCCTGACGGTCGCCGACGACCCGGCCCCCGAGGGCTACCGGCTGGCCGTCAACCGGGACTTCCTGCTCGACGCCCTCGACGCCGGGCGGCCCGAACAGCTGCTCCTCGAACTCGGCGGCCCGATCGCCCCGCTGGCCGTCCGCACCCCCGGCCGGGCGGGCACCTTCTCCGTCCTGATGCCGATCCGGCTGCCCGAGTCCGCATGAGCGACCAGAGGCCCGCCGGGCCCGGCCGACCGGGCCCGGCGTGGCCTCTGGAAGGATCACCGGATGAGCCTGCACACCGATCCCCCCGCCGCCGAGGTCCACGTCCCCGCCCCCGGCGGCGGCCTGCTGTGGGCGGAGCGCCGCGGCACCGGCAGCCCGGTGGTGCTGCTGCACGGCTCCGGCATGGACTCCCGGCTGTGGGACGCCGTCGCCCCGGCGCTCTCCCGGCACCACGACGTGATCCGCTACGACGCCCGCGGCCTCGGCCGCTCCAGCGCGCCGGAGCAGGCCTTCGACGACGTCGCGGACCTGGGCGCCGTACTGGACCACTTCGGTCTGCGCAGCGCCGCGCTGGTCGGCCTGAGCATGGGCGGGGAGACCGCGCTGGACTTCGCCCTCGCCCACCCCGGCCGGGTCGCCGCGCTCGGCCTGGTCGGCGCCTCGGTCAGCGGCCACGACTGGCCGCCGTCCCCGGAGACCACCGCCTACGCCGAGGCCCGGCGGCGCGGCGACGCGGCGGCCCTGGCCGAGCTGGAACTCTCCGTCTGGGCCGCCATGGGCCGCGACGCACCGGGCGGCGAGCTGATCGCGGCGATGGTCGAGGAGAACGCGGCCCGCCGGATCGTCAGCGAGCGCCACCTCGCAGGCGCCCCGGCCCGGGCGGCCGAGCCGCTCCTCGGCACCGTCACCGCGCCCACCCTGGTCGTCCACGGCGACCGTGACCACCCGGAGATCGCGGTCATCGCCCGGCGGCTCGCCGCCGACATCCCCGACGCGCGCAGCCACCTCGTCCCGGACGCCGACCACTACCTCCCGCTGCGTTCCGCCGAACGGCTCACCGAGCTCCTCCTCCGTCATCTGGCCTGATCACCCGCCTGCCGAGCCCCGCCCGCCCGACGCGTTTGCTGCCGCTAGCACCCTGCTTGCATTTGCAAGCAGGGTGTTGCAGGCTGTCCGCATGGCCTCACTGAACGTCGGCTCGCTGGGCGAGTACATCCGCGAACAGCGCCGGAACGCCCAGTACTCGCTGCGGCAGCTGGCGGAGGCCGCCGGCGTGTCCAACCCGTACCTCAGCCAGATCGAGCGCGGGCTGCGCAAGCCGAGCGCGGAGATCCTCCAGCAGATCGCCAAGGCGCTGCGGATCTCGGCGGAGACGCTGTACGTCCAGGCCGGGATCCTGGAGGAGCGGCGGGGCGAGGGCCTGGAGCTACGGGCCTCGATCCTGGCCGATCCACTGATCAACGAGCAGCAGAAGCAGGCGCTGCTCGCGGTCTACGACGCCTTCCTCAAGGAGAACGCCGCGTCGGCCTCCGGGGCGACGACCGGCGGCCCAGCCACCCCGAACACCCACCGGGAGGACCGGTAACCATGCCCATCACCGACGAGATCAAGAAGACCCTCAGCGACCCGACCCCGCTGTACGCCCTGGCCGGCGCCGGAGACCTCGCGTACGAGAAGCTGTGCGAGGTGCCGGGCCGGGTCGAGGCGCTGGCGGCGGACCGCAAGGGCGCGCAGGAGAGGGCCACCGCCAGGCTCCAGGAGGCGCAGTCGCTGCTGACCGGGGCGCAGGCCAAGGTCACCGAGACGGTCACCACCCTGCCCACCGACCTCAAGGTCCTGCAGGAGCGGGCCCAGGGCTTCGCCATGCAGCAGGTGGCCCGCGCGGTCGAGCTGGCGGTGAAGGCCAGGGAGACGTACGACGAGCTGGCCGAGCGCGGCAAGGTCGTGGTGGACAGGGCCCGCCCGGGCGCGTCGGACGAGACCGACAGGCCCGAGCTGGCCGCGGAACCCGTCGAGGCCGAGCCGGCGGCGGAGGGCGACGCCGAGTCCGCTCCGAAGAAGTCCGCCAAGGCCCGCAGGGATGCCGCCGACGCCGCGGAGTGAGCCCGTGTGCCTCGGGGCACATCCGGTGACCGTGGGACGTTGGCCTCGTTGCGGACGGTCGTCGTGCCAGGATGGACGGCGGGCGCAGCGCCGGAGTCGAGAGCAGAGGAGATCGAGATGGTCGGAGTGTTTCAGATTCTGGCCTTTTCCTACCTGAACCCGATCTGGTGGGCGACGGTCGCCATCCTCGCCTACAAGCTGTTCGCCCTGGCCGACGCGGCCACCCGCCGGGAGGACGCCTACCGGGCGGCCGACAAGAAGACCAAGGGCTTCTGGGTGGCGATCCTGGCGATCTCCTTCGGCTGGGACTTCCTGTTCGGGGTGAACTTCTTCACCGGCATCGGCACCCTGGCCGGCCTGGTCGCCTCGATCGTCTACGTGGTGGACGTCCGCCCGGCGATCCGGGCGCTGACCGGCGGCGGTGGCGGCCGGGGCGGTCGGAGCAACACCGGGCCGTACGGCCCCTGGTAGGAACGGCAGCGGACAACGCGGCGGCCCGGGCGGGGAGTTCACCCACCCGGGCCGCCGCGTTGTCCGCCCGCCCGCGTGCTCGCCGACGTATTCGCCCGTGCGTCCGTCAGCCCAGGATCAGCTGCACCGGGTTGCGCTCCAGCAGCAGCACCGCGACGTCGTCGGTCAGCGCGCCGCCGTTCAGCTCCTCGACCTCGGCGATGGCGCTGTCGACCAGCCGCCCCCGGGTCAGCCCGGCGGCCTGGTGGTCGCCGACCAGGTCCGCGAGCCCGTCCTGGCCCAGCCGGCGCGACCCGGCCCCGACCCGGCCCTCGATCAGTCCGTCGGTGTAGAGCAACAGCCGCCAGCCGGCCGGAAGTTCGACCTCGTGGGCGGGCCAGGCGGCCTGCCCGTCGTGGCACGGCAACAGGCCGAGCGCGGGCCCGGCGAGGTCGGCGGGCAGGGTGATCGGCCCGTGGTCCCGGCCGAGCAGCAGCGGCGCCGGGTGCCCGGCGAGGTAGAGCCGGGCCC
>NZ_JAHSQD010000396.1 GCF_020103755.1 Streptomyces sp. LS1784
GCCGCACCGCCGCGCCGGACGGCGGCCGCCATCGTCCGGTGGGCGGCTTCGGCCTCGGCCGCGGTCGGGGCGGGCACCGGGGACCCCTCCACGGTGTACCACTCGTCGGCGCCGTCGTACTGGACGGTGAGCAGCGCCTGGCGGCCGTCCCAGATAGTGCGCAGCGTGAGGTCGCCGGTGATGACGCCGACTTCGACGGTCATCACGCCGCCCGGCCCGGCCGGGATTCCTGCGGTCAGCAGCGGTCCGTCGGCGGGGTCGGGGGTGGTCATGATCCCGCCGGGCAGGTGTCGAGCATCGGGCCCAGGGCCGTCTTCTCCGGTTCGGTGACGGTCAGCTTGTAGTGGTTCTTCACGTTGATCCAGGCCTTCGCGTAGTGGCACCAGGCGGTCTGGGACGGCGGCTTCCACTGGTCAGGGGTCTGGTCGCCTTTCGCCCTGTTGGAGGCGGCGGAGACCGCGAGGAGCTGGGGCCGGGTCAGGTCGTTGGCGAAGGCCTTGTGCTGGTCGTCCGTCCAGCTGTCCGCTCCGACTGGCAGGCAGCGTCATTCCATGGGTGCGATATTCCTCGGCCTGCAGCCCTCCGGTAGGTCGACGACTTGCGGGCTAGGGGTCGAGGATTTCGAACCAGGTGGCCGCGTCCAGAGACTGTTGCAGAGCGGCTTCGAAGATCGCAGGGTTGGCCTGGGCTAGAGCACGCTGGATGTAAATAGCGTCATGTATAGCGGTCAGGGCCTCCGCCCTCCGCCCCACCTCGTTCAGCCTGATGGACAGGTTGTAGTAGCCGGTGGCGAGGCCGGGCAGGTGGGCATCCAGATTCGCCTGGGCAAGCACGAGACGAATGGCGACGGATTCCTGGGTAGCGGCCAGGGCTTCCTGCAGTTGCCCGGTTCGCTCCAACCGGCTGGACAGGTCGTTGAGGGACCAGGCTAGGCCGGTCAGGTAGGCCTCGTGGTTCGTCTTGGCCAGGGTCCGGAAGTACCAGGTCGCCTCGTAGGCTGCGGCCAGGGCTTCCTCCGGGAGGCTCTCTCTATCGAGCCAGACGGACAGGTTGTGTAGGGACTGGGCGAGGCCGGGCAGGTGAGTACCCGGATCGTCCTCGGCCAAGCCTCGGCGGATGGCGACGGTCTCCCGGACAGTGGCCACGGCTTCTTCCCAACGCCCAACCTCTCCCCAGCAGAGAGACAGCTTGTGCAGAGCGTGGGCGAGGTCGGGCAGGTGGGCGTTGGGGTTGCCCGTCACGAGGGTGCGGCGGATGGCGACAGCTTCCTCGATGGCAGCCATGCTCTCCTCCCGACGCCCCACCTCACTCAGCCGGGCGGATAGCTTGTGCAGAGCGTGGGCGAGGTCGGGCAGGTGGGCGTTGGGGTTGCCCGCCGCGAGGGTGCGGCGGATGGCGACAGCTTCCTCGATGGCAGCCATGCTCTCCTCCCGGCGCCCCACCTCACTCAGCCGGTTGGAGAGGTTATAGATGCTGCCAGCGAGGTGGGGCAGGTGGGCGTTGGGGTTGTCTGCGGCGAGGGTGCGGTAGTGGCCGGTGGCTTCGTGGATGGCGGCCAGGCTTTCCTCCTGCCGCCCCACTTCACCCAGCCGGTTGGAGAGGTTGTTGAGGGTGCCAGCGAGATATGACAGGTAGGTGTCGGGGTTGTCTGCGGCGAGGGTGCGGTAGTGGCCGGTGGCTTCCAGGCTGGCGGCCAGGCCTTCCTCGTGCCGGCCCGTGTCCCCAAGCCGATTGGAGAGGTTGGTGAGGGCCATGGCGAGGTCGGGCAGGTAGGTGTCGGGGTTGCCCGCGGCGAGGGTGCGGTAGTGACCGATGGTTTCCAGGCCGGCGGCCAGGCCTTCCTCGTGCCGGCCCGCGTCCCCAAGCCGATTGGAGAGGTTGGTGAGGGCTCTGGCGAGGCCCGGCACGTCGGCATCAGGGTTGCCCGCCGCGAGGGTACGGCGGATGGCGACAGCTTCCTCGACAGCTGGCAGGCCCTCCTCCCCCCGGCCCACCTCACCAAGGCGGTGCGAGAGGTTGGTAAGGGCGTTGGCGAGGCCGGGCAGGTGGGCGTTGGGGTTGCCCGCCGCGAGGGTACGGCGGATGGCGACAGCTTCCTCGATGGCGGCCAGGCTCTCCTCCCTACGCCCCACCTCACCGAGCGAATGGGAGAGGTTGTTGAGGGCCATGGCAAGGTCTGGCGTGTAGGTGTCCGGGTCGGCCTCAGCCAGGGCCCGGGTGCGGTCGGCGATGGTGTAAGCCAGGCGGACGGCGGTGACAGCCAGGCGCTGGCTTTCGAGTGGGAACCCGTCGTGGAGCGCGTCGAGGTCGTCAAGGGGAACGGTGGCGGTGGTGACGAGGGCGTCGAGGGCGTCGACGAGAGGCTGCGGGTGGTTGGTGTGGGTGGCGGCGATGGCAGTTTGTGGTGCGAGCCGCTGGTAGTGGCGGACGCAGAGGTTGGTGAGGTGAGTGTTGAGGCGGTTGTAGAAGACGGGGTGAGCGGCGGCGCGACTGTAGACGATCAGCAGTTGTGCGGTCTGGATGTCGTCGGCACCGTCGACGAGATGTTCGGCGAGTTCCGGCTGGTCGTCGAGAGCACGGCCGATGTGGCGCTCGGCGAGACGGTCGGGCTGAAGTGAGCCCCAGGGTTGTCCGCCGGGCGCGGGTGCGGGGTAGAGGGCGGTGAGCCAGTTAGTGACGCTGTTGCGTTGGTCTCGGGTCTGGTCGGCGAGGGCGGGGAGGCGCTGCCAGAGCCGGTCAGCCTGTTCGCGGTCGGCTGCGCCCATGAGATGGGCGGCGGCGAGTGCGGTCTCCAGGATCGCGAGGCTGAGGGCGGGGGCGAGGGTGAGGACGGCCTGTCGCCAGTGGCGGCGCTCGTGTACGAGGAGGCGGTCCTCGACGAGGTCGGCTTCCTGCCGCACGGAGCTGGCTGCGGCCAGGTCGGTCGAGTCGGAGGTGCTGTGAGGTCGGGCGTCGGCGGTGTCGAGAAGGTCGGCGAGGGCGGTCATGTGGAGGGTGAGGGCGTTGCCATAGGCATCCTGGTCCAACTGAGGCGGGCGCAGGGTGCCAGCGAGGGTGGACCAGTCATGAGCGGTGAGACCGTCGACACTGTGGCAGGCGTCGGCGAGGGCCCGGGCCGCCTCAAGATAGTGATCGATTCGGTCTGAAGGGCGGGTGCCGAGGGGGGCGAGGTGATGGGTGCGGGCGGTGGTGAGGTAGTCCTCGGCGAGGCTGGTGGCGGTGGTCGCCTGCTGCCACCAGTCGCCGTCGGTGCGGGCGAGCAGGAGAAGCTTGAGCGGGGTGTTGGCGGGGTGGTCGGCGGCGGCTTCGACGAGGACGGCGATCTGGTCGGTGCGGCTCTCGGCGTAGTCGAGGACGACCAGCAGCGGCTTGGCGGCGTGGCGGAGTTCGCGCAGCTGGTCCGGGCCGGCGGTGGTGCGTGGCCACAGGACGGCCCAGCCGTCGGCGGCGAGCAGGTGGGCGAGGTGGTGGGCGAGGCGGGTCTTGCCTTGGCCGCCGGGGCCGTGGAGGAGCCAGGCGCCGAAGCCGCCAAGCTGGCACCAGGCCTGCAGTTCGGTGAGGAGGTCGTGGCGGCCGTGGAAGGGGACGATCTGGTGGCGTGCCTGGAGGAGGGCCGCGGGTGAGGGCAGGCACCGGGTGCGGTCGGGATCCTGGGCGCGGTCGGCGAGGTCCTGGAACTCGACAGCCTGCAGGCCTCCGCTGGGGCCGACATCCCACTCAGCGAGGGCGGTGCGGAACCCTAGGTCGTGATGGAGGACGTAGGCGGGTACCGCGTTCAGTCGGCCATGGGCGGAGTGGGCGCGGTCGGCCGCCACGACACCGGTCAGGAGCCGGTCGCAGAACACCGCCGCCCCGGACAGCCCAGCGAACGGCGAGCTGCCGTTGGCCCGCCACACCGGCGAAGGCTGATCGAGGTCGACGACGTGCTCGTTGCCGACAAAACCCGTGCCCGGATTGAGGCGCGCGCGCAGCTGCTCGGCCTCCACGGCCCGGCCGGACCGCTGGGCGACATCGGGGGTGCCCCAGGTCTCGCACGGGATCCCGGGGCGGTCGGTGACGGCGCGGCCCCAGCGCACTGGGGCGGTGGGCGGCTGCCAGTGAGGGCTGTCGCCGACCAGGACCAGAGCCGCGTCGTCGCGCCCGCCCGGGGTACCGGACCACACCACCCGTCCGTCCGCAGTGCCAGTGCCAGCCGGGTGGAACACCTTCACCCTGGTGCCGGTCGGGCCAGTGACGTGGGCGGAGGTCAGGACCAGCCGCCCGCCGACCGCGTACCCGGACCCGCGTCCGCCCGGCCCGTTCACCCCGGCAATCCGTACCCGCTCCACCCGTGCCCCCTACAACCCGCCCTGCTTGTCACCACGTGGTCGCGGACGGACTACGTGGTGCCGGCCGCGGTCTGGTTCTCAGCCGTTGATGCGCCCGGTGGTGTCGCCGGGCCCTTCCGGGTGCTCCTGCGCGGAGCTGACGAGGAGATCGGTTCCATCCGGGCGCTTCGGGGTGAGCGTGAAGGAGACCCGGTGGGTGCGGCCGCGGGAGAGCCCGGCCTCGGTCTCGGCCCCAACCGCGAACAGCTTGAAGCCGGCCTTCGCCTTCACGTCCGCGCGCAGCTCGACCTCGAACTCCATCTCCACCGGCCCCACCGCGAACACCACCTGCGGGTCGTCCCCGATCTGGGCCGCCGCCTTCAGCAGCTCGTCGCGTACCGCCGCGACCGCGTCCGCCAGCGGAACATCCATTCGCACCCACCCCTTGAACACCTGACCTGCGGTCATGCCGATGCGGACACCGTAAAGCCCGTGCACTGGCCCGCGCAGGCGAAAGCCCAACTCAGCCGAGCCTGCCCGCCTGTTCCTCGGCTCTGGGCAGGCGGGCAGGCCCGCTGGATGGCTACGCGCAGGTGTCGAGCATCTCGATCAACGCCGTCTTCTCCGGCTCGGTGACGGACAGGCCGTAGACGTGCTTGATGTCGGTCCAGGCGCGGGAGTAGGTGCACCAGTACGACCGCAGCGGCGGCCGCCAGGCATCCGGTCCCTTGTCGGCCTTCGCCCGGTTCGAGGCGGCGGACACCGCGACCAGCTGCGAGTGGGTCAGGTCGTTGGCGAAGGCGCGGCGCTTGTCGGTGGTCCAGGTGTCGGCACCGACTGGCGGGGAGCGTCATTCCCAGGTTGCGGTATTCGGGGTTGTCCATGAGTCGTCGTAGGTCTCGTCGCCGGTGTCAGACCACGTCGCTTCCTGGGGCTCCCCCCGGGTCCAGAAGCGCCGCTCTTCTCCCTGTTGGGTGGCCACGTCGGGGATGACGGCGTCCGCACTCGCAACTTCTCGCAACTTAGTTGAAGCGCAATCGGATTGGCCCGTAGCTTTCGGAGAACCATCGGGCAGCGCCCGGCGCCACCAGGTGCCCCACCAGCAGTCGGAGGCAGCATGGCAACCGCAGTTGCACCCACCGACCCGATCGTCGGCCCGCTTCGGAACGTGCGCGACCACGTCCCCACCGATCTGTGGGCGAAGCAGGTCAGCCTGCTGATGCACGACTACCCCTACGACTCCGTCATGGCCGCCCGCGTCCTCGGCCAGGGCTACGCCTACCTGCTCACCGCGATGGCCCACCGCGGCGAGCAGCTGAGCCTCGGCCCCAGCTCGCTGGTCGATATCGGCGTCCACACGATCATCCTGGACACCGTCGCCTACGCCGAGCTGTGCCGGCCCCACAACGACGGACAGTTCCTGCACCACGTGCCGGCCGTCAAGTTCAGCTCGCCGGCCGCGCACGCCGCGGTCATGGCGGCCGCCAGCACGCTGGAGGTCGCCGACACCGCCACGCTGGACCGGGAAGAGGACCTGCCGGTGCCGGCCGGGTTGCTGGTGCTGCCGGAGCCGGTCGTGCTCGCCAACCGGGTGGGCTCGCTGTCCGACGTCGCCGCCTACGGCTGGTCCGGTGTCCAGATGCACAACGGGTGGCCGCCCGTGCCCGGCGGGCGGCCCGGGGTCCGGGTGGTCAGCTTCATGGACCGCGACGGCCCGGTGCAGCCCGCGCAATGGCGGACTCTGGTCAAGCTGGCCCGTACCTCCGGCACGCCGCTGCCACGCCTGGTGCCCGACGGAATCGACGGCATGGTCGGCAACCGGCTCTTGAGCGACCTGTCCGTCGAGCAGCTGCACGACCGTTCCCGCGAGATCGAGCAAATACAGCTCGCGATGCGAGCGAACGCCCGCAGCCTCAGGCCGGTCTCGGACGAAGGAGAGTGGTCCGGGGGGATCGTGGAGGACCTCACCCAGGACTTCACCCGCCGGTACATCTTCGCGTTCTGGCGGCTGGCCTCACACAGAGCTCGTTGAACGGCCCCAGACGACCGCGGCGTGAATAGGGTGGCGGACCTGCCTCGAAGTTCGAGAACATCCGGTCATGTTGGATGGCACGGTAGGACAGGACCTTCCGGTCGGCTTCGGGTTCCGGCCGTATCGTGGCGACGAAGACCACGGCGCCATGGCTGCGGTGCGGCTGGGATGTGTTGAACGGGACCGGGTCGATGTCCGTTCGGTTGTGGAAGGGCTCCCGACAGCGGCCGAGATCGCCGAAGCTTCTGCCAAGTTGGAGGAGCCGTCCAAGAACCAGATCCTGGTGGTGCTCGACGGGAGCGTCGTCGGCTACTCGACGATCCGGTGGTGGCAAGAGCGGGACGATACGTGGCTGTACCTGCACCGCGGCTACCTCTTGCCCGAACATCGCGGCCAGGGCATCGGCTCAGCCATGCTGAGCTGGGCCGAAGAGCGGATCCGCCAGCTCGTCAAACAGCATGGAGCGGCGCGGACCGCAGTGATCGGCGCGAACGCTATGGCCTCCGAGCAGGACGCCACAGGGCTGCTGCGCGCAGCTGGCTACCGACGTGTCTTCAGCCTGGTCGAGCTGGAGCTGGGCGATTTGCAGCAGGTGCCCGAGCCGGGCAGCAACCTGCCAGCCGGGATACGGACAGGGCCGATCGGGACGAGCCACTACCGTGCAGCCTGGAGGACGGTAGTCGATTCGTACGCGGACACAGGCTTCGCTCAGAGATGGCCTTTCCAGGACTTCGTCGACACCGCCGACCCAGCATGCTGGAGGGCTGCCTGGAACGGGCAGGACATGGTCGGCGTCGCCCTCTGCTCCATCCGCCATCACGACCACACCGTGGGCGAGGTGGAAGAGCTGAGTGTCCGGACGGACCAGCGACGCCTCGGAATCGGCCGGGTCCTACTGCTGGACGGGCTGCGGAGCCTTCGTGAGCAGGGTGCAACGACCGCCCGGCTGTTCACGGGCACGGCAAACCCGCACCGGTCCTACGAGCTCTACGAGAGTGTGGGGTTCCGGCGGCAGAACGAGTACGTCCGTTACCGCAAGCCACTTGCTTGATCACCGGTCATTGGGCTGTCTGGTCAGTCCACAGGATTTGACAATACCTCGACAACGCATGCTCATCCCGCCAACTCGCCAAGAGCAGCACTCAGGATCGTCGGCAGGTCTCTTCGCCTGGGCGATGACGACAACCTGACCACATTGCAGGCGGTTAGTACTGCAACCGCATCTGTCGTTACCGCTGGCGTTCGGCGTCGTTGGTATGACTGTGTGCTGATGAGCTGACGGTTGAGCAGGTCGAGTCGTGGTCCGAGGGGATAGTGGGCTTCCATGCTCGCT
>NZ_JAHSQD010000397.1 GCF_020103755.1 Streptomyces sp. LS1784
CGCTCGGCGCCCGCCTCGGACGGCTTCCTGCGCCGTACCGGCAGCCTCGACGCGCCCACCCTGGCGGCGCTGCGGCGGGCCGCGCGACCCGCCGGGGCGAGCTGGCCCACCGCCTTCACCGCGACGGTCGCCGCGTACCTCCACCGCCTCAGCGGCGAACGGGACATCGTGCTCAGCATGCCGGTGACCGGGCGCACCGGCTCCGCCGCGCCGGCCGTACCCGGCATGGTGGCGAACGTGGTGCCGCTGCGGCTGCGCGTCCACCCGGAGCAGGGGCTGTCCGCACTCGCGCGACAGGTGGCCGAGGAGGTCGCCGCCCTGCGCCGGCACCAGCGCCACCGCAGCGAGGACCTGCGCAGGGAGCTGGATCCGGCAGGGTCGGAGCGGGTCCTGTTCGGGCCCGTCGTCAACATCATGTCCTTCTACTACCACCTGGACTTCGCGGGTGTCCGGGCCACCGTGCACAACCTGTCCAACGGGCCGGTCGAGGACCTCTCGTTCTCCGTCTACGACCGCTCCGACGGCACCGAGCCCCGGATCGACGTCGACGCGAACCCCGCGCTCTACACCGAGGCCGAACTCGCCGCCCACCAGCAGCGGTTCCTCCGCTTCCTGAACGCGGTGGCCTCCGCCGACCCGGACCGGCCGATCGGCCGGCCCGACCTCCTCACCCCCGAGGAGCGGCACCGGACCGTCGTGGCCGCCAACCGCACCACGCGGCCGCTGCCGCACCCGACGGTGCCGTCGGCCTTCGCGGCCGAGGCCGCGCGCAGGCCCGACGCGCCCGCTGTGGTGTGCGGGGAAACCACCCTGTCCTACGCGGAGTTGAACGCCCGGGCCAACCGGCTGGCCCACCGGCTCATCACCCTGGGCGTCCGCTGCGACAGCACGGTGGCCGTGCTCATGGAACGCTCCGTCGACGTGGTGGTGTCGGTCCTGGCGATCAGCAAGGCCGGCGGCGCCTACGTGCCGCTGGACACCCGGGCCCCGACGGCCCGCCTGCGCCGCGTCCTGGACGACACCGGGGCGGTGGTGCTGCTCACCCACCGGGCCACCCGGGACGACGCCCTGTCCCTCGGCACACCGGGTGTCGTCGTCGACGCCGACCCCGGCCTCGCCGACCAGCCGGCCACCGACCCCGTCGTGCCGCTGCGCCCGGACCACCTGGCGTGCGTCCTGTACACCTCGGGCTCCACGGGCACGCCGAAGGGGGTGGCCCTGAGCCACCGCAACGTCATCAGCCTGACCGCGCAACGCTGTTGGCGCGAGGAGGACGGCCCGCGCGTCCTCGCGCACTCCCCGCACGCCTTCGACGCCTCGACCTACGAGTGGTGGGTGCCGCTGCTCAACGGGGGCCGGGTGGTCGTGGCCCCGCCCGGCGAGCTGGCGCTCGCGGACCTCCACCGGCTCATCGTCGACCACCGGGTCGGCGCGCTGTGGTTGACGGCCGGGCTGTTCCGGGTGTTCGCCGAGGAGTCCCCCGGCACGCTGGCCGGGGTCGGCCAGGTGTGGACCGGCGGCGACATCGTGCCGGCCGACGCGGTACGGCGCGTCCTGGCCCGGTGCCCGGACTCCGTGGTGGTCGCCGGGTACGGCCCGACCGAGGCCACCACGTTCACCACGCGCCGGGTGCTCCGCCCCGGCCAGGCCGTGCCCGACGTCGTCCCCCTCGGCCGACCGGTGGACAACAGGCAGGTGTACGTCCTGGACGAGGCGCTGTCGCCGGTGCCGCCGGGGGTGGCCGGCGTGCTGTACGTCGCCGGTGCGGGCGTGGCGCGCGGGTACCTGAACGACCCCCGCCGGACGGCCGGCCAGTTCGTGCCGTGCCCGTTCGGCGAACCGGGCGAGCGGATGTACCGAACGGGCGACGTGGTCCGCTGGAACGCCGAGGGGGAGCTGGAGTTCCTCGGCCGCGCGGACGAGCAGGTCAAGCTCCACGGCTTCCGCATCGAACTGGGCGAGATCGAGGCGGTCCTGGCCGGGCACCCCGCCGTCGCCCAGGCGACCGTGGTCGCCGGACCGGGGCCCACTCCCGGCAGGCGTCTGATCGGCTACGTCGTCCCGGCCGGCGACGCGGGGCTCGACCCGGCGTCGGTGCGGGAGCACGCCGCCGCGGCGCTGCCGGACTACATGGTGCCCTCGGCGATCGTCACGCTCGACGCCTTTCCCCTGACGCCCAGAGGGAAGATCGACCGGGCCGCGCTGCCCGTCCCCGACCCCGCACCGGCACCGTCCGGGCCCGGGCCGCGAACCCCGGCGGAGCGGACGATGTGCGCGCTGTTCGCCGAGGTGCTCGGCCGGCCCGCGGTGGGCGTCGACGACGGTTTCTTCGCGCTGGGCGGCAACTCCCTGCTCGCGACCCGGCTGGTCAACCGGGTGCGGGTGAGGTTCGGCCGTGAACTCACCCTCGGCGCCCTGTTCCAGGCACCCACGCCGGCGCGCCTGGTCGAAGCACTCAAGGCGGCCCCGGACGCCGCGGCCGTCCCGGAACTCTCACCACGTACACGACTCTGAGCCCCTGACGGCGATCACAGGAAGCACCTCGGCATGGTCCACACCCTCTCCCAGCCCGACGAGACACCGGCACTACCCGAAACCCCGACCGCCGCAGCAACCCCGACGATCCCGGCGCTGGCGGTGTCCCAGGTCCGCCGGTACTACCGGCTCGTCGACGCCGGGGACGTACCCGCGCTGGTCGCCCTGTTCACCCCGGACGCCCGCTACCACCGCCCCGGCTACCGGCCCATGGTCGGACACGCCGAACTCGAACGCTTCTACCGCGACCAGCGGGTGATCCGCTCCGGCGTGCACACCCTGGCCACCGTGGTCACGACCGACGACGAGGTGGCGGTGCACGGCCTGTTCCGCGGCGTGCTGCACGACGGCGACGAGGTCGAGCTGCGGTTCGCGGACTTCTTCCGGATGACGCCGCAGGGCCGCATCGCCACGCGGGACACCTTCTTCCACGTGCCGGCGGTCTGAGCCGGTGGCCGCACCCGGTGGCACCGCGCACGGCGTGCCGCGCACCGGCCGCCACCGCGACCGCCCACCGAACAGCATCGACGGCCGCCACGGCGGCGCCGACGGCCCACGCGGTCGCGCGTTCAACCCCGACGGGGACACTTCAGCACAGGAAAGCGGGAAGCAGTTGACCAAGACGGTCCTCACCTCCGACATCCCGGCGTTCGTCGGCAGCGGACGGCCACCGTTCGACGCCCGGGCGATCCACGAGCTGGTCGCCGAACAGGCGGAGCGGGCCCCGCACGCGCCCGCCGTCACCTGCGACGGACGGACCCTGACCTACCAGCAGCTCAACGACCGCGCCCACCGGCTCGCCGGGCGGCTGCGAGCGACCGGACTGGCGCAGGAGGACGTCGTCGGCGTGCTGGTGCCGCGCTCGCCGGAGCTGATCGTGGCCCTGCTCGCCGTCCTCATCGCGGGCGGGGCCTACCTCGGACTCGAACCGGACGACCCGGCCGCCCGCCACGCGCTGCTGCTCAAGGACGCCCGCGCGGGCATGGTGATCACCGAGGAGGCCCTGCGGGAGCGGCTGCCCGGCACCGTCGTCACGGTGACGGAAGGCGGCCCGACGCAGGAGCCGGCCACCGGGCCGGCGGTCCCGGCCCGCCCCGGCGACCCGGACCGGCTCGCCTACGTCAGCTACACCTCCGGCTCGACCGGCGAGCCCAAGGGCGTCGGTGTGCCCCACCGGGCGATCGACCGGCTCGTCCGGGGCGCGGACTGGGTGGACGTCCGCGCCGAGGACGTCTTCTTCCACCTCGCGCCGGTCGCGTTCGACGCGTCCACGTTCGAGATCTGGACCCCCCTCGTCAACGGCTGCCGGCTGGTCCTCTTCCCCCCGGGCGCCATCACGCTGGAGCACGTGGCGCGCGTCGTCCGGGCCGAGCGCGTGACGGTCCTGCTGCTGACCACCGGGCTCTTCCACCAGATGGCGAGCTCCCACCCGGAGGCGTTCACCGACGTCCGGCACGTCCTCACCGGGGGCGACGTGGCCTCGCCGGGCCACGTCCAGCACCTGCTGGCCCGCCACCCGGGGCTGCTCTTCACCAACGGCTACGGACCGACCGAGAACACCACGTACACGACCTGCTGGACCAGCAGCACCCTCCCGGAGCTGCGGAGCGTGCCGATCGGCCGCCCGATCAGCGGCACCAGGGTCGCCGTGCTCGACGACGAGCTCAGGCCGGTGCCCGTCGGCGAGTGCGGGGAGCTGTACGTGGCCGGGGCGGGCCTGGCCCGCGGCTACCTGGACCGCCCGGCCGCGACGGCCGAACGGTTCCTGCCCGATCCGTTCGGCACCGAGCGGGGGGCCCGGATGTACCGGACCGGCGACCTCGTGCGCTGGCTGCCGGACGGCACGCTGGAGTTCGTCGGACGCGCGGACGACCAGGTCAAGGTCCAGGGCTACCGCGCCGAACCGCGCGCCGTCGAGGTCGAGCTGGAACGGCTCCCCGGGGTGCGGCACGCGGTCGTGCTGCCGCAGCCCGATCCGGCGGGCGGCACCCGGCTGCTGGCCTACGTCGTGCCCGCGGAACCCGGTCCGGCGGGCGACGCCGACCTCGGCCGGCGGCTGCGCCACGAACTGCGGGACAGGCTGCCGGACTACCTGATCCCCTGGGCGATCCTCGTCCGTCCCGAGCTGCCGGTGAACCGCAACGGCAAGATCGACCGCCGGGCACTGCCCACCGCCACCCGGGTACCGCGCAACGTGCCCAACGAGTTCGTCCCGCCCCTCACCGAGGTGCAGACGCGACTGGCCGACCTGTGGGGCGACGTCCTCGGCGTCGAACCGGTCGGCGTCGACGACGACTTCTTCGACCTCGGCGGACACTCCCTGCTGGCCACCGACCTCCTGGTCGCCACCCAGCGCGAGTTCGACGTGGACCTCCCCGCGCAGACCCTCTACATGTCGCCGACCATCGCCGAGCTGGCGACGGCCCTCACCGCGCGGATGCGGACGCCGGGCCCGGACGGCCCGACGGACGGCCCGACCGGGGGCCCGGCCGACGCGGCACAGGAGGAGCAGCCCCGATGACGACGGTCCCCCCGACCACGCGCTGCCCGGTCCTCGCCCCACAGCCGGTCGACCTGATCGACCCCGACCTCTACCACGAGGGCGGGGCGCACGAGGTCTGGCGACGGCTGCGCCGCGACGCCCCGGTGAGCTGGCAGCCGGTCGGCGACATCGGCTACTGGTCGATCGTCGGCCACGCCGACGCCAATCGGGTCCTGCGCGACCACGCCACGTTCACCTCCGAACAGGGCACCCTGCTCAACCTCCTCGGCAAGGGCGACCCCGCCGGCGGCCGCCAGATGGCCGCGACCGACCCGCCCCGGCACGCGCACCTGCGCGGCCCGCTGCAGCAGGCGCTGTCGATCAAGACGGTGGAGAACGACCGGGAGGCCATCCGCCGGGTCGTCGTCGAGCTGCTCCGGCCGTTGGCCGACGGCGGCCCGTACGACTTCGCCGCCGCCATGGCCACGCTGCCGATGGCGGTGATCGGCACCATGATGGCGCTGCCGGAACAGGACTGGCCGCGGCTGGTCCGGCTCGCCCACGCCTGCATCGCCGCGGACGACCCCGAGTTCCAGCTCGCCGACGGACCACGGGCCACCCTCGTGACCGCCCACCGCGAACTGTTCGCCTACTTCCAGGACATCGTCACCGAGCGTCGGCGCGCACCGGGTGACGACCTGATCAGCGTGCTGCTCACCATGGAACTGGACGGACGCCGACTGTCGCCGGGCGAGATCGTGTCCAACTGCTACAGCCTGCTGCTCGGTGCGACCGTCACCACCGCCCAGCCACCGATCGCGGCGATGGTCGAACTGGCCGGGACCCCGGTCCTGGACGACTGGGCGGCCCACCCGGAGCTGCTCGGCAGCGGCGTGGAGGAGGCACTGCGATGGGCTTCGCCCACCCAGCACTTCATGCGCCACGCCACCCGCGACGTCGAGATCCGGGGTGTGCCGATCCCCGCGGGGGACGCGGTCGTCGTGTGGCTGGGGTCGGCCAACCGCGACGAGACCGTGTTCGCCGACCCGTACACCTTCGACATCCGACGGCGACCCAACAAGCACATCGCCTTCGGCGTCGGCGCGCACTACTGCATCGGCCACACCGTCGCACGGGTGGCCCTGCGGATCCTGTTCGCCGAACTGCTCGGCCGGTTCACCGGCTTCGAGCTCGCCGGGGCACCGCGGCGGATGCGCTCGAACGTCATCGCGGGCTTCACGCACCTGCCGATCACCGCGCGGACCCGATAGGAGCCGGCACCTCGCCGCCGCCTGTCGGCACCACGGCCACCATCATCACGGCCACCAGCACCACAACCGTCTTCACCGCTGCCGCATCACCGCAGCCGAACCCGAGAAGAACCCCCCACACGGAAGGTCATCAGTGGACGCTCCGACGGCCCGTACCCGCAACAAGTGGTTCCTGCGCGAGCCGTCGCCGGTGGCACCGGCGCGGCTGTTCTGCCTGCCCTACTCCGGGTGCGGAGCGAGCATGTACCGCCAGTGGCCGTCATCGGTCGACGGCGTCGAGATCTGCCCCGTGCAGCTGCCCGGCCGGGAGAACCGGATGCGCGAGCCCGCCCACACCACCTACGAGGCGATGGCCGACGACCTCTGCGAAGTGCTGCGCCCCTACCTGGACCGTCCCTACGCACTGTTCGGGCACTGCGGCTCCGCGTTGGCGGCGTACGAGACCGCCGTACGGCTGGTCCAAAGGGGCTGCCCCGCCCCGACCCAGGTGTTCGTCTCCGCCGAGGTCGCGCCGCAGGACGGCCCCTACGGCCGCTTCCTCGGCATGAGCGACGACGAGCTGGCGGCCGAACTGCGCCAGCTCGTCGCGGAACTGGGCGGCACCCTGGAACCGAGCCTGCTCGCGCTCTACCTCGGCGTCCTGCGGAACGACGTCGACATGAACAAGCGGTATCACGTGGCCGAGCCGGTCCGGCTGCCGTGCCCGATCACCGCCATTGGCTGGAGCGAGGACACGGGCATCGCGCCGTCGCTGATGACCGGCTGGTCGGCCTGCGGCGAAGCGACTTTCGAACTCCTGGAGGGAGGCCACTACCGCTTCATCGAGGCGCCGGCGGAACTACTGGCGCTCCTGGTAGCGGATCTGACGCCCACCCGTTCCCGCACCTTCTGACACCGGACTGTCGGCCTACCCCTTGCAGGACTGCTCGGCGTGGGCCGCGCGGCGCTCAGCTCGTCCGGACCCACACGGTCGACGTGCCGATGATCGGGCGCCAGTCGGCTTCGAATGCGCGGCCATGATGTGCGCGCCAGGCGCCTGATCCCGATCTGACTGTACGTCAGACAAAACGCGCCGCTCAAGCACCGCAAGGGGGGGTGAGCACCCGACCATGCCAACCGTGATCGTCGCACTGCGTATGCTCATCCGCCGCGCGGCCCCGCGCTACCGCTGGGATGGCCGCCCCACCACCAAGCGCCTGGAGTAACGCCTACGGACGGGCGCCCTTGACTGTGGGCTGCGTCTTCTGGTTGTAGATCTCCTTGCCGTCCGTGTTGTAGGCGTGGACGTAGGGGGCCGGGGGGAAGGAGTTCCCGTTGTGGCCGGTGGAGATGGCCGCCGTGTAGACGAACGCGCCGCCTGCCATGACGG
>NZ_JAHSQD010000398.1 GCF_020103755.1 Streptomyces sp. LS1784
CGGGCGCGATGTCCAGGGGTGCGCCGAGCGCGGCGCGCCCCTCGTCGGGGCCGGCCGGGCCGAGCACCACGCGGGCCCGGGTGGTGGCGCGGACGGTGGCGGTGATCCGGTCCCGGGCGTCGAGGTCGTCGGCGATCACCACGGTGACGCGGGCGGCCCGCGCGCCCCTCGTCGGGGCCGGCCGGGCCGAGCACCACGCGGGCCCGGGTGGTGGCGCGGACGGTGGCGGTGATCCGGTCCCGGGCGTCGAGGTCGTCGGCGATCACCACGGTGACGCGGGCGGCCCGACCGTGCCGCAGCGGGAGCTCCAGCAGGTCCTGCGGGTCGGGACGGCCCTCGGCCTGGGCGAGTTCGCTCAGCTCGGTCGGGTGGTCCAACAGCAGCCACAGCGGCCGGGTGACGTCCTCGGGCGGGGCGCAGCCGGCGTGCCGGGCGGCGTTGAGCGCGGCGAGCCGGCGCTCGGTCTCGCCGGCGGCCCACTCCAGGGCGGCCAGCGTGCCGTGCAGGCTGGTCTCCACGGTGTACACACCGGGCCGGTTCACCAGACAGGCGTGTTCCCCGGTGCCCGCGCCGTCGACCACCACCAGGTCGGCGTACGGGAGGGCCTGGAGCGCGATCGAGCGCAGCAGGCTGGAGGTGCCGTAGCCGGTGACGCCGAGCGCCAGCAGGTGCGGTTCGGAGGAGCGCGGGCCGGTGCGCCAGATCACCGGCGGCTGCTGGACGGCCATGCCGCCCTGGACGACCGGGATGGTCCGGGCGGTGCCGTCCTCATCGGTGAAGCCCAGCACGATCTCGCCGGGGGCGACCACGAAGCGCTGGGCGGCGATGTCGGTGGGCAGCGGGGCGAGCGCGGTGATCCGCAGCCGGTTGGACTCCTCGTCCCAGTCGAAGCGGTACTCCCGGGCCCGGCCCGCCTTGCCCTGGACCACCTGCTCGATCCGGGCCCGGGCAGCCGGCTCGGTGTCGGTGAAGTAGGCGGGGTAGCTCAGTTCCAGCCGGGAGAGCCGGCCCTCGCGGTCGAACTCCCACGCGCTGAAGGCGTTCTTGTGGCTGCCCTCGAAGTGGTACAGCGGGTTGGCGTCCTCCGGGCCGCACAGGTACGGGGTGAGCGCCGCGTAGAGGGCGCCGAGCTTGACGTCGGCGACGTCCGGGGCGGGCGGTGCGGGCGCCGCCCTGGGGATCCGGCCGGCCCAGCCCGCGCTGGCCATCAGGGCGATCAGGGCGAACAGCAGGCCGTGCGGCAGCAGGTAGACGCCGAGTCCCAGGGCGGCGGTCAGGAACAGCGTCGGGCCGCGGCGTTCCTTGGGGGTGGCCTGCCAGTGGGACACGGCCCAGCCGACGTGGTGGCGCAGGCCGCGGCCGATGGCGGCGAGCGGGGCGAACATGTCGGAGGCGTGGTCCCCGGTGGTCCGGGCGATCGCGAGGCCCTTGCTGAGGTGGCGGTGGAGCGGCATTCCTTGACTCCCCGGGCGATGGGACGGGCTGGGGTGGCGGAGGTGGGGTACGACGGGGCCCGGGGCGGTGTGGGATCCGCTCCCGGGCCGGTACGGGGAGAGTGGGCGGTGGCTAGAACTTGATGCCGCTGAGCAGGCTGGCGAGGCTCGCGCCGCCCGCGGTGATGCTCGGCGCGATCGAGGAGCCGGCGGTGTAGAAGCCCAGGAGGGCGCAGACGACGGCATGGGAGATCTTCAGTCCGTCCCGGCGGAAGAAGAGAAAGGCGATGGTGCCGAACAGGACGATGCCGGAAATCGAGAGGATCACGTTCCGCTCCTCAGGAAGGGGGGACAAGCGGGGGTGTTACGGAAGGCGCACTAATCGTGACAAAAAGTAATAGATGACGGAACGGCGCAAATGGGTGGTTCTGCCGTTCAATGCCGTTCCGGCGGCCGGGTGGCGGGGTGCGGACCGGCCGGGGTGCGGGCCGGGCGTCGCGGGGATTCGATGTGCCGAGGCATTCCCGGGCGGCGGGCGGGAAGTTTCCGGGGGGTCCGGGAAGTTCGCTCGAATGGCTGCGCGGCGCGCGCGGCCGAGTGTCGTGGCGGGTGCGGGCCGTCATCCGGATTCCGGACGCCCGCTGGCCCGTTCCGGCACCGGCCGCTACCGTGCCGTGGGCGCAGCCCCGAGACCGCCCGACGACCCGACCGGAAAGGCCGCCCACCGTGACCGACGCCGCCAGCCAGCAGCCCGCCGACGCCCCCGACGCCGAGGTGATCGCGCTCGCCGGGAAGCTCTTCGACGCCGCCCGTGCCGGGGAGACCGACACCCTGTCCGCCTACCTGGACGCCGGTGCCCCGGCCGACCTCACCAACGACCGCGGCGACACCCTGGTCATGCTCGCCGCCTACCACGGACACGCCGCCACCGTGGCGGAGCTGCTCCGGTACGGCGCCGACCCGAACCGCGCCAACGATCGCGGTCAGACCCCGCTGGCGGGTGCCGTCTTCAAGGGCGCCACGGACGTGCTCGACGTCCTGCTGGCCGGCGGGGCCGACCCGCAGGCCGGCACCCCCAGCGCCGTGGAGACCGCCCGGATGTTCGGCAAGGACGACCTGGTCGCCCGGTTCGAGGACCGCTGAGCCGGGATCGTAGGCTTTTCAACCATGAACACCACCGCCACCCGGGACGCCGGCACCGTCGAGTTCCGCATCACCGGCTACGCCCACCCCGACGCCCAGGCCCTGTCGGCGGAGGTGCAGCAGGAGTACGTGCGCCGCTACGGCGACCCGGACGAGACCGTCATGCGCCCCGCGGACTTCGAGGCGCCGGCCGGCCTGTTCATGATCGCCTACCTGGACGGCCGTCCGGTCGCCTGCGGCGGCTGGCGGGCCAAGCAGGCCGGACCGGACGACCTGCGCGACGGTGACGCCGAGCTGAAGCGGATGTTCGTGATCCCCGAGGCCCGCGGCCGCGGCCTGGCCCGCGGGGTACTGAGCCGCCTGGAGCAGACCGCGGTCGAGGCCGGGCGCACCCGCGTCATCCTGGAGACCGGCACCGAGCAGCCCGAGGCCGTTGCGCTGTACCGGTCCGAGGGCTACGCCGCGATCCGGAAGTTCGGCATCTACAAGGACCACCCGCAGAGCATCTGCCTCGGCAAGCGGCTGGCTCCGGCGGTCTGAGCGGCCGCCGCGCGGGGAAGGCTCCCGTCGGCCCGAGGAGGGGACGGATGAGCCACCGAGCACCCGATGCACCCGGAGCCGAGCGGCTCCCCGGCCTGGCCGCGCCCGGCGGGGAGCTGGACCGGCTGGTCCGGGACGGCGCGCGCACCGTCGGGGCGGGCGCCGTCTGGGCCGTCGGGGATGCCGCCGGCACGCTCGGCGGCGGCAGCCACGGCCTGCTCGGGCAGGGGCCGTACGCGCGGCTGCGGCCCGGGCCGGACACCCTGTACGACCTCGCCAGCCTCACCAAGGTCGTCGCGCTCTGGCCCTGCGTCGGGGTGCTGCGACAGTCCGGGCTGCTTCCGCTGGACGAACCGCTCGGCCACTGGTGGCCACCGTCCGCCGGACACCCCACCGCAGCGGTGACGGTCCGTCAACTCCTCGCCCACACCGCCGGGATGCTCCCGTACACCCGCTTCGAGCAGCTCTACGGGCGCGACCTCGCGGCGATCCGGGCCGGGGTCGTCGCCGCACCGCTGCACCGCCCGCCGGGCGCGGTCGTCGAGTACACCGACCGCGCCGCCGTACTGCTCACCTACCTGGTCGAGGACCTCGGCGGCGCACCGCTGGACGAGCTCGCCGAGCGCTGGGTCTGGGGGCCGCTCGGCATGGCCGACACCCGGTACGGTCCGCTCGGTGCCGCGCTCGCCGCCCGCACCGCGCCCACCGAGTACGAGCAGGGCGCCGGCGTCCACCTGTGCGGCGTCGTCCACGACCCCTCCGCCCGGCTGCTCGGCGGGGTCTCCGGCAACGCCGGGGCCTTCTCCACCGCCCGCGACCTCGCCCCCTTCCTGGCCGCGCTGCTCGCCCCGCCGCCCGGGCTGCCCTGGGGCGGGGCGTGGATCGACGAGTCGCTGCGCGAGCAGACCGGCGGCCTCGCCCCCGCCCGCGGCCTGTCCTGGCTGTGCGCCCCCGGCACCGGGCCGGCCGAAGGCACCTTCGTCCACTACGGCTTCACCGGCACCGGCTTCTGGGTCTCCCGGCGGCTCGGACGCTGGGCCGTGCTGCTCACCAACAAGGTGCACTACGACCGGGACATCCGGCGGCTCACCGAGCTGCGCAACGCCTTCCGGCAAGCGGTCTTCGGGTAGCACTCATTCGGGTGGATCAGGGGCGAACCGCCTTTCCCGGCGCCGGAGTCGCGGCAGAGTGGCCGCGGCAACGGGAACCCGGCGGAGGAGGCGCGATGACGGACACCTGGGCACTCTCGGAGGAGGAGTGGCTCGCCGGAATGGTGCGCGCCTACGTCGGGTGCAGCGTGCTGCTCACCGACGAGGCGGGCAGGGTCCTGCTGCTGAAGGCCAGTTACCGCGACCAGTGGCAGTTCCCCGGCGGCGGGATGGACCCGGGGGAGGGGCCCGCCGAGTGCGCGGCCCGCGAGCTGTACGAGGAGACGGGGCTGGTGGCCGGGCCGCTGAGGCTGCTCGTCGTGGAGTGGCGCGACGCGATCCCCGACCAGGGCGAACACGCCCACCCCGCCGTGCAGTTCATGTTCGACGGCGGGACGGTCGCGGCCGGGTCGGTGGTCCGCGCGCAGGCCGAGGAGATCGCCGACCACGGGTACTTCACCCCGGCCCGGGCGGCCGTCCTGCTGCAGCCCGGTGCGGCGCGCCGGCTCACCGGGGCCCTGGAGGCCCGGCGGACCGGCGCCGCCGCGCTGCTGCACTCCGACGGGTACGTGGGGTGACGGCCGGTCAGAGGAGCGTGCTCCAGTAGTACCAGAACCGGTTGAGGACCAGCAGCGCGATCACCGCCGCCCACAGCACCGGCAGCGCCCAGTGGTAGCGGGCCGCCTCCCGGACGACCACCCGTGCGCGCGGGCCCACCGGGATCACGCCCTCGCGCAGGTTGTGCAGCGTGGTGTACCAGAACAGCGCCACCACCGTCGCCCACACCACCATGCAGTACGGGCACAGCGCACCGATGTCGTACAGCGCCTGGTAGATCAGCCAGTGCGCGAACACCACGCCCAGCGCGGTGCCCGCGTTCAGGCCCAGCCAGAACCAGCGCCGGTACGCGGCACCGGAGAGCAGCCCCGCGCCGATCGCCGCCAGCGCACCGAACGCGGCCAGCCCGAGCAGCGGGTTCGGGAAGCCGAAGACCTCCGCCTGCTCGGTGCGCATCACCGAGCCGCAGCTGATCACCGGGTTGATGTTGCAGCTGGGGACGTAGGAGGGGTTCTCCAGGATGCGGAGCTTGTCGAAGGTCAGGACGGCCGAGGCGGCCAGCCCGACCAGCCCGCCGAGGAACAGCAGGAAGGCGTAGGCCCGGCTCGCGCCGATCGGGGCCCGGCCGGCGTCGTCGGGGGCGGAGCGGGAGGGGTGCACGGTGGTAGCGGCGGTCATGGCAGCACACTCCGGTGGCTGGCTGGGAGGAGCCGGCCCGGCCGGGAGTTCGGCCGGGCCGGGTGGTGCCGTGCGGTGTGGTGGTCCGGCCTACTGGAGGCCGGCGGCCTGCTTCACCTGGGCGGTGAACTGCTCGGGCGGGACCACGGCGTTGCCGGCGAACAGGGTGATCTGCTTGCCGTCCACCTTGACGGTCGGAGTGCCGGTCACCCCGCTGTCGTTGAACGCGTCGGCGACCTTGGCCGCCCACGGGGCGTACGTCTTGTCGGTCACCGCCTTCACGAAGGCGTCCGTCTTCAGGCCGGGCACCTGGCCGGCCAGGTCCAGGATGTGGTTGACGTCACCGAAGGCGTCCTCGCGCTCGTCCGGCTGGTTGGCGTACAGCACGTCGTGGAACGCCTTGAACTTGTCCACGCCCTCGTTCAGCGCGGCGCCGACGGCGGCCAGCGCGGTGCGCGAGCCCTTGCCGCCGAGGCCCTTGTCCAGGAAGGCCGCCAGGTGGAACTCCACCTTGATCTGACCGTCCTCGGTGAGCTTCTTGACGGTCTCGCCGTTCGCCGCCTCGAAGTGCTTGCAGACCGGGCAGCGGAAGTCCTCGTAGACCGCCATGGTGTGCGGGGCGTCGGCCTTGCCGTAGGTGATCACCGTGCCGTCCGGGCCGGAGGCGTTGGCGGGGATGACCAGCGGAGCCGTGGCGGCGGCGGAGGACTTGTCGTTCTTGTCCGAGGCCGAGCCGATCGCGACGGCGACGCCGCCCGCGAGGGCCAGCACGACGACGGCCGAGACCGTCACCACGATCCGCTGACGGCGCTTGGCGGCCTGCTTCTCGCGGCGCTGCGCCTCCTGGATCCGCTCACGGGCACTGACGCGCTTCTTGTTCTTGTCCTGGGACATGGGTGGGGAAGTCAACTCCTGTACGCGGCGCGCGGGTGCGCGCGGGAAGCCGCACCTGGTGCGGCGGGGTCGGTGAACGCGGGAGTCGTGCGCACTGCCTGCGGGCGTACCGGGGCCGTTCGGCCGGGTACGGGTGATCGGACGGGACGGTCGATCAGCAGGCAGGCGCGAAGGCGGGCGGGCCACGCCGGGGCGCCGGGCTCAGCACGACGTCCTCGCGGCGCGGCCGGGCGCGGTCCGACACCGGCAGCGGCACCCGCAGCACCGGACGCACCGGAGCCGGGATCAGCAGGACGACCAGGGCACGCAGCGGGCCGGCCAGGGACTCGCGCAGGGCGCGCAGCGCCAGGGCCAGGGCGGACAGGGCGGCATCGCCCATCCGCAGCCAGGCCGAGGCCGCCAGGGCGATCACCAGGTGCACCAGCAGGAGCAGCAGCTGGGTCGCGGCGGGCGCCAACTGTCCGACGTGGCCCAGCGGGCCGTCCAGCAGCGAGCCGTCCACCGAACCGCCGCCACAGACCAGCAGGTTCACCCCGCGTGCGGGCACCTGACCGGCCAGCACCGGCGAACAGCTGGTCTGGCCCAGGTTGAACGTGGTGTTGAGCAGCAGTTCGACCGGCACCATCACGCCGGAGATGTGCAGCATCCGCCGCTCCCCGCCGGCCAGCACGGCCGCGACCAGGAAGACGACGGCACCGGCCGAGGCCACCAGTGACAGCGGCAGCGGGCGGCCCGTGATGACCACCTGGCCCAACGCGGCCATCGGCACGGCGAGCGCGGTGAACACCGCGGCCCGCAGGGCCCTGGTCGCGTGGGAGGAGGTCGTCACGCTCCGGAGTATGCCATGGCACTCACATCCGGCACGAGGGCCCGTAGGTCCCTGTTCCGGCTGATGCGCCCTCAGTAGCCTGCGGGGTCGACGGCAGCCGTACCTGGATTAGCCTGGAAGGCGTTCCCGCCGACCCGACGAGGGGGCGAGCGCACATGACGGAACCCGAGACCACGGTGGGGCAGGTGCTGCTGGCCCGCATCGAGGCGCAGGCGGTGGTGCTGGCCGGTCTGGACGACGCCGTCCGGGCGGACGAGCCGGACGCCGTGCACCGGATGCGGGTCGCCTGCCGGCGGCTGCGCAGCGCCCTGCAGACCTTCCGGCGGCTGCTCGCCCCCGGTGCCACCGACGACCTGGTCGCCGAGCTGCGCTGGCTCGCCGCCGCCCTCGGCGGGGCGCGGGACCGCGAGGTGCTGGCCGAACG
>NZ_JAHSQD010000399.1 GCF_020103755.1 Streptomyces sp. LS1784
ATCTGCCTGCACCGGCACCCCCGGGCCCGACTCCGGGGCACTGGCCGCCCGGTTCGCCCGCCAGCTGGTCGAGGTGCTGACCGGCGCACGGCCCTCCGGCCAGCTGATGCGGCACACCAGCCTGGACGGCTACGGGCAGCTCGCCTCGCTGGTCCGGGCCGGCGCACTGCGCCGCGGCGGCCCCGCCGACCGGCCCCGGCTCGGCCCGGTGCACGACCGCTCGCCCTCACCGGAGGCGGTCGAGGCCTGCGTGCGGGTCGACCTCGGCCGACGGCACCACATGGTGGCCTTCCGGCTGGAGCAGCGCGGCCCGGCCGGACAGTGGCAGTGCACCGCCGTGGAGGCCCGATGAGCACCCTGCCGCGCCCCCGGCGGCACCGAACGGCGCAGGGCGCCGTCCCGGTGCGGGAACGGCGCCCTGCGTGGCGTCCTGGCCGGTGGCCGGCGGCCGGCTCAGCTCTTGCGGCGGCGGCCCTTGGCCGACTTCGCGGCCTTGCGGCGCTCGGCGCGGGTCAGGCCGTCGCCCTCGTCCTCCGGCGCGAGGTCCTCGAAGTCGCCCTCGACCACACCGCCGCCGACCTCGTCCGAGGGGGCCGTGTAGTGCAGCCGCTGCGGCTTCGGGGCCTCCAGGCCCTTGGCCTTGATCTCCGGGCGGGCGGCGTCCTTCTCCAGCTTGTCGAGCACCACCTGGGCGTCCTCGACCGGGACCTCCTCGACCTGCTGCTCGACCTGGACCTCCAGGTTGAACAGGAAGCCGACGGACTCCTCCTTGATGCCCTCCATCATCGCGGTGAACATGTCGAAGCCCTCGCGCTGGTACTCGACCAGCGGGTCGCGCTGCGCCATGGCCCGCAGGCCGATGCCCTCCTGGAGGTAGTCCATCTCGTAGAGGTGCTCGCGCCAGCGGCGGTCCAGCACCGACAGTACGACCCGGCGCTCCAGCTCGCGCATGATCTCCGCGCCCAACTGGTCCTCGCGGGCGCCGTACTGGGCCTGGATGTCCTCCTGGATGGACTTGATCAGGAACTCGGGGGTCAGACCGGCCGGGCCGCCTGCCTCCTCCTCCAGCTCCTCCAGGTCGAGGGTGACCGGGTAGAGCTGCTTGAGCGCGGTCCAGAGCTTGTCCAGGTCCCAGTCGTCCTCGAAGCCCTCGCCGGTGGCCGCCCGGACGTACGCCTCGACGGTGTCGTCCATGAAGTGGCCGACCTGCTCCTGGAGGTCCTCGCCCTCCAGGACGCGGCGGCGCTCGCCGTAGATGACCTCGCGCTGGCGGTTGAGCACCTCGTCGTACTTGAGGACGTTCTTGCGGATCTCGAAGTTCTGCTGCTCGACCTGGGTCTGCGCGGAGGCGATGGCGCGGGTGACCATCTTGGACTCGATCGGCACGTCCTCGGGCACGTTGGCCATCGAGAGCACGCGCTCGACCATGCCGGCCTTGAACAGGCGCATCAGGTCGTCGCCCAGCGACAGGTAGAAGCGGGACTCGCCCGGGTCGCCCTGACGGCCGGAGCGGCCGCGCAGCTGGTTGTCGATCCGGCGGGACTCGTGCCGCTCGGTGCCGAGGACGTAGAGGCCACCGGCCTCCTTGACCTCGTCCTGCTCGGCCTTCACCGAGGCCTTGGCCTTCTCCAGCGCGTTCGGGAAGGCGGCCTCGTACTCGTCCGGGGTGTCCGTCGGGGTCAGCCCGCGCTGCGCCAGCTCGGCGGCGGCCAGGTGGTCGGCGTTGCCGCCCAGCATGATGTCGGTGCCGCGGCCGGCCATGTTGGTGGCGACGGTGACGGCGCCCTTGCGACCGGCCTGGGCGACGATCTGCGCCTCGCGCTCGTGGTGCTTGGCGTTCAGCACCTCGTGCGGGATGCCGCGCTTGCGCAGCTCCTGCGACAGGTACTCGGACTTCTCGACCGACACGGTGCCGACCAGCACCGGCTGGCCCTTCTCGTGCTTCTCGGCGATGTCCTCGACCACGGCCGCGAACTTGGCCGGCTCCGACTTGTAGATCAGGTCGGGCTGGTCGATGCGCAGCGGCGTCTTGTTGGTCGGGATCGGCACCACGCCGAGCTTGTAGATCTGGTGGAACTCGGCGGCCTCGGTGGTGCCGGTACCGGTCATGCCCGCGAGCTTGTCGTACAGGCGGAAGAAGTTCTGGAGGGTGATGGTGGCCAGGGTCTGGTTCTCGTTCTGGACCTCCACCCCCTCCTTGGCCTCGATCGCCTGGTGCATGCCCTCGTTGTAGCGGCGGCCGGCCAGGATGCGGCCGGTGTGCTCGTCGACGATCATGACCTCGCCGTTCATCACGACGTAGTCCTTGTCCCGCTTGTACAGCTCCTTCGCCTTGATGGCGTTGTTCAGGAAGCCGACCAGCGGGGTGTTCACCGACTCGTAGAGGTTGTCGATGCCCAGGTAGTCCTCGACCCGGGTGACGCCCTCCTCCAGGATGCCGACGGTGCGCTTCTTCTCGTCGACCTCGTAGTCGCGGTCGATCTTCAGACGCATTACCAGCTTGGCGAAGTCGGCGTACCACTTGGTCGCCTGGTCGGCCGGGCCGGAGATGATCAGCGGGGTACGGGCCTCGTCGATCAGGATCGAGTCGACCTCGTCGACGACCGCGAAGTTGTGGCCGCGCTGGACGAGTTCGTCCTTCGACCAGGCCATGTTGTCGCGCAGGTAGTCGAAGCCGAACTCGTTGTTCGTGCCGTACGTGATGTCCATCGCGTACTGGCGCTTGCGCTCGGCGGGCGTCATGTTGCCCAGGATCACGCCGACTTCGAGGCCGAGGAAGCGGTGTACCCGGCCCATCCACTCCGAGTCGCGCTCGGCGAGGTAGTCGTTGACGGTGATCAGGTGGACGCCCTTGCCGGTCAGCGCGTTCAGGTACGCGGGCAGGGTGCCGACCAGGGTCTTGCCCTCACCGGTGCGCATCTCGGCGACGTAGCCGTGGTGCAGGGCGGCGCCGCCCATCAGCTGGACGTCGTAGTGCCGCTGGCCGAGCACGCGCTTGGCGGCCTCGCGGACGGTGGCGAACGCCTCGGGGAGGATGTCGTCCAGGGCCTCGCCGTCCGCGAGCCGCTGCTTGTACTCGTCGGTCAGTGCGCGCAGCTCGGCGTCGGTGAGGTTGACGAAGTCCTCTTCGATGGAGTTGACCTGGGCGGCAATCCGCTGCAGCTTGCGAAGGATCTTGCCCTCGCCGGCGCGCAGGATCTTGTCGAAGACGGACACGTGAGCGGGCTCCTTGCCTGTATTGGCACTGGACGACTGCACGGCAGGTCCACCCCACCGCACGGGCCATCGTATGCGAGGAGTCCAATCCCCCGGGAGGTGCGTCAGCACGGTATTCCCGTGTCACCCGCGCGAGCACATGGCCCGATAGCACCGTCCACCGGGACAAAACGGTCGGTGGGCCCGGGAGTTGGCCCCCGGCCGAACCGGCGGACCGACGGGACGACCGGCGGGATATTCGGATGCCCGTTTTCCTCGCCCGGCGAAATAATCCGTTCATGGAAGAAACCAGCACCGGCCCGGTCACCCTCACCACCGAGCGGCTCGTTCTGCGCGCCCCGCAGGAGTCCGACATCGACGCGGTCTTCGCCGCGTGCCAGGACCCGGAGATCCAGCGGTGGACCGTCGTCCCGTCGCCGTACCGGCGCGAGGACGCGGAGTTCTTCGTGCGCGATCTCGCCATCGAGGGCTGGCGCACCGGAGCGAACCGGATCTGGTGCGTGTTCGAGCGCGAGTCCGGCACCCTGGTCGGCTCCCAGGGGCTCGTCCTGCGCGCCCACGACCCGGGCTCCGCCGAGATCGGCTGGTGGGCCGTGAAGGAGTTCCGCGGCCGCGGCTACACCACCGAGGCCGCCCGCGCCGTCTCCCGCTACGGCCTGCGCGAGCTCGGCCTGCGCCGCCTGGAGTGGCAGGCCTACGTCGGCAACGACGGCTCCCGCGCGGTCGCCGAGAAGGCCGGCTTCCGCGTCGAGGGCACCCTGCGCTCGTACGCCGAGCAGCGCGGTGTCTTCCACGACGCCTGGATCGCCTCCCTGCTGCCCTCCGACCTGGACTGAGTCCGGGCTGTCGGTGCCCCCGGCTACGCTCGCCGGCATGACCGCCGCTGCCGCCCGCCCCGCACCCGTCGCCGCCCTCAGCGCGGACGACGCCCGCCGGATCGCCCTGCGCGCCCAGGGCCTGCTGGGCGCGCCGGACCGCCGTGCCGGGGTACGCGGGGTGCTGCGGCACCTGGGCGCCGTACAGCTGGACACCATCTCGGTGCTCGCCCGCTCGCACGAACTGGTGCCGTACGCCCGCCTCGGCGCGGTCGGCCGCCCGGCCGTCGAGGCGGCGTACTGGGGCGGCGGCGCGAGCTTCGAGTACTGGTCGCACGCGGCCTGCATACTGCCGGTCGAGGAGTGGCCGCTGTTCGCCTTCCGGCGCCGCCGCTACCGCGACCGCGGCCACCTCTGGGGCCACCAGGTCACGCCCGAGACCTACCGCGCCGTGCTCGACAAGCTGCGCGCCGAGGGGCCGTTGACCTCCACCGAGCTGGGCGGCGCCAAGAGGACCGCCGAGTGGTGGGACTGGTCCGACACCAAGATCGCCGTCGAGCGGGCACTGGCCTTCGGCGACGTGGTCTGCACCGAGCGCCGGAGCTGGAAGCGCGTCTACGCGCTGGCCGAACAGGCCATCCCGGACACCCTGTTCGGGCAGGAGCGGTCGGACGAGGAGTGCGTGCGCACCCTGGTCGCCCAGGCCGGCGCCGCGCTCGGCGTGGCCACCCGGGCCGACCTCATGGACTACCACCGGCTGCGCGCCGAGCAGTTGGACCCGGTGCTCGCCGACTGCGGGCTCGTCCCGGTCGAGGTGGCCGGCTGGGGCCCGGACGGCGCCCCGGCCCCGGCCTGGGCCGATCCGGCCGCCCTCGCCGCCGCCCCCCGCGGGCGCCACCGCACCACGCTGCTCTCGCCGTTCGACTCGCTGATCTGGGACCGCGCCCGCACCGAGCGGATCTTCGGCATGGCACACCGGCTGGAGGCCTACACGCCCAAGCACAAGCGGGTGCACGGTTACTTCGCGATGCCGCTGCTGGCCGGCGGCCGACTGGTCGGCCGGGTCGACCCGGCCCGCGAGGGCCGCACCCTGGTCGCCCGACAGGTCTCGCTGGACGGCGGTCGAGGGCGCGGCGCCCGGCACGTCGAGGCGCTGGCGACGGCCCTGCGCGACGCGGCCGACTGGGTCGGCTGCGACGAGGTGCGGGTCGGGGCGCTGCACGACGAGCGGCTGCGCCCGGCCCTGGAGAAGCTGCTGGCGGACCACTAAGTCCCGCCCGGCTCACCCTATTTCGAGGATCTTCTCCCGCATCGCGTACACCACGGCCTCCATCCGGGAGTGCAGCTGGAGCTTCTCCAGGATGTTGCGCACGTGGTTCTTCACGGTGTTCTCGCTGATGAACAGTTCCTTGGCGATCTCCCGGTTGTTCCTCCCCGTCGCCACCAGCTTGAGCACCTCCAGCTCCCGGTCGGTGAGCCGGGGCGCGGGCACCAGGTCCCGGTCGTCGGAGCGGCGCTGGATCATCGACTTGAACTCGGTGAGCAGCTTGGACGCCATCGAGGGGCTGATCTGGGACTGCCCGTCGGCGACCGCGCGGATCGCGGTGGCGACCTCGTCGGTGGAGATCTCCTTGAGCAGGTAGCCGGTGGCCCCCGCCTTGATCGCCTCGTAGAGGTCGGCCTCCTCGTCGCTTATCGTCAGCATGATGATCTTGGTACTGGGCGCCACGTCCTTGATCGCCGTGCAGGCCTCGATCCCGCTGCGACGCGGCATCCGGACGTCCATGAGGATGATGTCGGGCAGCAGGTCGGCGGCCTTCAGCACGGCCTCGGCGCCGTCCCCCGCCTCCCCGACGACCCTGATGTCCGGCTCCTCCGCGAGGACGATCTCCAGCCCCCGGCGGAACAGCGCGTGGTCGTCCACCACCAACACACGGATCGGCTCACCCCGGTGCGGCTCGTACGCGGGCTCCTCCTCCGCCCCCAACGGCAGCCCTGGCCCGACCCCGGGCCCCAGCCCGAAGTGATCCCCCATCCGCTCCTCCCCCTTCGCGGGTCGTCGTGCGCCAATCATTCCACGCCCCGGCGCCGCCGCGGTCACCCTCCGATGCCGATTCCCCCGCATCGGGTGACCCCCTCCGTCCGGGGCGCGACGCCGCCCGAACCACCCCGCCCCCGAACGCCGGTGCCCCCGGCGGCCACGGCCGCCGGGGGCACCCCTCCATCGCTTCTCGGACGGTCAGTCCTCGTCGTCGGACCCGCCGATCGCGCCGCCCGCCCCGCCGCCCGGCCCGGCCGCGAGGTCGGTCTGCAGGTGGATGACGCCGTAGTGGTAACCGTGCCGGCGGTAGACCACGCTCGGCAGGCCACTGTCCTTCTCCACGAAGAGGTAGAAGTCGTGGCCGACCAGTTCCATCTCGTAGAGCGCCTGGTCCAGCGCCATGGGAGCGGCCGGGTGCGTCTTCTCCCGGACCACCAGCGGGCCTTCGCCCTCCACCTCCAGGGATCCCATCATGGTCTTGCGGACGGCGCCGTTCGTCTCGCCCTCCAGCGCCCTCGTGTCCGGCAGCGCGGCCAGGGCCGCGGTCGCCTCGGCGACGCTGATCGGGGTGCGGCCGTTCGCGCCGCCCTTGTGCACCCGACGCCGGTCCGCGGACTTGCGCAGCTGCGCGTCGAGCTTCGCCGAGGCCAGGTCGAGCGCCGCGTACGGGTCGCCGGCGGCGGCTTCGGCCCGGATCACCGGCCCACGGGTACGGAGAGTGATCTCCACCCGCTCGGACCGGTCGGCCTGCCGCGGGTTGTGCTCCTTGGACACCTCGACGTCGAGGCTGATCACCTTGCCGTCGAACTTCTGGACCTTCTCCAGCTTCTCGGCCACGTGCTCGCGGAACCTCTTGGGCACCTCGGTCTTGCGGCCCTTGACGACGATGTCCACGCAGAACTCCGATCCCTCGTGCTGACGCCGATCCGGGTGCTACCGGACCGGACTGAGACCCAGCTGGACCAGCCCATCCACTGCCGGCCCCCCGTCCCCGCCGCCAGCGGCGGAAACGACTGGCCCTCACCTCACTTCCTCCCCACCAGGGACGGTTGAAACCCCCTGAAGCCTTATCGAACACCTCACACGGGTTTTTCGCCTCCCCAGGCGACAAAGAGGGTATGACCCGATACTGCGGTCAGGCGGTCAAGCTGGTGCACCCTGTCTACCCTCTCGCGGGTGAAGTATGGGTAAATACCTGGACAACACCCCCCATACGGCGCATCCTGTGCTGACTCTCCGTGCCTGCCGCCGCCAGGAGCAGCCGTGCCGCCGCCCCCCTCCCCCGCCCGCCCGACGCCCGCCCAAGGGCCGTTCGGCCACGCACTGGCCGGGCTGCTGGACGTCCTGCTGCCCGCCGACTGCGCCGGCTGCGGCAGCGAACGCACCCAGCTCTGCCCGGCCTGCCGGCACGTGCTGGCCACCGCACGGCCCGCGCCCACCCTGCTGCCCTGGACGCACGCCGCCGCGCCGTACACCGATCCGGTCCGGCAGTTGCTGCTCGCCCACAAGGAACGCGGCGCGCTGCGGCTGGCCGGGCCGCTCGGCGAGGCCCTC
>NZ_JAHSQD010000004.1 GCF_020103755.1 Streptomyces sp. LS1784
CGGGGCGTCCGCGCAGCGCGGCCGCCGCCGCCAGGACCGAGGCGGGGACGGCGACCGCGGCACAGGCCGCCGTCACCGCGGCCATCGCCGCCCACGGCAGTGCCAGCGGGGCCCCGGACCCGACCAGTACGGACAGCGCGGACCAGGTGCCCATCACGTTGAGCGTGGTCACGACCAAACCCAGGAGCGCGCCCGCCACCACCACGACGGCCGCCTCGACGGCCACCACGTACAGCACCTGGCCGCCGGTGGCCCCGGTCAGCCGCAGCGTCGCCAGATCACGGCGCCGGTCACCGGCGGCCGCGACCGCCGTCCCGGCCAGGGCGATCAGGGAGTAGATCAGGGCCAGCCCCAGCACCACGAAGACGGCCAACCGGCTCTCCCGCTTGGTCTCCGGCTGCGAGGCTGCGATCCACTCCTCGGCCGTGGCCGACACGGCGCCGTGCGGACGCACGGCCGCGGCCAGGGCGGCCCCGACCTGCGCCCGGTCCGCGCCCTGGTCCACCCGGACCTCGACCCGGTCGGGACGGGCGCCGGGGGCGTTGGCGGCGGTCACGTACACGCCGTTGCTGCCCGTGCCCCTGCGCATCACGGCGGCGACGGTCAGCGTCACCTTGGCGCCGTCCGACCGCCAGACGTCGACCTGCTTGCCGACCTCGGTGACCGGCCATTCGTCGTTGACGACGATCGACCGGTCGTTCAGGTCCTTCACCGACCCGGCGATCAGCGGGAGGCTCGACAGCTCGGCGAAGACCGCCGGATCGACGACCCGGCCCGGCTCGGGCACCCGCACCAGACCCTCGTAGAGGTACTCGACCGTGGTGGGCGCCGTGACCGCGGTACGGCTGCCCGGCACCGCGGCCGCCCGGACGGCGGCGTCGTCCAGCGTCCCCCCGGACGCCGGGGTGACGACGAAGTCCGCGACCGTACGGTTGCGGATCTCGTCCGTCTTGCCCGCGCCGACGGTGTCCGTCGAGCCGAGCAGGGACCCGGCCAGGGCAACGCTGACGAGCACCGGGGCGGCGATCGCGGAGGTCCGCCGGACACCGGCGGTCGCGCTCTCGCGCACCAGGGTGCCGACCGCGCCCCGGGCGGACTCCAGCGGCCGGGCGACGAGCCGTACCAACGGTCCGGCGGCCAGCGGGGCCAGCAGGGCGAACGCGCCGATGAGCAGCATCGGCTCGGTGGTGTACGTCTTGCGCTTGAGCAGGTTCGCCGGGTCGGACACCAGCTGCTGGACGAACAGGACCAGCCCGCCGGCCAGCAGCAGCCCGCCGAACACCCACCGTCCGACCGTCATCACCCGCTTGTCGACGGCCGCCTCCCGCAGCACCTCGATGGCGCTGGTGCGGGCCGCCCGGCCCGACGCGGCGAACGCGCCGGTGAGAGCGACCACGAGCCCGATCGCGAAGGCCACGGCGTAGGGCCACACCTGGTCGCCCGTCGTGAGCCACGCGGGCGCGAGCCGCTCCCGGGCCATCCAGTCGATCAGGGCGGGGCCGCCCACGCTGCCGATCAGCATCCCGGCCAGTGCGGCGGGGACGGCCACCACGGCCGCCTCGACGAGGACGGCGACCCGCAGTTGGCGGGGGGTCGCCCCGGCGATGCGGAGCAGGCCGAACTCGCGCTGGCGCTGGGCCACCGCGAAGGCGAACGCCGACGCGACGACGAAGACGGAGGTGAAGGTGGTGACGGCCGAGGCGGTGCCGAGCATGGCGTTGACCGTGAGCACGGCGTCCGCGTCACGGTCCTTGAGTTCCTGCGGCGCGTCGAGGGTGGCCGCCAGCGCGAGCCCCATCGAGGCGGTCAGGCCGACGCCGAGCGCGACGGCGAGGAAGACACCCACGAAGTGGGCCCAACGGGCCCGCACCGTGGCCAGGGCGACACTCAGCACGAGATCTCCTCGAGCTCGGTCATCCGCGCGGCGATCTCGTGGGCGGCGGGCCGCAGCAGCTCGCCGCTGACCCGGCCGTCGACGAGGAAGACCACCCGGTCCGCGTGGGAGGCGGCCTGCGGGTCGTGCGTCACCATGACGACGGTCTGGCCGTCGTTGTCGACCAGACCGCGCAGCAGGGCGAGTACCTCGCGGCCGGTGGAGGAGTCCAGGGCGCCGGTCGGCTCGTCGCCGAACAGCACCTCGGGCCGGGTGATCAGGGCGCGGGCCAGGGCGACACGCTGCTGCTGGCCGCCGGACAGCTCGGAGGGCCGGTGGCGGGCGCGGTCGGCGAGGCCGACCCGGCCCAATGCCTCCGCCACCGCGCCGCGCGGGGGCTTGCGGCCGGCCAGCCGCAGCGGAAGCGCCACGTTCTGTTCGGCGGTCAGCATCGACATCAGGTTGAACTGCTGGAAGACGAAGCCGATCCGGTTGCGCCGGAGCAGCGTCAGCTCGCTCTCGGACATGCCGGTCAGCTCGGTGCCGCCGAGGGCGACGGAGCCGCCGTCGGGCCGGTCGAGGCCCGCCGCGCACTGCAGGAGGGTCGATTTCCCCGATCCCGAGGGACCCATGATCGCAGTGAAACTCCCGGCCGGCAGGGCGAGCGAGACTCCGTCGAGTGCTCTGACCGTGTGGTCGCCCGTTCGGTAGGTCTTCGTCACCGACGTCAGCACTACTGCGTCGTTGCTCATAATCCTCTTGTCTCTCGTGGTGTGAGGCGGCGATGGGCCGAGAATGGACGGGGGCGGTGGGAAGCTGCTCAACTCGCCACCGGCAGCGCGGTGTCGACGGGGATCCGGACGGGCAGGGAGCGTGCGTAGCAGAGCACGAGCCGGTGGAACCGGTACTGCGGAACCCCGTTCGTCCCTCCGGACGGTTCCGCGGGATCCATGAGCGAGGCGTCGGCCAGTCGCTCCAGCAGGTCCTCGGCCAGGACGACGGGAAGTTCGAGTACGGCGGCGGCGGTCGCGGCCGAGAAGGAGCGCTCGCCCAGCGCGGAGCACAGGCGCAGGTCGTCCTCCGCCACGCCGGTCAGCCGCAGCCAGGAGCGCAGGGAGCGGGCCATGTCCAGGCCGCCGAAACGCAGTTCGCGCAGCCGGTTCGCCGGGGCGGCGAGCAGACCGGCCAGCAGTGCCGGCGACCAGTGGGGGCGGGCGGCGAGCCGGGCGCCTGCCGTCCGCAGGGCGAGCGGGACGCCGCCGCAGTACGCGATGATCTCTCGGGCGGCTGCCAGGTCCTCGGCGACCCGCCCGACACCCACGGCGGCGGCCAGCAGGGCCAGGCTGTCGTCGTCGCCGAGCGGTTCGACGACGGTGGTGTGCGGGCCGATGGCGGCGGCGAGGTGCGCGTGACCGATCACGAGAACCGCGGGCTCCTCACCGCCGGGGAGGAGCGCGGCGAGCTGCTCGGTGTCGGACACGTTGTCCAGCACGACCAGCAGCTTCCGTCCGGCGGTACGGGCGCGGTAGCGGCGCACCAGCTCGTCGAGACCGGGGCGGAACGCCACGGCGGGGGACATTCCCTCGCCGTACGCCCCGTCGCCGGCCGCCGTCTCCTCGCCGAGGGCGCGCAGCAGCCGGACCAGGACTTCGCGCGGATCCCGGGCGGTGCCGTCCTCGTCCGCGAGGTCCACGTACAGCTGCCCGTCGGGGAAGTGGTACCTGCTGGTGTGCGCGGCGCGCAGGGCGAGGGCCGTCTTGCCGACCCCGCCCATGCCGGTGATCAGGCCGCGCCGGACAGGGCTTCCGGGGGCCAACAGAGCCTGCAGCGAGGCCAGTTCCCGCCCCCGTCCGACGAACGTGGCGGTGTCCGCGGGCAGTGTCGACGGCGCCACCGGCCCTGTGGGGGCGGGCTCCCGAGGGGCACGGGTGAGCGACTCGGCCGGGGCGGTGTCGAGCGAACCGTTGAGTACGGCCTGGTAGGTCCCGGTGAGTTCGGCACCCGGGTCGACTCCGAGCTCGTCGGCCAGTACACGGCGGCCCTCGTGGAAGACGCGCAGGGCGTCCGCCTGACGGCCGGACCTGAACAGGGCGGTCATCAGCTGCGCGCGCATCCGCTCCCGCAGGGGGAAGTCGCAGACGAGACGGACGAGTTCAGCGGTGAGGTGCTGGTGATGGCCCAGTGCGAGGCCGGCCTCCACGCGGTTCTCCAGCGCGGCCGCCCTGACCTCCTCCCAGTGTGATTCCTGCTGCTCGACCAGGAGGTCCGTGGTGTTGGCCAGCGCCGGACCGCGCCACAGGTCGAGCGCCCGGTTCAGCAGAGCCCCCGCCTCCTCGTAGCGGTGCGCCTGGAGCGCGGCGCGGCTCTCACGTTCCAGCCGCTCGAACTCGACGACGTCGATGAGGCTGTCACCGGTCTCGATGGCGTAGCCGGGTGCCCGCCGGACGATGGCGACCTCGGGTTCGAGGAGTTTGCGCAACCGGGAGACATAGGTGTAGATCTGCGCGTTCATCGTTGTGGGTGGGTAGGCACCCCAGAGCAGCCAACTCAGCCGTGCGTCCGGGACCACCCTTCCGCGAGCGATCAGCAGCGCCGCGAGCAGCGTGCGCATCTTGGTCCCGGACAGCCCGATGGGCTTGCCGTTGCGTCTGGCTTCGACGGGACCGAGCAAGCTGAACTCCATGGTTCCCCCCGTTGGCTGGTGTCCTGTGTACGCCCATCCTGCCGGGGGCGGGTGTCGTCCCGCTTTCGATCCGATTTCGCCGCAGGCAACCGTCGTCGTTCCCGGGTGCGCAGGACGCCGGACGCCTCTGCCGTCGGCCCCGTGAGCCGGATGGCGTCGGGGTTCTCACCACCGTCATACATTGGCGCCGGTAACGGAGTTCAAACGGAATCGTCGGGACGTCGCGCGGCGGGGGAGAGTGCGGCGCGACGCGCCCGCGGCCCGTGGTGGGCGCGCAGTCGGGCGTCGAACTCCTCGCGCGGCTCCAACTCGCCGGAGCCGGTGCGCTCCTGGAGCTGACGGGCGATCCGGAGGGAGCGCGGAGCAGCGCTGCGATACGTGGCCACGCCGGGATCCTATGCGCCCCGAGGTCTCGGCTGCCGGTCCCGCCGGCGCCGCCGGCTCCGACACCAGGCCCGGACAGTCCCAGGCACGGGAAATGACGGGGCATCAGCCGAAGAGCTGATGCCCAGTCACGATGAACACCGTTGCGGTATCGGAGAACCGGACCGACCGGTCAGCCGAGTGTTTTTCCGTCCCTGTATTCAGCCGGTCGGGAACCCGGGGGCGGGGTCAGTGCTTGGGGAGGGTGTTCACGAAATTGGTGTTGGTGGCATAAAAGCCACTGACAGCCTTCTCGGCCTCCGCCAGGGTGACGTTCTTGTCCGCCTGGTAGTAGAGCCAGTTGACCTTCATGTCCCATGTCCGGGTACCGGACATCGTCGCGGGAAGGTCGATCAGCCAGGAGCTGAACCGGATGCTCAGGGGTTCGCGCGGGTAGGACTTGTTGCCGCTGCTGAACAGGGCCTTCCCGTCGACGGAATAGGTGACCTTTCCGTTGTCGGCGGTCATCATCAGGGTGTGCCAGCCCGCGACGCTCTTCTTCGTGGCGAGGGTGTCCCGGTCGTTCTGGGCGGAGCTGCGCCAGCTCGTGGTGTCGAGCCGGGGGCCGGGCGCGCCCCAGCCGCCGTTGGGCATGTACTCGAAGTCCAACTCGCTGTACTTCTGCGAGTTGTGGTCCGGCGAGATCGCGTAGGCGGTCTGGATGATGTGGTCGCCGTCGCGGCCGTCGGCCGGCTTGTCGCTGAAGAAGATCCGGGCGGCGATGGTGCCGTTCAGGGACTCGCCCGTCGAGCGTCCGACCTCGACCTGCTTGGTGCCCTTGGGGGTGCCGTCGCTGGTGACACGCAGCTGCATCGCCTGGCCGCTCTGGGCGTCGGCCACGGTGGGGAAGGAGACGCCCTCCTTGGACCAGGTGTCGCGGATGCCGGGGCCACCGCCGTCGGTGCGGACGGTCCAGCCGTGGGCGGCCAGGGAAGGGTCCTCGGCTCCGGTGTAGTGGAAGGCGTCGAACAGGACGCCGGGCGGCCCGGGCGGGGTGGTGGGGGTCGGCGCCGCGGTGGCGGCCTGCTGCGCCTCCTGTCCGCGTCCGGCCGTGGGCCCGGGGGACTCCTTGCCGGAAGCGCACGCGCTCGCGCAGGCGGCGAGCATGGTCAGGGGCAGGGCGATCCCGAGTGCGGCCCGCGTGCGGGTGTGCCGGGTGAGGCGGGTCACGACTGCTCCTCCGAGGGGGATGCGGAGGGTGCATGGCGTGCACATGCTTCGCATCGGATCGACCAATTCCCGCTCATCCTATCCACGCCGTTGCATCGCCTTTCGGCCCTCGGAACAAGACCCGTCCCGGAAGAATGCGGCTCAAAGAGCGGGTGGGGGGGTGGAATGTGAATGTGTTCCCGGCCACGTTCGTTGCCGCTCACGCGTGGGTGATCTGCCTGATTTGGCGCGCTTTGGCGGAGGCGGCCAAGCGGCCCGACTTACTTTGGGGAAGTGCGCGATCGCGCTGCGTGCCATCCGATGCCGGGGGGGCGTGCCAACCCGTTGAACCGTCTACCTTCTGGGAGGGTATCCTCTCCCCGGCCATCAACGGGATGTGCACAGAGTGGGCGGCGTTGACCACCACGCCGTCAAAACGGGGGAGTTCGTACCGTGTCAGGTGCCGCCGTGCCCAGCGCGCCCATCGAGGAGTCGCGGTCCTCGCGCAGCCGGCACCGTCGGGGCCGGGTGGCCCCCGCGGCCGGCACCGCCCTCTACGACACCGTGGTCCTCGTCCCCGCCCGGAACGAGGAAGTCGGCGTTCTCACCTCGCTGGACTCCCTGGCCAAGCAGAGCCGGCGCCCCGACCTCATCATCGTGGTCGTCAACAACTCCACCGACCGCACACGCGAGTTCGCCCAGCAGTTCGCGGACGACGAGCGCACGCCGCCGACCGTGGTGCTCAACCTGGACAACAACCCCCACAAGAAGGCCGGCGCCCTCAACCACGGGCTGGACTGGCTCCGGGAAGCGGTCGGCGGACGCCTCACCGGCGCGGTGCGCCACGTCCTGGTGATGGACGCCGACACCGAGCTGCACCACCGGTTCATCGAGCGGGCCCGCAACGTCATCTCCTCCGACCCCGAGCTGGGTGGCGTCAGCGCCTCCTGCCTCGGCCGGACCGGCCTGTGGCGCAGTCCCTGGCAGCGCTACCTGCTCGGCATGCAGATCATCGAGTACGGCCGGGCGGCCAGCGCCCGCTACCGCGCCGACGTGCACACCATGTCCGGCGCCGGCAGCTTCTACCGCGCCGAGGCCCTGCAGACCCTCATCGACTGGCGCGGCGAGGTCTTCTGGGAGGACCACCGCAACCTCGTCGAGGACTACGAGACCACGCTGGCCCTCAAGGAGTCCGGCTGGAAGGTCACCGCCAACGAGCTGTGCATCGCCTACACCGACCTGATGCCCACCCTGCGCGAACTCATCCAGCAGCGCGAACGCTGGTCCCGCGGCACCGTCGACACCCTTCGCGCCCGCGGATGGACGAAGTTCACCTGGCACTCGATCAGCACCCTGATCATGGGGCTCGTCGCCTCCGCCTACATCCTCGGCTGGGGCACCAAGCAGGTGGCCGCCATCGTGGAGTACGGGGTCAGCCATGGACCGCTGTTCTGGGCGATGATCGGCTTCTGGGTCCTCTACCCGGCGCTCCGGGTCCGCAAGCTCGGACCCAAGGCCATGATCGTCGAGGCGCTGCTGGTACCGGAGCTCGTCTTCACGGTGGTCCGCACCTACTGGCTCGTCTCCTCCGTCGTCAAGTCGTACATGACACGCGTCTCCGCGTGGAAGTGACCCGAAAGAACACCATGAACGTCTTCAAGGGCCTGGGCGTCTGCATCCTCCTGGCGGCCATCACCGTCGCCATGACCCAGGTTCCCAACGCCGACCTCGTCCTGATGGTCGTCAGCATCACCGTCATCAGCGTCTCCATCGTCACCTTCGCGGCGTCCGTTCGCCGCAGCCGCCGGGACCGCCGCCTTGCCGGTGCCGGCCGCCGCCGGGCCTGACCCGGCGCCCGCGGAGGCCGTCGGTGGATGCCCCGGTGTCGCCCGCTGCGTCGGTGAGGCCGGCGAACCGGCCGTGGGGGTTCAACCGCGCTTGCCCCCGAAGCGCAGCTTCCACGGGGCGAGGGCGGATTCGAGCTGCACTCCCATGCTCATCTTCGACACGCCCTGCTCGCGTTCCTCGAAGCGGATCGGCACTTCGAGGACGGTGAATCCCCGCGTCACCGCGCGGTGGTTCATCTCGACCTGGAAGGAGTACCCGTTGCTGTGCACGGAGCCCAGGTCGATCGCGCGCAGGGTCTCGGCCCGCCACGCCTTGAATCCGGCGGTGGCGTCCTTCAGCCGCAACCCCAGGATCGCGTTGACGTAGATGTTGGCCCAGGCCGACAGGGCCCTGCGCGACCAGGGCCAGTCGGAGGCGGTCGAGCCACCGGCCACGTAGCGCGAGCCGATCACGGCGGCGGCGCCCTTCGTCAGCAGCGCGTCGACCATGGCCGGGATCGCCGAGACCGGGTGCGAGAGGTCGGCGTCCATCTGGATCACGATGTCGGCGCCCTCGTCCAGCGCACGGGTCATTCCGGCGACGTAGGCGCGGCCGAGTCCGTCCTTGGCGACGCGGTGCAGCACGCCGACGGTGTCCGGCGCGTCGGCGGCGAGTTTGTCGGCGACCTCACCGGTGCCGTCGGGTGAGTTGTCGTCGACCACGAGCAGGTGCAGGTTCGGCACCGGCAGGTCCGCGAGCAGACCGGCCAGTACCGGCAGGTTGTCCCGCTCGTTGTAGGTCGGCACGACGACAACGGTCTTCGGGGATGCGACGGCCATCGGCACTCCTCGGTCGGGAAACGGTTCAGGGGCCGGTCACCGGGCGCTCGTGGGCCGCCGCACGGTTCGTACGTGCGAGAGGGCGGGCCGGAACGCTCCGGAAGAACTCCAGGATCTGCCGGTTCACCTCCTCCGGCTGCTCCAGGTAGCCGTAGTGACCCGCGCGGTGGATCAGCCGGTGGGCGGCGCCGGGGATGGCACGTGCCACCTCGGCGACCAGGTGCGGGGGCGTGATCAGGTCGTCGGCGAAGCCGATGACCAGACACGGCGTGGTGATCGCGGCGTAGGCCGCGAGGCGACGGGGGTCCGGCTTGATGGCGAGCTGATGCCGCAGTCCGGGGCCGGCGGACAGCGACTGCTCGAACACCGGCAGCCAGTTGGACACTTCGAGGTCGTCGTTGAGCGTGTGCGGGGACAGGTTCTGCATCGCCTGCACGGCCGCGTGGTACCCGCGCGGCAGCGTGATGCCGGAGTCCAGCAGCTCCAGCTCGGCCCGGTCGGCGGCCGCGCGCAGTTCGTCGTCGCGGCCGCGGGTGGCCATCAGGACGGCGGCGGTGGCCAGGTCGGGCCGGGTCAGCAGCAGTTCCTGCACCACGTGCGCGCCGAGCGAGGTCCCCACCAGGCGGCACGGCCCGGCGTGCAGGTGCTCGATGAGCCCCGCCAGGTCGGCCGCGAGGTCGCCGACCGTGAAACCCGCCTCGCCGGGGTCGCTGGGGGGCACACCGCGGGAGTCGTACGTGATCACCCGATAGCCGGCCTCGGTGAGCGCCGGCACCTGGTGCAGGTGCCACGCCCGGCCGCGACCGCCCGCGCCCATGACCAGGACGACCGGCTCCGCGCCTTCCCGGCCGCCGGGTGCGAGGTCGTCGTAGTGCAGCTGTGCCCCGCGGACGGTCGCGACGCCCATCAGCGTGCGGCCATGCGGTCGGCCAGGCTCTTCGGACGCATGTCGGTCCAGTGCTCCTCGACGTACGCGAGGCAGGTCCCGCGGTCCGCGTCGGCCAGCGCGACCGACCACCCCTCGGGAACGGCGGCGAACGCGGGCCAGAGCGAATGCTGACCCTCGTCGTTGACCAGCACCTTGTAGGCCGTGTCAGGGTCCTCGAACGGATTTGTCATCGTGTGCTCCTTCGGGGGGACGGGTTTCAGGCGAGCGCCTGGCCGGAGACGAGCGTCTCGGCGTATCCGAAGACGTGGCCGCGCCCGACCTCGACCGGCCGCAGCGAGGCGAAGTCCTCGTCGAGCGCGTCGAAGATCTCAAGGGTCGCGTCGCCCGACCACACCTCCGAGAACTCGACCCCCGTGACGGTCGAGGTCACCAGCCCGAGGTCGGGCTCCTCACCGTCGATCCACCGCGGCTGGACCCGGCTGTGCACCAGCGGCACGGTGTGCAGCGCCGGCGGCTCGGCGGCCGGGGCGGTCACGCTCACCGAGGCCTGGGCGATCCGGCGGCCGCCCGTCGAGGCGGTGCCGTGGTACGTGCCCGCGGCGGAGCCCAGGGGACCCGCCTTGCCGACGCGCATCGGCCGGGTCTGGTGCACCTCGCCGAACTGCTTCGGCATTCCCTGCACCCAGCCGCGCAGCAGCGGTACGGGCTGGTCGACCCAGGCGTACGGGCACCGGGCCAGGCGGCGGCCGCGGTACTCGCAGCCGAGCAGGATCAGGAACTCACTGAACTGGCTGGCACCCGGCTCGGCCAGCTCGGTGCCCGGCTCCGAGCACCACTGCCAGTGCGCGAAGACCGCGGCGGCCTGCCCCGGATCGGCGCCGAGGTCGAGCTCGGGCGGGAGGAACCGCGCCGCCGCCTCCGGATCCACGCGGTAGTCGACCATGACGACCTCGCCGGAGAAGTGCCACGGCGGAGGAGTCAGCGTGGACGAGGTGCCGGACGGGGACAGCGGAAGGCTGTAGCCGCGCAGGCTGCTGACGACGGAACTGGTCATCGAAGGGTTTCCTCGTTTCTCCAGGCGGCGGCGAGCCGCGCGGCCGCCTCCGCCAGACGGTCGGGCGGGTTGAAGCTGTACGCGAGCCGCACGTGGGTGCCGGGCGTGCTGCCGTAGCGGGATCCCGGTGCCACCGCGACGCCTGCCCGGTCGGCAGCGGCGAGCAACGACGCCTCGCTGCGCCGCGGGTCGAAGGTCAGCCAGACGAAGAATCCGCCGGCCGGACGGTCGATGGTCACCGACTCGCCCAGGCCGGCCCGCAGGGCGGCCACGAGGGTCTCGCGCCGCAGCCGGAGCTGGTCCCGCAGCCACGACAGGCGCCGGTCGTAGCGGCCGTCCCCCATCAGCATGGCCACGGCCAGCGAGGTCAGGTGGTTGAGCGATCCGCCGCTGACCAGCTGTCCGCGGTTGGTCAGCGTCTCGACCAGGTCCGGTTCGGCCTCCAGCCAGCCCAGTCGAAGGCCCGGCCCGAGTGTCTTGGCGAACGACCCGAGCCGGATCACGCCCCGCCGGCCGGCCAGTGCGGCGAGCGAGGGCGGCGGGGTGGTGCGGTCCAGGGCCAGTTCCGTGTACGCGTCGTCCTCGACGATCGGCACGCCGTGCCGGGCGGCGACCGCGAGCAGCTGGCGGCGCCGCGATGTGCCCGCGACCGTGCCGGTCGGGTTGTGGAAGGTCGGCGTCAGGTAGACGAACGCCACGTCGTCGCCCTGGGACAGGGCCTGGTCCAGCGCCTGCGGCCGCACGCCCTCACCGTCGGCGTCCACCTCACGCAGGCGCAGACCGTGGTCGGTCATGATGCTCCGGCCCAGGTCGTAGCACGTGCGCTCGACCACGACGGACCGGCCGGGCCGGCCCAGGACGGTGCACAGCAGGGTCAGCGCCTGCGAGGTGCCGGCGGTGACCATGACCTCGTCGGCCGTGCAGCCGTGCCGGGCGGCCAGCAGGGCGCGCAGCGGCTCGGCCCCGGCGTTGGCGCCGTAACTGAGCGCCGCGGGGCCGAACTCGGTGAGGGCCTCCGCGTAGAGCGGAAGCACCTCGTCGACCGGCAGCAGGCTCGGTTCGAGGTAGCCGGGCCCCAGGTCGATGACGCCGGGCGGGGAGACGGCCTGCACCACCCCCGCACGCCACCAACGGGCGTGCGGGAGCGGCGAGACCGTCGTGTTCGGTGGAACCATCAGCCCTGCTGCCCCGGGGTGTCCAGCAGAGCCGCGCGCAGCACCCGGGCGCCCGCGAGCAGGGTGGAGGGGTTCCGGGACAGCGCGATGCGCAGCATCCGGTCGCCCTCCTCCGGCCGCGCCCAGTGGAACTTCTGGCAGGGCAGCACGTAGAGGTTCTGCGAGCTGACCGCCGACCAGACGTCCAGTGCCAGCCGCGAGCCGACGTGCACGCGCTCCACGCTGGTGCGGGCATCCTCGTCGATGAAGCTGATGTCGGGCACGCCCGCGAGCTCGGCACGCACCAGGGCCCGGTTCTCGGCGATCGTGCGCTGCAGGTCGGCGAGGCCGCCGTCCGCCCCGTCGTCGGCGAACCGCTTCACCATGAGCATGATCAGCGGCGAGGTGCCGAGCAGGATGTCCGAGTGGATCTTCTCGATCGGCAGGTCCACGTTCTCCGAGCGGACCAGCCAGCCGATCTTGAGTTCGAGCGTGGGCCACAGCTTGCCGGTGTCCTCGATGACCACCCAGCGGCAGCCGCTCGCGTCGAGGATGGCGTAGTGGTCGAACTGCGCGGCGGGGTCGAAGCCGCGGAACGAGGTGTCCAGGGCCAGCACCACGTTGTGCTCGGCGCACTGCTCGGCGAGCCTGGTCAGGCGCTCCGCGGTCATCACCCGGCCGGTGGGGTTGTTCGGCGTGGTGATGAAGACGCAGCCGACCTGCTCCAGCAGCTCCGTCGGCAGGTCGTCGTCGTGGGCCTGCTCCTCCTCGACCGGGATCAGCCGAAGGCCGACCCCGCGCAGGATGTCGGGGATGTTGTCGAACGTGGGGTGGAGCAGCGCCACCGCGTCGGACGTGGTGACCAGCGAGCGGGCCAGGATCTCCATCGCCAGCGAGGAGGAGTAGCACGGCAGCGTCCGCCCGGCGGCGAACGGGTGGCTGTGCTGGCCGAGCATGCCGAAGAACGAGTCGGCGGCCTCCTGCTCGATCTCGGCCACCGGGCGCATGACGGCCTCGGCCCACAGGTCCGGCAGCTCGGCGATGACCTTGGCCTGCGCGGGCGTGAGCTGCTGGCGGGCGTGCCCGTCGGCGAGGTTCATCGAACTGTTCAGGGCGAGCGTCTCGAATTGGGTCAGGTTCTCCGCGGAGACCTTCGACGGAATTCTGTTCACAAGCACCTCTCATATGAGTGTGTGGCGAAGTGTGCTTGGAGCCACGGCGGTTGCCGGGACTCACCGGCGCGAGCGCCGGGATAGGAATCGAAATGACCCTCTGTCAGCAGAAGGCGAAACGGGTGAGCAATTGCTCGACATCGTCGACAAGGTCACCGGAAGGCAACCCGGACTTTCCGACGAAGCGTTTGAGGTAACCGGCACCCTCGGTGCCGCCGGACCCAGGGGTGTCCGGCAGATAGCGGCGGCCGAATCCGTAGTGCCGGCCGCGCCAGACGTGCAGCGGCGTCTCGCTCGCGGCGAACGCCTCGCGCACGTCGGGGTCTTGGGAGCCGCCCGCGGCGTCCCGCAGGGACGTGAACGCGCGGAGCAGCGGGTCGTTGATCGGGGCCAGGTGCTCGAAGCGCCGGTAGGTGTCGATCTTCCGTTCGTCGTAGCCGTACACCACCAGCTCCATCAGGTGGTAGTTGAGCGACTGGACCGCGCTGGCGCTCCCGGTCGCATCCCGGAAGCCCATGAACAGCTCCGGGGTCAGCGTCCGCAGTGCGTGGAAGACGACGTTCAGCAGCTCGGCCGCCCAGGTGAGCTGGCCCACCCGCAGGACGTACTCGTCGCGGTCGCGGCCGACGGCCTCGGTCGCGCGGCGTGCGGTCCAGCGGATGAGGAAGAAGCCGATCTCGCAGGCCTGCACGGCGCGCATGAAGATGTGCTCGTCGTGCTTGTCAGACCGGCGGAACCCCGAACAGCGGTTGACCACCGTCAGGTCGTGGACCAGCGCGTCGTCGTCGCCGGCGAGCCGGACCAGACCGGCGCTCGCCATGGTGCGGTCCGGGCCGACGGGGGACCGGTCCAGGTGGTCGAGCACGGCCTTCAGACGGCGCACGCGTTCCGCGCCCTCCTCGACCGTGGTCTCGTGCAGCCCGGCCTCACGCTCCTCCAGCGCGATCAGGTCGGTCATGAGCGCGTGCAGCAGCATCAGGCCCGCCTCGTACGCGTCCTCCCGCCGGGCGAAGTACCAGCCGGCCACGTGCAGCCCGGTGTAGCGGTAGTACTCGGGTATGTCGAGGCGTCGGCTGAACGGTCGGGTCAGCAGTCGCAGGATCTCGTTCTCGTCGGTGTCGGGCCCGGCCACGGCCTCGTCGTAGCGCTCGGACAGCCCGAGGATCTCGTCGTCGGGCAGCTCGGCGAGGGGCGTGGCGTGCAGCCAGGCGGCCAGTTCGGCGCAGGCCGCGGGCAGTTCCCGCGAGGGGGCCGGGGCGAGGGCTCTGAAGGGGCTCACCGCTCGGTCGCTCTCTCGGTGTCTCTGCCGGCGCGCAGGCCGATGACCAGGTGCTTGTCGCCGCTGGAGCGCCGGACCGTGCCGTCCGCGAAGCCGGCCCGACGCAGCAGGTCCAGGTACTCGGCCGCGGTGCGGTGCCGGCCCTCGGTCTCGACGTGCATGGAGAGGTTCATGACGGCCGTGGCGAGCGGGCCGCCGCGGTCGTCGTCGAAGAGCCGCTCCATGATCAGGACCCGGCCGCCGGGGAGGCACGCGTCGTGCGCCTTGCGCAGCAGCGTCACGCAGGTCTCGTCGTCCCAGTCGGACAGGATGTAGCCGAAGGCGAAGCAGTCGCCCGTTGGTAGCGGGTCGCGGAAGAAGTCGCCGGCCGCGAACTCCAGCCGGTCGCCGAGCCCGTGTTCGGTGGCCCGCGCGGCCAGGTGCGGACCGACCTGGGGAAGGTCGAACACGGTCGAGCGCAGCTGCGGGAAGGCCTGCAGGGCGGCCACCGAGAAGGGCCCGCTCGCTCCGCCGACGTCGATCAGCTGCCGGGCGTCGCCCAGGTCGGCCAGGGCGGCGAGCTCGTGCGAGACGTGGTGGCTGAGGCCCCACATCGCCTTCAGGAAGCGGCCCACCGACTCGTCGTCGCGGTAGATGGCCTCGAACGGGGCCGGCGTGTCCCGGTCGGTCTCGGCCTTGCCCTTGTGCAGGTAGCCGTTCAGCCGTCCGAACTGGTCGGCGGTGTCGCCGATCAGGTGGTCGACGAATCCCATCAGGTAGCGGGGGTCATCGCGGTCGACGTAGGGCCGCACGTCCGCCGCGAGTGTGTAGCGCCCGCCGTCGGCGTCGAGGACGCCGAAGGAGGACAGCACCAGCAGGAGCCGTTCGAGGGTGTCCTCGTCGACGGCCAGGGCGGCCGCGATCTTCCCGGCGCTGTCGCCGCTGTGCCGGGTCAGGTGCTCGAAGACACCGTGCCGGTCCGCGACGTGCAGAGCGTGGGTGGCGTACATTCCGTAGACGGCGTGTTCCAGGTCCGCAGGAATCATTGTTTTCGCTGCCCATCGATGCAGGGGGGATTGTCAAGCGCTGTCGGTGCGGAAATTCTCGACGCGGCCGCCGATATTTCCGGGCCGTGGCAGGCCCATTGCCCGGTGCGGTGGAAAGCCCCCGGGACGTCGAGAAGTATTTCGGCGTGTGCGACGGACCGGCCATCTTGTTGCCCGCAGAGTGAAACCCGCAGCTCGGAGCCGCTTTCCGGGTCTCGCGCTCCGGGCCGTGGTTCACGATCCGTCGGCTGCCGGTCGCCCGGCGGGTACGGCTGGGGCCCGATGCCCGGGTGGGGGTCTCCGGGTTCCTTGGTCGTGGGCGGGCAGGGCGCGGTCGGCGGCGAAGGGCGGGTGCCGCCGGAGCGTCCCGTGAGGTCGGCCGGTCGGCCGCACCGGACGCGGCGACCCGGGTGCGGATCGGCCGGTGGATCCGTGCGGTGACGGCACGTCAGGCGGACGTGGGCGTGCGGATGCCTCGTGGGAGCGGGGCCCGCGGAGGTTCCGGGACCGGGTTCGCGCCTCCGGTGCCCCCGTGCGGGCCGCGGGTGCCGCCCCGGGCCCCGGTGGTTTGTGGCCGGACCGCTCCCGTGCGGCGGCCGGGGCCGTGCGGTGTGCCGCCGGCGCGGCGGGGTCGGTGCCGTGAACAGACGTCGAACGTTTGTCGTGTCGAACGTCGAGATTCGGCCGTGCGGCCGACCGGGGGGAGCCGGGCCTGAAAGGAGAAGCGCAGGTGGGAGCCGTTATTCGAGCTCCGTCGGAGCACGGCCAAAAATCGTTTTTCCGCCAGAGTCGGGTTGATCGGCGAGGGCGCCGGACGGTACGGTTCCCCGCAAAAGGGGGAAGGGTGTGAAGTGAGTAGCGGATATGCTCTCTTGTTGGAATCCGTGACGAAGACTTACGGTTCCGGTCGTAATGTGGTCACCGCTTTGGACGACGTGACGATAGGCGTGCGGCGCGGGACGTTCGTCGCGATCATGGGTCCCTCCGGCTCGGGTAAGAGTACGTTCCTGCACTGTTCGGCGGGTCTCGACCAACCCACGAAGGGCGGCGTGACCCTCGGCGACACCCGCCTGGTCGGCCTGGACGAGGAGCAGCTCACCGAGATCCGGCGGGAACGGGTCGGGTTCGTCTTCCAGGCGTACAACCTGCTCGACTCGCTCACCATCGCCGACAACGTGGGCCTGCCGTTCCGGTTGGCCGGCGAACCGGTTCCGATGGACCGGGTGAACGCCGAGCTGGCGAACGTCGGGCTCGCCGACATGGGCGACCGCTACCCCGGGCAGCTCTCCGGCGGTCAGCGGCAGCGGGTGGCCATCGCCCGCGCCCTCATCACGGAACCCGACGTGATCTTCGCCGACGAGCCGACGGGCGCGCTCGACACACGTACCGGCAAGCAGGTCCTGCAACTGCTGCGGGGGGTCGTCGACCAGACCGGCCAGACCGTGGTGATGGTGACCCACGACCCGGTCGCCGCCTCGCACGCGGACTCGGTGACCTTCCTGGCCGACGGCCGACTGGCCGGCGAACTCGTCCGGCCGACGCCGGACCAGGTGGCCGACCGGATGACCAGGCTGGGTGAGTGGTGAGCCGTAAGAGCAAGGCCAAGGCGGCCGATCCGCCGGCGGGCGTCAAGGCCAAGAAGAAGGTCAAGACGCTCTCGCGCGAGAACCTCTCGCTGGCCTGGAGCACGATCCGCGGCCGCAAGGGCGGCTTCGCGGCGGTGCTGATCGCCGTCGCGGTCGGCTCCGCCGTGATCACCGCCTGTGGCGCGCTGCTGGAGACCGGTCTCAGCTCGGGAGTCCCGGCCGAGCGGTACCACAAGGCGGCCGTCGTCGTCGGCGGCTACCAGGCCATGCCCGTCGACGGCGATTCGGACCCGCGGCTCTCCGAGCGGGTCCGGCTGCCCGACGACACGGTCGCCAAGGTCGCCGCGGTCAAGGGCGTCGAATCCGCGGTCGCGGACACCAGTGTCCGGATGACCGTCCTGAAGAAGGACTCCGTCCTCGACGGCCCGCCCGTGTACGGGCACGGCTGGTCCGCCTCGGTGCTGGCACCGTTCACGCTGCGCTCGGGCTCCCAGCCGCAAGCGGCCGACGACGTCGTGCTCGACAGCGACCTCGCCAAGCGGGCCGGCGTCGGCGCCGGGGACACGGTCACGCTGGTGGCCGGGTCGAAGCCGGAGTCGTACCACGTCAGCGGCGTCGCCGAGCCCGGGGTCTCGTTCGACCGGCAGTCCGCGGTCTTCTTCACCGACGACCGGGCGGCGCGGCTCTACGACCTGCCCGGCAAGATCGACGCCGTCGGTGTGCTGGCCGCGAACGGGACCGACGCGGGCGACCTCGCCGACCGGATCAAGAAGGCCGTGCCCGGCGTGGAGACCTACACCGGCGACGACCGCAGCGATGTCGAGACGCTCGACATCGGGCAGTCGCGGTCCTTCGTCATCGAGGTGGCCAGCGCCTTCGGCGCCACCATGATCATGCTCGTGGTCATCGTGGTCTCCGGCACGCTGGCCCTGCAGGTGCAGCAGCGCCGCCGCGAGCTGGCCCTGCTGCGCGCCGTCGGTGCCACCCCGCGGCAGGTGCTGCGGATGATCGGCGGCGAGGCCGTGCTCGTCGGCGGGATCGGCGCCGTGCTCGGCGCCGTCCCCGGCATCCTGCTCGCCCTGCTGCTGCACTCCGTGTTCACGTCGGCCGGCGTGCTGCCGGCCGGATTCTCCCTGGAGATCACGCCGCTGCCGGTGCTGTTCGCCGTGCTGGTCTGCGTCCTCGCGGCCCGGGTCGGCGGCTGGCTGGCGGCCCGGCGGGCCGCGAAGGTCAGTGCCGTCGAGGCGCTCGGCGACGTGGCCGTGGAGTCGAAGAAGCTCGGCTGGGTCCGGCTCACGCTCGGCCTGCTGCTCGTGCCCGGGGGCCTGGCCGTCGCGGTCGTGCTGCCGATCGTGCTGCCCGGCGAGTCGGCCATCGAAGGCGCCGCCAGCTCCGCGCTGCTCCTGGTGATCGCCGTCGGCCTGCTCGGACCGAAGCTGTTCGGCGGCATCGCGGCGCTGCTCGGCCGTCGCCCGGGCGGCGTCACCCGGTTCCTCGCGATCGCCAACTCCCGGGCCCGGGCCCGCCGGCTCAGCGCCGCCACCACCCCGCTGATCATGGGTGTGACCATGGCGTCCGCCCAGCTCTTCGGCGCCACGACGCTCGCCGCGACCGCGCAGGACCAGCTGGTCGACGGCGTGATCGCCGACCACGTGGTGACCTCCGACAGCGCGGGGATCTCACCCGGCCTGGTCGACGAGCTCCGAAAGGTCCCCGGCGTCCGCACGGTCGGCCCGGTCGCCCGGACCTCGACGATCCTCACCTGGCCCGACGGCGACGGCATCCAGTACCGGATCACCTCGGCGCAGGGCGTCGACCCGGCGGCCGTACCGGACACCATGAAGCTGGACGTTCTGCGCGGCGACCTCGGCGGTCTCACCGGAGACACGGTCGCGCTCAGCCGCATCGTCTCCGGCACGGTCGGCGCCGACGTGGGCGGCACCGTCGAGGTGCACCTCGGCGACGGCACCGTCGAGAAGGCCAAGGTGGTCGCGGTCTACGAGAACGGGCTCGGCTTCGGCGACATCACGCTGCCCAACGACGTGGTCATCGCGCACAGCACCGACCACCTCGATCAGTGGCTGATGGTGAACTCCGATCCGAAGGCGGACCTGAGCGCGGCGCTGAAGCCGTACCCGACGCTGAGCGTGCAGGACGCCGCGGCGGTCACCGTCGCACCGACCGATTCGGGCGCCAGCGGGGTCAGCCTCATGCTCAACGCCGTCCTGCTCGGCTACCTCGCCATCGCCGTCGTCAACACGCTGGTCATGGCGACGATCTCGCGGCGGGGCGAGTTCGCCCTGCTGCGCCTCGTCGGCACCCGTACCAGCCAGGTTCGGTCGATGATGCGCCAGGAGGCGGGCATCATCGCGCTGTGCGCGATCGTCGTCGGCACGATCGCGGCGCTGCCGTCGCTGATCGGGATGAGCTACGCGATCCGGCACTCCGTGTTCCCCTCCATCCCGCCGCTGATGTACCTCGGCATCGTGACCGCGGCCGTGGCGATCGCCTGGCCCGCCGTGATGCTGCCGGCCCGGCTCGCACTGCGTCCGCCGGCCGTGGAGGCGATCTCGCGGCCCGAGTGACGTACGACCGCTTGTAGCAGGTGAGGCGTGGCTTCGGCCACGCCTCACCTGTTTCGCGCGTCCCCACCGGGACCCCCACCGAGCGGGCAGTTTCCTCACCGCTCAAGAACGTGGAGCCGGTACCCCTCCGCACGCCAAGCTCGACCGTCGACAGATCCGCGCGCCACGCGTGTCTCTAGTGGAGGGCCGAGCATGTCCCACGGTTTTGACAACGCACCCGCCGACCCGGAGGGCCGGACGGTCCACCATGTCGTCGCCGCGCACGCCCGGCGGGACCCGGACGCGCCCGCGGTCGTCGACGCCGACCGGACCCTCACGTACGGCGAGTTGGACGAGCGCGCCAACCACCTGGCCCACCTCCTGGTCGCCGCCGGGGTGGGCGCCGAGTCGCGGGTCGGCATGCTGATGGGCCGTTCGGGCCACTCGCCGGAGACCGTTGTCGCCCTGCTCGCCGTGCTCAAGGCGGGCGGGGTCTACGTGCCGATGCACGAGAGCTACCCCGACGAGCGGGTCCGCCGGCTGCTCGCCGGGACCGACGCGGTGGTGCTGATCGCCGACCGGTCGACCGCCGATCGGGCGGCCACCGCCGGGCCGTCCGTGCTCGTCGTGGACGGCGCGGACCCGGGCCGGCGCCCCGACGCCCCGCGCGTGAGCGTCGACGAGGAGCAGCTCGCGTACGTCATCCACACCTCGGGCTCGACCGGCTGGCCCAAGGGCGTGTCCGTCACCCACCGCAACATCCTGGCGCTCGCCCGGGAACCCCACGTCCGCGCCGCTTTCGGCCGCGGCACGATGTTCAACGCGCCGCTCGCGTTCGACGCCTCCACGTTCGAGATCTGGGTGCCGCTGCTCAACGGAGGCCGCGTCGTCATCGCGCCCGACGAGCTGACCGCCCCGGGGCTGGCCGGGCTCATCGCCGAGCACGGCTTCGACGGCGTCTTCCTGACCGCGGCGCTGTTCCGGCTCTTCGCCGAGGAGCAGCCCGGCTGCTTCGCGGGGGTGCGCGAGGTGTGGACCGGTGGCGAGACGCCGTCGGCGACCGCCATCGAGCAGGCGCGGCGCGCCTGCCCGGACACCACGGTCGTCAACGTGTACGGGCCGACCGAGATCACGGTGTGCGCCACCGCGCACCGGATGGCGCCGGGCGGCGAGCCCACCCGGGCCGCGGTGATCGGCACGGCCCTGGACGACTCCGAGGCGTACGTGCTCGACGAGCGGCTGCGGGCCGTCGGCGCGGGCGCGGACGGCGAGCTGTACCTGGCCGGCGACGGCACCGGGCGCGGCTACCTCGGACGCCCCGCGCTGACCGCCGAGCGCTTCGTGGCGAACCCGTTCGTCCCCGGCGGCCGCCTCTACCGCACCGGCGACCGGGTGCGGCTGACCGAGGACGGGCTCATCGAGTTCCTCGGCCGTGCCGACCACCAGGTCAAGATCCGCGGGTTCCGGATCGAACTGGGCGAGATCGAGGCCGCGTTGCGCGACTGCCCCGGCGTCACCGACGTCGTCGTGATGGTGCGGGAGAGCGGCGCCACGCGCAGCATCGTCGCGTACCCGACGGGGCCGAGCCCGCTCGCCGAGGGCGAGCTGCTCGACCGGCTGGCCGAGCGCCTGCCGAGCTACATGGTGCCCGCGCGCGTCGTCTGGATGGACCGGCTGCCGATCAACGCGAACGGCAAGGTGGACCGGTCCGCGCTGCCCGAGCCCCCGGCCGACGACCAGGAGTACCGCGAGCCGCGCACGGACACCGAGCGTGAGCTCGCCGCGATCTGGGCCGAGACGCTCGGCGTCGAACGGGTCGGCGCGCGAGACGACTTCTTCGCCCTCGGCGGCGACTCCGTGCTGACCATGAAGATCGTCGCGCGGGCGCGGGCCAAGGGCCTCGTGCTGAGCACGACCGACGTCTTCGCCCACCCGACCGTCGAGGCGCTGGCCGGCGCGGCGACGCGGCTCGACGAAGCCCCGGCGGCACGGCACGAGGCGCAGCGGACGGGCAGCTACCCGTTGACCTCCATGCAGAGCGGCATGCTCTTCGAGACCCTCATGCTCGACGACCCGTCGCTGCACCTGCTCCAGCTCGTCGTCCGGCTCGGCGACGTCACCGACCCCGACCGTCTCGGCCGGGTCTGGCAGGAGGCCACGGAACGCCACGCGGTGCTCCGCACCGAGCTGCGCTGGGCCGAGGTCGAGGAGCCCGTGCAGGTCGTCCGGGACGAGGTCACGCTGCCGGTGACCCACCTCGACTGGAGCGCTCTGCCGGAGGCGGAGCACCCCGTGCGGCTGCGGGAGCTGCTCGACGCCGACCGCGCCGCCGGCGTCGACCTCACCCGGGCACCGCTGAGCCGGGTCACGATCGTGCGGCTCGGCCCGGACTCCGTCGAGCTCGTCTGGACGATGCACCACGTGCTCACCGACGGGTGGAGCGCCGCGGAACTGCTGCAGGACGTGCTCGACGGGTACCGCGGCGAGCCGGTGCGGCCGCGGCCGCCGTTCCAGGACTTCGTCCGCTGGCTCGCGGACCAGGACCTGACCGCCGCCGACGACTACTGGCGCGGCCGGATGGCCGGCTTCACGAGTCCGGTGTCCGTGCCCGGCGACCGGCAGCCGCCCGAGGGCCACCGGCCCACGGCGAGGCGATCGGTGCAGGTGACGGTTCCGGCGGAGACGGCCGCGCGGCTCTCCGCGTGCGCGCGGCGCACCGGGCTGACCCCCAACACCCTGGTCCAGGGCGCGTGGGCGATCCTGCTGGCGCGCCTGAGCGGCGAGACCGACGTCTGCTTCGGCACGAGCATGGCGGTGCGGCCGGCGGAGCTGCCCGGCGTCGAGTCGATGGTCGGCATGATGATCAACAGCCAGCCCGTCCGGGTCCGGGTCGGTGACGACGAGCAGACCCTGCCCTGGCTCGCGGAGTTGCAGCGCGAGCAGGCCGCGGCGCGCGAGTTCGCGTACGCCCCGCTGAACCGCGTGCAGTCCTTCGCCGACGTGGCGCCCGGGACCGCGCTGTTCGACACGGCCGTGGTCTTCCAGAACTACCCGTTCGACCGGTCGGTGGTCCGCGCGTTCGACGTCGAGTTCGCCACGGGCTATCCGCTGGCGCTGAGCGTGTTCCCCGGCGAGTCGCTGGTCATGCGGCTGCTCTACGACGAGACGGTCTTCGAGCCGGACACCGTGGAGCGGGTCGCCGCGCGGCTGATCACGGTGCTGGACAAGCTGGCCGACGGGTCCGCGCCGAGCGTCGGCGACGTGACCGCGCTGACCGCCGCCGAGCGGGAACTCGTCCTCGGTGAGTGGGGCGTGGCCGCTGCCTCCGAGTACTCCATCGAGCGGCGCATGCACCAGCTCATCAGCGAGCGCGCCGCCCGGTGGCCGGACACCGTCGCGATCGAGCGGGGCGACCACCGGCTCACCTACGCGGAGGTCGAGGAGCGCTCCAACCGGCTCGCCCACCACCTGGTCGGCCTCGGCGTCGGGCCGGACGTGCTCGTCGGTGTGTCCGTCGAGCGCGGCCCCGACCTGGTCGTCGGCGTCCTCGGCACGCTCAAGGCCGGCGGCGCGTACGTGCCGATCGACCCCGACTACCCGGCCCAGCGCGCCGCCGCGATCCTGGAGGAAGCGCGCCCGGCGGTCGTGCTCACCCACACCAGCCACGTCGACGTCTTCGCGGGCACGACGACCCCGCTCGTCCTGCTCGACGAGGACTGGCCCGCCGTCGCCGCCCGGCCGGCGACCGCCCCGCCCGACCACGGCAGCCCCCGCGACCTCGTGTTCACCGTCTACACCTCGGGTTCGACCGGGAAGCCCAAGGGCACCATGGTCGAGCACCGGTCCATGGTCAACACCATCGAGGCGGTCGTCCCCCTGCACGTGCGCCCCGGCAGCCGGATCTACCAGCTCTCCCCGATGAGCTTCGACGCCGCCTCGCTCGTCCTGTTGAGCACGCTCGCGGGCGGCGCCACGCTGGTCGCTCCCGTGACCGCCGGGACCTACAGCGGTGCCGAACTGATCGAGCAGCTGCGCGAGGCCGACGTCACCGCGGTCACCGGGCCGCCGACCGTCCTGCCGGTGCTCGACCCGGCGGCGCTGCCGAACCTGGAGTCCATCCTGTGCGGCGGCGAGGTCCTCACCCCGGACCTCGCCACCGCGTGGTCGCCCGGCCGCCGCCTGCTCAACGGTTACGGTCCCAGCGAATGCGCGGTCGCCGCGACGCTGTTCGCCGTCGAGCCCGGTGCCCGGTACGACAACGTCCCGATCGGCAGGCCGATCCCCAACACCAGCGTCCACGTCCTCGACGACCGGCTGCGCCCCGTGCCGCCCGGCGTCACGGGAGAGCTCTACCTCGGCGGCGCCGGCGTGGGCCGCGGATACATCGGGCGGCCGGACCTCACCGCGGAGCGCTTCGTGGCCGACCCGTTCGGCGCGCCGGGCGCCCGGCTGTACCGCACCGGCGACCTGGTCCGCTGGAACCGGGACGGCACGCTGGAGTTCGCCGGCCGGGCGGACGACCAGGTCAAGATCCGCGGCTTCCGGGTGGAGCCGCGCGAGGTCGAGAACGTGCTGCTGCGGCACGAGGCGGTGGCCGAGGCCGCGGTCGTCGTCCAGGCCGACGGGGCCGGCAAGCGGCTCGTCGCGTACGTCGTGCCCCGCTCCGGCGAACCGACCGCGGACGAGCTGCGCGCACACGTCGCCCAGCACGTGCCCGCCTACATGGTTCCGGCCGCCGTGGTGTCGCTGGCGGTGCTGCCGATCAACCGCAACGGCAAGCTCGACCGGGCGGCGCTGCCCGCGGCGGGGCTCCGTCCGGACGAGGACTCGTACGTGGCGCCGGCCAACCCCACCGAGGAGGCCGTCTGCCGGATCTGGGGCGAGGTGCTGGACGTGCCCCGGGTGGGCGCGCACGACAGCTTCTTCGACCTCGGCGGCGACTCGATCAACGCGATCCGCCTTGCCGTCCGCATGCGCACCGCGTTCGACGTGCCGCTCTCCCCGCGAGACCTGTTCGAGCACCGCCACGTGAGAGACCTCGCCGCGGTCGTCCAGCAGCGGATCATCGCGAGCCTGATTGCCGCCTCCGGCGCCGAAGCGCCCGGCCGGATCTGACCTTGGAAGGAATGCAGATGACCCAGCCCGACGAGATGCTCGCGTCCGTACCGGCGCACCTGCGGGCGGAGCTGCTGCGCCGCCTCGCCGGCCAGTCCGCGCCCGCGGAGCTGCCGATCCCCGCCGCCCCCCGTGACGGCCTGCTGCCGATGTCGTCGGCGCAGGAGCGGCTCTGGTTCTCCGCCGAGTTGGAACCGGACAGTGCCGAGTACAACTCGCTGCGCGCGCTGCGGCTGCGCGGCGAGCTCGACACCGCTGCGCTCGGCGCCGCGCTCGACCAGGTCGTGCGCCGGCACGAGATGCTGCGCACCACGTTCGACGCGGTCGACGGCCGTGGCGTCCAGATCGTGCACGAGCACACCGACCGGCCGTTGCCGACCGTCGACGTGTCAGGGCCCGACGCCGTGCCCGCGATCGAGCGCTTCCTCGCGGCGGAGCTGAACACCCCGTTCGACCTGCGCCACGGACCGCTGCTGCGGGCCACCCTGCTGCGCGTGGACGCCGACGACCACGTGCTCGTGCTGGGCACGCACCACATCGTCTGCGACGGCTGGTCGACCGGGCGGCTGCTCGGCGAGCTGGCCGCCGCCTACGACGAGGCGGTCGGCGGCGTGGCGGCGTCCCTGTCGCCCCTGCCCGTGCAGTACGCCGACTTCGCCGTCTGGGAGCGCGAGCGGTCCGCCACGCTCGACGAGCAGCTCGGCTACTGGCGCGACCGGCTCGCGGGCATGCGCACGGCCGACCTGCCCACCGACCGGCCGAGGCCGCCCGTCCGTACGCCCGCGGGCGCGACCCTGCCGGTGGAGATCCCCGCCGACGTGCTGAACCGCCTGCGGGAGCTGAGCCGTGGGCGTGACGCGACGCTGTTCATGGCCCTGGTCACGGTCACGAAGGTGCTGCTGGCCCGGTACTGCGACGAACCCGACGTGGCGGTCGGCACGGTCACCCTGGGCCGGCAGCGGCCCGAGCTGGAGAACCTGATCGGCACCTTCATCAACACCGTGGTGCTGCGTTCCCAGGTGGAGGAGTCGCTGTCGTTCACGGAGCTGCTCGGCCGGGTGCGCACCGGCCTGCTCGACGCCTTCGCCCACGACGAGGTCCCCTTCCAGCGGCTCGTCGACACGCTGCGGCCCGACCGGGACCCGTCCCGGCCGCCGCTGGTGCAGGTGATGGTCAACCTGCAGAACCTGGCCGACACGCTGCCGGCCTTCCAGGGGCTGGACGTCACCGAGATCCAACCGCCGGTCGACGTCGCGAAGCTGGACCTCACGCTCGACTTCTACGAGGACGCCTCCTCGCTCGTCTGCTACCTGGAGTACAGCACCGACCTGTTCGACCGGGCGACCGTCGAGCGGCTCGGCGGCCACCTCGTCACCCTGCTGCGCGCGGTGACCGACGAGCCCGAGGCGCCGCTCGCCGGCCTGTCCATGCTGCCGGCCGACGAGCTGCACACGCTCACCGCCGACTGGCAGGGACCGGCCATCGCGGTACCGGACGCCCGGACCCTGCACCGGATCTTCGACGAGCAGGCGGCCCGGACGCCCGACTCCGTCGCGGTGAGCGACAGCAGCGAGCGGCTCACCTTCGCCGAGCTGGACGCGCGGGCCAACCGGCTCGCGCACCACTTGGTCGCGGCCGGCGTCCGCCCGGGCGTGCTGACCGGCGTCTGCCTCGACCGCGGCGTGGACGCGATGGTCGCGCTGCTGGCCGTCCTCAAGGCCGGTGGCGCGTTCGTGCCGCTCGACCCCGAGCACCCCGCGCAGCGGCTGGCCATGATGCTCGGTGACGCCGCCGCCCCGGTGCTGATCACCGACTCGGCGGCGGTGGGCGAAGGCCCCTGGACCACGATCCGCCTCGACACCGACCAGGACGCGATCGCCCGCCACCCCGCCACGGCGCCCACCACGGCCGTCGGGCCGGACGACCTCGCGTACGTCGTCTACACCTCCGGCTCGACCGGCCGCCCCAAGGGCGTGATGGTCAGCCACCGCAACGCCGAACACATGATGCGCGCCTGGGACGCCCGCTACGACCTGACCGGACTGCGGGGCCGCAGCCTGTCGGTGTCCAGCCTCGCCGTGGACCTGTTCCTCGGTGACTTCCTGATGTCCGCGATGTACGGCGGCGAGATGGTGATCTGCCCGGCAGAGGTGATCACCGACCCGCCCGCACTGGCCGCGCTGATCACCGAGGTCCGCCCGCAGCTGCTGGTGACCACCCCGTCGCTGGCCAAGGCGGTCGCCCAGGAGCTGTCCTGGGCCGGCCACCGGGCGGACTCGCTGCGCGTCCTCGCGGTCGGTTCGGAAGCGTGGCTGGCCGGCGACGCGGCCGCGACCCTGGAGCTGCTCCCGTCCGACGCCGTCGTCACGAACAACTACGGCGCCACGGAGACCACCGTGGACTCCACGACGTACCGGCTGCGGCCCGACGCGCTGGGCGACACGGCGGTCGTGCCGATCGGCCGGCCGCTGGGCAACACCCGCACGTACGTGCTCGACGCCCTGCTGCGTCCCGTTCCCGTCGGCGTGCCCGGCGAGATCTGCATCGGCGGTGACGGGGTGGCACAGGGGTACTGGAACCGGCCCGAGCTCACCGCGCAGCGCTTCATCGACGACCCGTTCACCGACGGGCGGCTCTACCGCACCGGCGACGTCGGGCGATGGCGGCCCGACGGCAACCTGGAGTACCTCGGCCGTGCGGACGACCAGGTCAAGGTCCGCGGCTTCCGGGTGGAGCTCGGCGAGGTCGAGGCCGCCCTGCTGCGCCACCCCGGCATCGCGGCCGCGGCCGCGGCGGTGCGACCCGACACGGGCGGCCGTGACCGGCTCGTCGGCTACCTGGTCGCGGACGGTACCGCGCCCACCCTCACCGAGCTGCGCGCGTTCCTCGCCGGGATCGTGCCCGACCCGGCCGTACCCTCCGCACTCGTCGTCCTCGACGAGCTGCCGATGACGCCGAGCGGCACGCTCGACCGCAAGGCGCTGCCGGCGCCGGCGACCACCGACCACGCCGCCGGGAACCACGTACCGCCGCGCAACGACACCGAGGCCGCGCTCGCCGCGATCTGGGCCGAGGTGCTGGGCCTCCAGCCCGGCTCGGTCGGGGTCAGCGACAACTTCTTCGAGCTCGGCGGCGACTCGATCGTCGGACTGCAGGTCGTGTCGAAGGCACGGCGGGCCGGCCTGCGCCTGACCGCCAAGCAGATCTTCCTGCACCAGACCGTCGCCGACCTGGCCGCCGTCGTCCGGGCCGCGGACCAGCCGGCGCCGCAGGCGGCCGCCACCGCGGTCGGGGACGTGCCGCTCACCCCGGTGCAGCACTGGTTCTTCGAGCAGTACCCCGAGGGCGCCGTCCACTTCAACCAGTCGATGTTCGTCGAGCTCGCGCCCGGCACCGACCCGGCCGCCCTGCGCACGGCGGTGACGGCGCTGCTCGACCACCACGACGCGCTGCGGCTGCGCGCCGTGCGCACCGACGGCGCCTGGCGGCAGCACTGCGCGGTCGCCGAGACGGGCGAGCCGTTCCGCACGGTCGACCTGTCCGGCCTCGACGCCCGGGCCCGCGAGCGGGCGGTCCACGAGGCGGTCACGGCGGCCCAGGCGGGCTTCCGGCTCGACGCCGGCCCCCTGCTCGGCGCGGTGCACTTCTCCGGTGCACCCGAGCCCGACCGGCTGTTCGTCACGGTGCACCACCTCGTCGTCGACGGGGTCACCTGGCGCGTGCTGCTCTCCGACCTGGAACTCGCCTACGAGCAGGCGGTGCAGGGCCTGCGAGCCGGCCTGCCGGAGAAGTCCACCGGCTTCCGGGAATGGTCGATGCGGCTGACCGAGGCGGCCGGATCCGGCCGCTTCGACGGCGAGCGACCGTACTGGCAGGCCGTCGAGGCCGCGTCCGTCGCATGCCCGCCGCTGCCGGTCGACCGCACGGCACCGGACACGCTCGCGCACGCCCGTACGGTCGAGGCCGGTCTCGACGCCGAGCTGACCCGCGCGCTGCTGCGGGACGTGCCGGCGGCGTACCGCACCCAGATCAACGACGTGCTGCTGACCGCGCTCGCGGCGGTGCTGGCCGACTGGTCCGGCGGCGAGGCCGTCGCGGTCGAACTGGAGGGCCACGGCCGCGAGAACCTCTTCGACGACGTCGACCTGTCCCGCACGGCGGGCTGGTTCACCACGCTCTTCCCGGTCGTGCTGCCCGTGCCGGGCGAGGACTGGGGCACCCGGCTCAAGGCCGTCAAGGAGACCCTGCGCGCGGTCCCCGAGGCCGGCATCGGGTACGGCGCCCTGCGCTACCTGACCGAGGGCGCCGGGCTGGGCGGCGGCCGCTGCCAGGTCGGCTTCAACTACCACGGCCACTTCGACGTGGCCACCGGCGACGGCCTGCTGCGCGGCTGGCAGCCCAGCCCGGTACCGGACCGCAGTGCCGACCTGGCCCGTCCGAACCGCCTGGAGGTCACCGGGATGGTCCGTGACGGCCGGATCGAGTTCTCCTGGGAGTACTCGGCCGCGCTGCACGACGAGGCGACGATCGCCGGCCTCGCGGCGCGGTTCACCGCCGCGCTCGCCGACATCGTGGCGCACTGCGCCCAGGCCGGCGGCTGCACCCCGTCCGACTTCCCGCTCGCCGGGCTCGACCAGGCCGGCGTCGACCGGATCGCCGGGGACGGCCGCGCGGTCGAGGACGTCTACCCGCTCACGCCGATGCAGAGTGGCCTGCTGTTCCACTCGCTCGACGCGCACGAGGACGACATCTACTTCACCCACCTCGGGCTGGTCCTCGACGGGGTCACCGACCCCGCCGTGCTGGCCGAGGCGTGGCAGCGGGTCGTCGACCGCACGCCCGTGCTGCGTACCGCGATCGCCGACGCCGAGGGCGGACGCCCCCTGCAGGTGGTCCACCGGGACGTGCGCGTGCCCGTCGTCATCGAGGACTGGTCGGAGCTGACCGAGGCACAGCAGCAGGAGCGCATCCGCCTGCTGGCCGAGGCCCCGGGCGAGCCGCTCGACCTGTCGCGGCCGCCGCTGCTGCGACTGCACCTGGCCCGGCTCTCCGCGTCCAGCGTTCACCTGCGCTGCTCGTCGCACCACCTGCTCCTCGACGGCTGGAGCTTCGCCGACGTGCTCAACGAGGTCTTCGTGGAGCACGCCGCGCTCAGCGGACGCGAGGTCGACCCGCCGCGCCCGCGCCGCCCGTTCCGCGAGTACGTGCGCTGGCTCGGCGAGCAGGACACCGCCGCGGCGCAGACGTACTGGACCGGCCTGCTCGCCGGGTTCTCCGCACCCACCGTGCTGCCGTACGACCGGCCGCCGCTGCGCTCGCACCAGTCCCGCGACACCGGCCACCTCGACCTCGTGCTCACGGCGGAGGAGACCGGGCGGCTGGAGAGCTTCGCCCGGGAGGCCCGGGTCACCGTCAACACCCTGATCCAGGGCGCCTGGGCCCTGCTGCTGTCCCGGTACAGCGGCGACCGGCAGGTCTGCTTCGGCACCACGGTGGGCGGCCGGCCCGCCGACCTGCCGGGCTCGGACGAGATGGTCGGCCTGTTCATCAACACGCTGCCCGCCCGGCTGACCGTCTCGCCCGACAGCGACCTGCGCACCTGGCTGCGCGAGATCCAGGAGCAGCAGGTCGACGGCCGCCAGTTCGAGTACGTCTCGCTCGCCCAGGTCCGGAGCTGGGCCGCGATCCCGGCGGGCACCGACCTCTTCGACAGCTGCGTGGTCTTCGAGAACTTCCCGTACGACGAGAACGCCGCCGAGCGCCACGGCCTGGGGGTCCGGTCGTTGGCGGGCCTGGAGACGTCGAACTTCCCGCTCACCTGCGTGGCACACCTGGTGGACGGACTCCACATGCGGCTCGGCTACGACCCGCGGCTGTTCGACGACGCCACCGCGGGCCGCTTCGCCGATCACCTGCTCGGCATGCTCGACGCGATGGTGGCGGCACCCGGCAGCACCACCCTGCGGGACCTGCCGATGGTCCGCGGCGCCGAACTCGACCGGCTGATCGAGGAGTTCAACGGAACCCTGTCCGGCTACCCCGAGCGGTGCCTGCACGAGCTCTTCACGGAGGTCGCGCGCGAGCACCCCGACCGGCTCGCGGTCGTCGCCAGCGACACCCGGCTCACCTACGCCGAGCTGGACGCCTGCTCCGACCGGCTCGCCCACGATCTCGTCGGCCGGGGCGTCGGTCCGGAGGTGCCGGTGGGCATCTGCCTGCCGGGTGGCGCCGAGATGATCACCGCCATGCTCGGCGTCCTCAAGGCGGGCGGTGCGTACGTGCCGCTCGACCCCGGGTACCCGTCCGAGCGTCTCACCTACCTCTTCCGCGACTCGGGCGTGCCGGTGATGCTGACCAGCGCCGCGCTCGCGCCCGGCCTGCCGCCGACCGACGCCGAGATCCTGCTGGTCGACGAGCTGCGGCCGGAGCCCGTCGTCGCGCCGCTGCCCTCGCGCACCGTCCCGGACAACCTCGCCGTGCTCGTCTACACCTCGGGCTCGACCGGCGCGCCCAAGGCCAGCATGGTCACCCACCGCGGCCTCGTCCGTCTGGTGCGCGCCGCGGGCGAGCACACCTTCGGCGACGCCACGACGATCGCCCAGCACCACTCGATCTCGTTCGACGCCGCGCAGAACGAGCTGTGGCAGGCGCTGCTGAGCGGCGCGTGCCTGGCCGTGCGGCCCGGCGACTTCCGCTCGGTCGACGAGCTCGACAAGTTCCTGCGCGACAACGAGGTGGAGGCCATCTCGTTCGCGGCGGGCTTCTTCCACGCCGTCGCCGACACCGACCCGGGAATCCTCGCCGGGGTGCGCACGGTCGTGGTCGGCGGTGAGGCGCTGTCCGCACCGCACTGCGCCCGCGTCCTCGACCGGCTGCCCGACCTGCGGATCGTCAACGAGTACGGGCCCACCGAGTGCTCGGTGACCTCGACCTGCTTCCCGGTCGAGCGCGACGGGCAGTACGGAGGGACCGTCCCGGTCGGCCGGCCGACCGCGGACGCCCGGGTCTACCTGCTCGACCGGGACCTGCAGCCGGTGCCGGTGGGCGTGGCCGGGGAGGCGTACCTCGCCGGGGACGGCGTGTGCCGCGGCTACCGGGGCCGCCCCGGGCTGACCGCCGAACGCTTCCTGGCGGACCCCTTCGGGGCGCCCGGTTCCCGGATGTACCGCACCGGCGACCTGATGCGCTGGCGGCCCGACGGCACGCTGGAGTTCGTCGGCCGTACCGACGACCAGGTGAAGCTGCGCGGCTACCGCATCGAGCTCGGCGAGATCGAGCAGGCGCTGACCCGCCACCCGGACGTGGCGAGGGCGACCGTCGTCGTCCGCGAGGACCAGCCGGGCCGCCGGCGTCTCGTCGGGTACGTGATCTCCGAGCAGGACCCGGCCGAACTGACCGCGTACCTCGCCGCCAGCCTGCCCGAGTACATGGTCCCGGCCGCGATCGTCCGGCTGGAGCAGATGCCGCTCACCGCGCACGGCAAGGTCGACCGGCGCGCCCTGCCGGAGCCCACGACCACTGCGGCCGGCCGGGCCACGGTGGAGCCCCGCACCTCCGACGAGCGCACGATGGCCGCGATCTGGGCCGAGACGCTCGGCGTGGAGCGGGTCGGGGTCACCGACGACTTCTTCGACCTCGGCGGCGACTCGATCCTCAGCATCCAGGTCGTGTTCAAGAGCCGCCGGGCGGGACTGCAGGTCTCCTCCAGCGACCTGTTCCGCCACCCGACCGTCGAACAGCTCGTCGCCGCCGCCGGCCAGGACCGCCAGGTCGAGGCCACCCAGGAGGCCGAGGCCGGCGAGGTGCCGCTCACCCCGATCCAGCACGCGTTCTTCGCGCGCAACACGGCCGCCCCGCAGCACCTCGTCCAGTCGATCCACGTCGAGCTCGCGGCGGACGTCCACGAGGCGGCGCTGCGCGCCGCGATCGAGGCGGTCGTCGCGCACCACGACGCGCTGCGGATGCGGTACGAACTCGACGAGCAGGGCCACTGGTCGCAGTGGAACCTCGCGGCCGAGACCGGCGAGCTGTTCGAGCGCCACGACCTCTCGGGGCTGCCCGACGAGGAGCTGCTCCCGGCCATGGACCGGCTCGCCGCGGTGGCCGACACGAGCTTCGACCTGACCGAAGGGCCGTTGCTGCGGGCGGTCCTGTTCGACCTCGGCGCGGACCGGCGGGCGCACCTGCACCTGACCGTGCACCACCTCGTGATCGACGCCGTGTCGTGGCGGGTCATCAACCACGACCTGGACCTCGCCTACCGGCAGGCGCTCGACGGCGAGCCGATCGACCTCGGAGCCAAGACCTCCTCGTTCCGGCAGTGGGCCACCCGCTTCGCGGCGCACGCGGCGGACGGCGGCTTCGCCGACCAGGCCGCGCACTGGGACGCGGTGCCCGAGGCGGCGCCGCTGCCGACCGACGGCCCCGGACCGAACGTGGTGTCGTCGCGGCGGATCATGCCGGTGCGGCTGGAGCAGGACGAGACCGCGGCGCTGCTGCACGTGGCACCGGGCAAGTTCCGCGCCCGGGTCAGCGACGTGCTGCTCTCCGCGCTGGCCTGGACGATGTGCCGCTGGTCCGGCGACGACCGACTGGTGATCGAGATGGAGGGCCACGGACGCGAGGAGATCTTCGACGACATCGACCTCTCCCGCACCGTCGGGTGGTTCACCAGCTCGTACCCCGTCGCGCTGGAGGTGCCCGGACGGACCGGCGACGAGGCCGACTGGCCCGCCGTCGTGCGGTCGGTGCGCCGCTGCCTGCGCGCCGTCCCCGGCAACGGCATCGGCTACGGCGCGCTGCGCCACCTCGCCGGGCACGGCACGCCGTCGGGGGAGCACGCGCCCCCCGCGGTGTCGTTCAACTACCACAGCCAGACCGAGGAGATCACCCGGACGGCCGACCGCTCGCTGTTCCACGCCTTCCACGAGGAGATCGGCCAGGAGCAGGACGACCGCGAGCTGGTCGAGCAGGCGCTGGAGGTGGTCGGCGCGGTCGAGGGCGGCCGGCTCGGCTTCGACCTCTACTACTCCGTCAACCTGCACGAGCCCGGGACGATCGAGCGGGTCGGCTCCGAACTGGTGGCGGCCCTGCGCTCGATCGCCCGCCTGTGCGACCCGGCCCTCGGAACGGAGGATGCCCGATGAACGAGTTGCTCACGGAGCTCGCGCTCCGGCACGGCGTGCCCGGCGCGCAGCTGGCGATCTGGCGCGACGGCCACCTCCTCACGGCGGAGACCGGTGAGGAGGAGGCCGGGTCGGGACGGCCGGTGACGGTCGCGACGGCGTTCCCGCTCGGATCGCTCACCAAGGCGTTCACCGCGACGCTCGCGGCCCTGCTGGTCGCCGACGGCGACGTGGACCTGGACGAGTCCCTGGCGGAGCAGTTGGGCGAGCTGCGCGCGGGCCCGGAGTTCACGCTGCGACAGGCGCTCAGCCACACCGCGGGCCTGGCGGCCAACACCGCCGAGCTGCCGCCCGGAACCACCCGCGCCCGGTGGCTCGCCCGGCACGCGTCCGAGCTGGCCGTGCACGAGCCGGGCACGGTCTTCTCCTACTCCAACCCGGGCTACCTGATCGCCGGCCGCCTGGTCGAGGAGATCACCGGGCTGGACTGGGCGGAGGCCATGGACGCGATGCTGCTGCGCCCGCTGGGGTACGACGCCGCGGCGCCGATCGCCCCGGGCCATCTGGTACGGCCGGACGCCCCGGCCCGGCCCATCCGGGAGCAGTCCGTACCGCCGCTGGAGGACCCGGCCGCCGGCCTGAGCCTCTCCGCCCGCGACATTGCGGTGTTCGGTGCCGCGCACCTGGGTCTCGGCCCGGGCGCGGGCCTGCTGGACGCCGCGACGGCGCGATCGATGCGCGAGGACGTCACGGAGGGGCTCGCCGTGGACGCCTACGGGCTGGCGGGCGGCTGGGGTGCCGGATGGTCGCGGTACGGGGGCTGGTTCGGCCACGACGGCACCGGCGACGGCGCGTGGAGCCACCTGCGCGCGAACCCGGCGACGGGGACCGTGGTGGCGCTGACCGCCAACGGCAGCACCGGCGCGCGGCTGTGGGAGTCGCTGCTCGGGCGGCTGGGTGAAACCGGCCTGGAGGTCGGCGACCATCCTCGGGACACGACCGGCGTCGAGTCCGTGCCGGCGCCGCCGCAGTGCGCGGGGGACTACGCGAACGGCGACTGGTCGTGCCGGGTCGAGGCCGACGGCGGTGACCTCCTGCTCTCGATCGCCGGAGCGGAGCCGGTCCGGCTCCTGGTCGGCAGGGACCTCTCCTTCCGCACGCCCTCGGACGGCGGTGCGCGCGCGGCGATGCCGTACCTCGGGCGGTTCCTGCGCGACCCGGTGACCGGTGACGTCGACCGTGTGCAGATCACCGGAAGGCTCTGCGTCCGGCAGAAGTAGCGCACGCCGAAAGCGGCGGGCCCGTTCCCCGAACGGGCCCGCCGCTTCGTCGTTCACCGGTTCGAAGCCGTCAGGATGCCTCCAGGTAGGTCAGCACGGCCCGGACCCGCCGATGGCCGGCGTCGGTCTCGGTGAGCTCGAACTTCGCGAAGATGTTGCCGATGTGCTTGTGCACGGCGTTGTCGGTGATGCACAGCTTCTTGGCCAGCGTGGCGTTGTCGTGCCCCTCCGCCATGAGCGCCAGGACCTCCCGCTCCCGTCGGGTGAGCGTGGACAGCGGCTGCGTCCGCCTGGCGAGCAACTGGGTCACCACGTCGGGGTCGAGAGCCGTGCCGCCGGTGGCCACCCGGTCGAGCGCCGCCAGGAACTCGTCGACCCGGCTGATGCGGTCCTTGAGCAGATAGCCGACGCCGCCACCGCTGCTGGAGAGCAGCTCGGACGCGTACGTCTCCTCCACGTACTGGGACAGCACCAGGACCGGCAGGCCGGGATGGACGCGCCGGGCCTCGATCGCGGCCCGGATCCCCTCGTCGCGGAACCGCGGCGGCAGCCGCACGTCGACGATGGTGACGGCCGGGCGGTGCCGGTCCACCGCGGCCAGGAATCCCTCGGCGTCGGCGGCGACCTCGGCCACCTCGTAGCCGGAACTGGCCAGCAGCAGCTCCAGACCGGTGGCGAGCAGGACGTTGTCCTCCGCGATGACTATCCGCACGGCAGCTCTACGGTGATCGTGGTGGGGCCGCCCTCCGGGCTGACGACCGTGACGCAGCCGTCGAGGGCCTGCGCGCGGCCACGGAGACCGGCCAGTCCGCTGCCGCCGTTCTCCCGCGCGCCGCCCACGCCGTTGTCGGTGACGACGACCGTCAGCACGTCCTCGGCGCTCCACACCTTCAGCCCGGCCTCGGTGGCCCGGCTGTGCTTGGCCACGTTCGTCAGCGCTTCGGTGGCCACGAAATAGGCGACCGCCTCGATGGCCGCAGGGATCCGGCGAAGTTCGCCGATGTCGAGCGAGACCGGCACGCCGGCCCGGGCGGCGACGGTGCGCAGGGCTCCCCGCAGTCCGCGGTCGGCGAGGATGGGCGGGTAGATGCCGCGGAGCACCTCGCGAAGCTCGACCATGGCCTCCTCGTTGACGTCGGTCGCCTCGGCCAGCATCCGGGCGACGGTGGCCGGGTCACGGTCGAGGCACCGCCGGGCCACCGCGAGCCGCATCGCCACGGCCACCAGCCGTGCCTGGGTGCCGTCGTGCAGGTCGCGCTCGATCCGCCGCAGCTCGGCGCCGTGCGCTTCGAGCGCGTCCGTGCGGGTGCGGGTGAGCGTGGCCACGCGATCGGCGAGTCTCTGGGCGCGTGACGACGCGAGCACGGCGAGAGTCAGACGGGCGTGACCCGTGGCGAGTTTCGGCAGTGCCAGGCAGCCGACGGCGAGCAGGAGGGTCCCCACCGACGGACCGGAGAGCGCTTCGTGCCAGCCGACCACCGGGAGGTCCAGCGTCGGCTTCGAGTCGTCGTCCGGCGGAAAAGCCCACGACAGCGGCAGCGACACCACGATCAGCAGCGCGTTGCCGACGCAGAGGACCGCGGCGAGCCCGCAGGCGAGGCCGAACGTGACGTGGAGGGCGAGCCAGTACAGATGACGGGGCAGGGCGATGCTCTGCGCGCGGACCGGGCGGCCCAGCAGACGGCCGGCTCGCTGCCGGTGCCAGTCGGCCCACGCCTGACGCAGGCTCGGGTGACAGAGCAGCAGGAAAGACAGGAGGCTCATGGCCGCGGTGCCGAATTCCCCGAGCAGATAGATTGTGGCCCGAAGCAGTGACGTCCAGGTGCGGATCACCGGAGCACACCGGGCCGCCATGCGCATTACAGCAGGCTGTAGTTCTTTCCCTGCGGCAGGGGGTATGGGCTCATCAGCGCCGGAGACCATAACATGCTGCTCATGACGAGTATCCGGAAGCGGAGATGGATAAAATCGGCCCACCTCCGCCGGAGTGGAACGGGGATGGCGGACCGGTTGCACAACTTACCTCCCGAACGTTGAAAGAGATCGACATGACTGACCATCGTCCGGCTCTGCAGCTGTGCCATGTCGGCACGATCGGAGCCGGCGGCATCGAGTCCGGATATGTGATCGAGAATGTGAGCTTCGCTGCCGAGGCCGGCACCTGGACGGCGTTGGCCGGGCCGGCCGCCGCGGGCAAGACCAGCATCCTGCGGTGCGCCGCCGGGCTGGATCCGGTGGCGACGGGCGAGGTCCGTCTGGCCGAGGACCTCCGGCTCTCGCACGTCGGACTGCGGCCGGTGACGGAGCAGCTGGCGACGACCGGCACGCTCGCCTCGGTGCTCGATCGACTGCCGGCCGGATCGGCCGAACTGCTGCGCGAGGCACTGTACCGGCTGGACCTGTGGGACGAGCGGGACACCCCCGTACTCGACCTGACGGGGCGTCGGCAACGCGCCGCCGCGGTCGCGGTCGCGGTCGCCGACGCCCCCGACGTGCTGCTCGCCGACGACCTCACCAGCGGGCTTCCGTCCTCCGACGCGGAGGCGATCCTGGACCTGCTGCGCGACCTGGTGGACCGGCAGGGGCTCTGCGTCGTGGCCTCGGCCGCGAACCTGGCCTCCCTGGAACGGGCCGACGCGGTGGTGCTGCTCGTCGAAGGTCGCGTGGTCGAGACGCAGGTCATGCCCTAGCGCTGCGGAGCCCCGGACCGCCCCGCAGCTCACCCGCCGGCGGGTTGCCCGGGATGCCCGGCAGGCCGGTGAGCTCGGTGGGCAACTCCCCTTGCAGGAGCGCCAGTCCGAGCGGAGTGAGGGTGTGCATGGCGGTGGTGCGGTTGCGCAACGTCGTGATCAGGCCCGCCTCGCGCAGCACGGTGGCCTGCTTGCTGGCACCGGAGAGGGAGATGCCGAGCCGGTCGGACAGATCGCCGGTGGTGCCGCTCTCGGACAGCGCGCGCAGGGCGGCCGCCCGGGTGGCTCCGACGAGGGCGGCCAGCGCCCGGTCGCCCTCGACCTCCGAGTCCTCGGGAGTCGACTCCAGGTCGTTGAGATCCAGCGGCACGGAGAAGACGAGCGCGGGCACGCCGGACTGCCGCTCGGAGCGCACGAGCACGCAGGTCTTGGGAGGGAGGAAGAGTGAGGGGCTCAGGATCAGGCCGCGCCCGTCGAGTTCGATGTCGAGATCGAGGTCGGACGCGATGCGCAGCTCCGAGGACTCCCAGGTCACCTTGGGGTGCAGGCCCGCGAGCAGGAACTCGATGCCGTTCGTGATGGCCATCCGCCCGCGCACGTCGCGCTCGATCTCCAGCCGGGCCTGCATGCGTGACCAGTAGGGCAGGATGCCCGCGCAGCAGAACAGGACGACCACCTGGGCGAGGCTGCGAGCTCTGGCGCGTACGGCCGACGGCACCGAATCCGCGTCGGGCCCGTCCCGTTCGAGCAGCCACAGGAGATCGGGAATTACTCGGTACTCGGAGACGACCTTGTCCACGGCGGGCAGGTCGTCGCCAAGTCGCTCGCGCACGAACTTGTGCCAACCGACACCGCCGCGAGCACGGTCACGTCCGAAACGGTGAAGTGCGAAGAGCGCTTCGGACATCGGTCCTAAGGTGTGGACCATTCTTAAGCGCTGAATGTCTTCGCTGGTTACATGAATGCGCAACACTGTCGCCCCCGTGTCACACCTGATGCGCTTATGGCACGCAGAAGCCTACGGGTGTGCCACCGGCAATGGCAAGATCGAAATCTTCCGACTTTGCCCGGACCGGGTGGCGGTGGTGACGTGGAGCCCTTGAGTGCTTGTCGAGCGGCGCTCGACCTCCTCCGTACTGTGCGGGCTGCGGCCGGGTGGCACCGGACACGCCCCGGGTCGGATCGCGGTGAACCTGCTGGTGAGGCTCGTCGACGGCTGCGAGGCGATCGCCGACCCGGCCCTGCCGCGCGGCCGGGGCGAGGTGCCGGTGCCTCCGTACGCGTCTCCGTCGGAGGCGCCGTCACCGAGCCGGTCCGGCAGACGGTCCGCGGCCGGCCCGATGTGTGCTCCCGCACTCGAACAGGACGGTGCCCCGGGCGCGCTCGCCACCGACGACCCCGGGGCGATGCGGATCGTGTCGAGTGGCGAGCCGGCGTTCGAGGGCGGCGAGGACGTCCTCAGTAGATGACCCGCGACGCCGCCGACAACCGGGTGTGCCGGGACTTTCGCAGATCACGGGTGATATTCAGCCGACGCAGCCAACGGTCGGTGCCGTCGAAACGCGCCTGGAAGGGCTTACGGCCGTGAACCACACGGTAGTTGTCAATGAAAACGATATCGCCGGGAGTCAGGGCCACTCCGCCCATCGCGTCGTCCAGGGCCTTCCCGATCTTGTCCAGGACCCGCTGCTCGGATTCATCCTGCACGCCCTGCATGTAATAGGGGTCCAGCCGGACGTACGGATCCTTCGGCGAGCCGAAGAGAACCGCGACCGGCTCGGGGGACTGCAGGGCGCTCTCCACCCGCTCGGCGCTGCGCCTCCTGAGCTCGGCCACTTCGGGATCCTCCTGGCCGCCCGCGACCTGGTTCTGCGGACGGTGCGAGTCGTCCGGCAGGATCCTGAAGCGCTCCTCCGCCAGGGCCGCGCGCGTCGCGTCGTCGAGCTGCGCGTCGGCGATGTCGGCGAAGGTGGTCTCCACCGCGTCGGGGTTGCGCAGGCACATGAGGGCCAGGTAGTCGGTGCGCAGGGGATGGAAGGCGTCCTCGGTGTGCCAGGCGAGCGTCTCCGCGCTTCCCCAGCCGATCTGGCCGTGTTCGTGGGCACGGATCGGGAAGATGTCGTGCATGACCCGCCCGTCCTGCTGGGTGGCCCAGCCGATCGGCTCGCCGAGCAGGCAGCTGATCAGCAGGAACGGGATGTCGAAGCGCAGCGTCGCGTCGGGCGCGGCCTTGTCGCGCCAGTCCGGCGGGGTGGGCCCGAGTTCCGCGTCCTCGACCGGCAGTCCGGACACGACCAGCACACCCGACGGCTCGGTCAGCTTGAAGTCGACCAGCGCCGTCCGCAGTTCGCGCGGCAACTCGTGCGCGTAGACCTGGGCGGCCCGGTGCAGGGCGGGATCCTCGATGGTCGAGAAGCGCTCCGCGACCTCCGCGGTGACCTTCTCGATCGCGACGATGTCCTCGTCGCGCAACTGCAGTTTCTGCATCTTCTTCCTCCGGTGTCGGTGGTCAGGAGTGCGCCGGCTGCTGTACGGCCGACGGACGGGGCAGTGCGAGGCGGCGCAGGGTCGGGCTCAGGGTGGCGCCGCCGGCGACGGCCACCAGCAGAGCGGCCGCGCCGAGGATGCTCACGGCGCCGTCCCGGGTGCCGGCGGACAGCACGCCGGCGACGACGGGGCCGGCCGTGGCGGCCAGTTCGGAGCCGAGACCGACCAGGCCGGACAGGCGGCCGCGCATGCCGTCGGGCACGGCCGACAGTTGGCAGGTGATCACGGTCGTGTTCGCGATCGGCATGGCCATCGCGGCCACGCCCAGCAGGATGCCGAGCGGCACGCCGCGCGGTGCGTACGCCATGACGGCGGCGACGGCGGCGAAGACCCAGGTCGAGCCGATGACCAGCGCCGCCGGCGACAGCGCCGCCGCGTGCAGACGGTCGGCGACCAGGGCGCCGACCAGGCCGCCCGCGCCGAAGCACGTCATCATCAGGCCCATCTGCCCGGGTGCGACGTGGTCCTCGCCCGACACGATGAGCACGAGCACGACCAGGGTGTGGAACGCGAGGTTCACACCGACGATCCAGGCCATCGTCGCCCGGATGACCGGCATGCGCAGCAGCGTCCTGAACCCGTCGGGCCGCGGTGGGGCGGCAGCGGCGGTCCCCTCGTCGGCCGAGGGCCCGGCGGCGCGGTGCGGCAGGTGCAGTGCCGCCAGCGCCAGGAACGACACCGCGAGCGCCGACGTGTTCAGCGTGAACGGCAGCACCTCGTACAGCCCGAACGTGAAGCCGGCCAGTGCCGGACCGATCAGGAGCGCGGCGAACGGCCGGGCCGCGTTGCGTGCCAGCGCCTGCGGCAGCTGGTCCTCCGGCACGACCTGGGGCAGGGCCGCGTTCTCGGCCGGGACGAAGATGCCGGCGGCCGCGCCCTCGACGACCGCCACGAGCAGGACCTGCCACAGCGGGCAGTCGCCCAGCAGGACGGCGACGGCGATGCTGAGCATCGCCACCGTACGGACGCCCTGGGCCACCACCATCACCCGCTTGCGGTTCACGCGGTCGGCCAGCGCCCCGGCGGGCAGGCTGACCAGCGTACGGGCGCCGGCGAGCACGGCGGCGACACCGGAGACGGCGGCCGCCGAGCCTCCGTGGGCGAGCAGGAGGAGCGGGAACGCGATGTACGCGATCTCGGCGGCCATCTCGGACAGGAACATGCCGGACCAGAGGATGCGGTAGTTCCGGTTGCGTGGCAGGGGTGTGGTCATGCCGTGGCTTCCCTGTGAGACGGCAGCTGACGTCACCGAGTGTTCCGGCGGAGGGGGGATCCCGCCATGAAGTTGACCCGTGGATGAAATTCCGAGGCCAGCCGTGTCCCCGCCCCGGGCTCGGGCCACCGTCCGGCCTGCGCAATGTCGGCACGGTTCAAGTTCGTTGAGGACGGAGGTGCGCGCCTCGATATTTAAGGGCTGAGTCGTGCCCGGCATCCGGCACGGCAGCGAGCCACGACGGCATGGAGTCCCTAATGACTTTCGCGACAGCGACCGCTTCCTCGGAACAAGAGGCGTCCAAGCCGCCCGAGGGGTTGACCCCCGTGCCCTGGCGGCCGGTGTCACTGGCCGCCGCCGCGATGACGGTGTGCCTGCTGGCGCTGGCCACCCGGCACGGCTACCACATCGACGAGCTCTACACCCGGGTGGCGAGCAGCCATCTCGCGTGGGGCTACATCGACCAGCCGCCGCTCGTCGCGCTCGTCGGCAAGGTCGAGATCGCGGTGTTCGGGGACAACCTCTTCGGCTTCCGCGTGATGCCGGCGCTCATGGCCGCCGTGGCCGTGCTGCTCGCCCCGCTGATCGCCCGCGAGCTGGGCGGCGGCACCCGGGCGCAGAAGCTCGCGGCGTACCTGGCGTTCGCGTCGGGCCTGGTCATGTTCACCGGCCACATCATGGGCACGAACAACTGGGACGAGCTGTCCTGGATCACGGCGTCCTGGCTGCTGATCCGGATGGTGCGCACCCGCGACACCCGCCTGTGGTGGGCGATCGGCGTCGTGGTCGGCGTCGGCCTGACCGCGAAGTACCTGCTGGTTCTCCTGCTCCTGTGCCTCGGGGCCGGTCTGCTGGTGTTCGGACCGCGGTGGGTGTTCCGGACCTGGCGGTTCCCGGCCGCGATCGGCGTGGCCGCGGTCATCGCCTCGCCGGTGCTGATCTGGCAGGTGACGCACGGCATGCCGCAGCTGGAGATGAGCGCCGCGCTGTCCAAGGCGCTGGACTCCCTGTCCCGCAGCACCTTCCTCCCGACGCAGCTCCTCCTCATCGGGCTCTTCCTGAACCCGGTGTGGATCGCCGGGCTGGTCGCGCTGCTGCGTCGTCCCGAGTGGCGCGCCTACCGGTTCGTCGGCTGGTCGTACCCGCTGATGTGCGTCGTGCTGCTGATCATCGGGGGGCAAGGCGCCTACACGACCTCGCTGCAGTACGTCCTCCTCGCCGCGGGGGCCGTGGTCGTCGACCGGTGGATGCGCAGCGGCAAGCGAATCGGGGTGATCGGCGGGCTGGCCGTGCTCAACGGGGCGATGTCCGCGGTCCTGGTGCTGCCCACGCTCCCGATCGACACGTACGCGGACAACCCGGTCCTCAAGGAGCTGGCCATCGTCCAGTTCGACCAGGTCGGCTGGCCCGAGATGACCCGGCAGGTGAGCAGCATCTACCACTCGCTGCCGGCGGACGAGCAGGCGCGCACCGTCGTCTACGGCAACCACTACGGCCAGGCCGGCGCGATCGACAAGTGGGGGCCGACGTACGGGCTGCCGAAGGCGTACAGCGGCCACAACTCGTACGCCGACTTCGGGCGGCCCGGCGACGACAAGACGACCGTGATCACCATCGGCGCCGACCCGAAGACGTTCGGGGAGCTCTTCCAGTCGTGCGAGGAGCGCGGCCAGTACAAGAACGACCTGCCGGTGTCCGACAACGACCAGAAGTTCATGGTGTGCCGTGGCCCGCTGAAGCCCTGGTCGCAGATATGGGAGAAGCTGCGCTGGATCGGCTTCCAGTGCCCCTACACGGCCGAGGCGATCACGGCCAACAGCACCAAGGGCTGCGACTGACCGGTACGGGTGACGTACGGGCCGGCCGGCTTCCGCTCCTTCCGGAGCGGTGGCCGGCCGGCCGCGCGGTCGGGTCTCAGCAGCGCACCAACAGGGCGGTGATGTTGTCCCGGCCGCCGGCGTTCATCGCGGCGACCCAGAGGGCCTTCACCGCCCGGACGTCGTCGTCGGGGTTCCCGGCGAGGATCACTTCCATCTCGGCCACGTCCACCAGGTCCGACAGCCCGTCGCTGCAGAGCAGCCACCGGCTGCCCGGGACGTACCGCTCGGTGCCGGTGTGCGGGTGGACGGGCTCGAAGGACGCGGCACCGCCGAGGGTCTGGAGGACGAGGTTCGTAGGGGTGGCTGCCCGCCCCGGCTCGTCCCGGTCCGTCACGGGAGAGTCGTCCACCGACACCTGCCCCAGGTAGCCGCCGTCCTCGCGGTAGAGGCGGGAGTCGCCGACGTTGAACCAGAACACCCGGCCGGGGGTCAGCCACAGTCCCACGGCCGTGGTTCCCGCACCGGCACACGCCGGGTCCGCTTCGGCCAGCTCGTACAGCTCCGTGTTGATCTCCCGGAGCAGCTCGCCGACGCCGGTGCTCCGGGCGCGCTCCGCCAGCCTGCGGACGGTGAGGGCCGCGGCGATCTCGCCGGCGTTGTGGCCACCGAGCCCGTCGGCGACCGCGACCACGGTCGGTTCCTCGACCAGCAGCCGCACCACGACGGGATCGACGGTGTCCACACCGGCCGCGGTCAGCGACCCGATGACGAACGCGTCCTCGTTGCCGCCGCGGACGGCGCCGCGGTGGGTCATCGCGGTGACGGTCACCTCGACCACGTCCCGGGGGCCGGTCATCGCCGGTCCCCTTCACCCGGCTGGTCGACGGTGATCCCGAGCGTGCAGTCCGCCGCCAGCCTCAGCACGTCGCCGTCCCGCAGGGGTGTCCGCGCGCCGGCGCTGACCGGGCTGCTGTTCACGAAGGTGCCGTTGGTGGAGTGCTCGTCCCGTACCCACGCGGTGCCGTCCGGTTCCAGGCCGACGGTCGCGTGCTGACGGGACACGTTGTCGTAGCGTTCCAGCAGGCCGCGCGTGGTGTGGGCGGCCGGAGCGCGGCCGAGGAGCAGGGTGCTGCCCGGCGTCACGGTGCGCTCCACCGCACCGAACCGGATCCGCAGGACGACGGTGGGGATGTCGCGGCGGGTCGCGTGCACGTCCCCGGCCTGCTCGCCGGCGCCGGCGGCACGGGACGGGCTCGCCTCGCCCAGCATCCGCTGGCAGGCCACGCACACCTGGTTGGTCGGCACCGGAACCGGGGCTCCGCAGTGCGGGCAGACCCGGGGCTGCTCCTCCTCGGCCGGGTCGCCCCCGTCCGCCGTCCCCGGGGTCCCCGCCCCGGCCGCGGGCACGAGCGGGGGCACGGACGGGGGTGGGGGCACGGGCGGCCCGGGCAGCGGGTACCGGGCGACGACGGGACGGCTGAGGTTTCCCGAGCATCCCCGGCAGATCAGATCGTCGTCCTCCGCCGCCAGGCCGCAGGACGAACAGATCAGCTGCGCCATGACACCCCTTCCATGGTGATGCCGGCCGATCGGAGCCGGGCGCTCAGGCGGTCCATGTCGCCCTGGCGGGGAACGCCGATGAACCAGATGCGGCCGTCGGCCACCTCGACCTGCATGGGCGGGGAGTCGACGGAGCCGCTTCCCTCGTACCGCTCGCGCCCGAGATCGGTCAGTGCGGTCAGACGCTGGTTGCTCGAACCCCTCCAGCGCAGTCCGGGGCTGTTGAGGCGCTCGACGTACGGACCGGTGAGCACCGCGTCGCAGTGGTCCAGGAGCGCGGAGTGCTCCCTCCTCAGCCGGGCGAGGGAGTACCCGCTGTAGACGAGCACGTCCAGGGGCGCGGTCCGCTCGCGGCGCCAGGCGCCGACCCACTCCAGGAGCGCGGCGAGCGCTTCGGGCTGCTGGAACGGCTCTCCCCCCGAGACCGTGATCCCGTCGAGCGGATCGGGCAGGCCGGAAAGCCAGTCCTGGAGTGCTGCGAGGTCCACGAAGGTGCCGGGATCGGCCGTCCAGGTGTCCCGGGAGACGCACCCGGCACAGCCGATCGTGCAGCCCTGCGTCCAGATGCCCGCCCGGGTCCCGGGGCCCAGCGAGGTCACCGGGTAGTGCGCCTTGTTCAGCATCAGCCTGACGGGGCCGGGGCCGGGTCCGGGGACGGCGGGGGAGTCGGGGGAGGGCGTCATGCCAGCTCCACGGAGACGATGTCGCCCTCGCGCCGAAGGCCCGTCACCCGGACGTGCGCACCCGCGGCCGGGTCGCGGTCGAACAGGGCCCGGGCGAGGGGATTGACGAACTGCGATTCCAGGGCCATGCCGATGCCCCGGCCCCCCATGTGCGGGTTGTCGGTGCAGCACTTCCGCAGTGCGGCCCGGACCTCGGGGTCCACCTCCAGGACGATGCCCTGCTCCTCGTGGACCCTGGAGACGATGTTGTCGAGCTGGAGGCCGAAGATCCGGGCGGCCGCCTCACGGTCGATGAAGTTGAACACCACGATGTTGTCCCCGAAGCGGTTGAGCAGCTCCGGCCGGCCGAGGACCCTGGTGAAGTGGTCGTTGATCGCCGCCTTCATGCGCTCCTCGATCTCCTCGTACGGCATGTCGGGGTGGACGTGGGGCACGAGCCGCCCGCCGCCGTCCTCCACGTTCGTGCCGAGGTTGGAGGTGAACACGAGGACGGACTCGGAGAAGTGCACCGTCGAGCCGCGCCCGTCCGTCAGCCGGCCGTCCTCCAGGATCTGCAGGAACTTGTCCAGGATCCGCGGGTGGGCCTTCTCGATCTCGTCGAAGAGGATCACCCTGAAGGGCTGTTGACGCACCGCGTTGGTCAGTTCGCCGCCCGCCTCGAATCCGACGTACCCCGGTGGCGCCCCGATCAGCCGGTCCCCGGCGTGCTCCGCGGAGAACTCGCTCATGTCGAACCGCAGGTAGGCGGACTCGTCCGCGAAGATCAACGACGAGATGGCCTTGGCCAGTTCCGTCTTGCCCACGCCCGTGGGACCGGCGAAGAACAGCACGCCACGCGGCCGGGCCGAGGACCGGGACTGCTGCGCGCCGGACAGCCCGAGGGCCGCCCGCTTCAGGATGTCGAGGGTCTTGGTGACGGCCTGCGGCTGTCCGACGACGCGCTGCGGGATCGAATGCTGGCCGTCCGTGATCCGCTTGCGGAGGTACTCCCGCTTCCAGGGGTTGTCCATGACGCCGAGCTTGTAGATGCGGATCGCGTCCGGAAGCTCCGTCATCGTCAGGCCGCGGTCCCGGGCCAGCCGCGTGACCTCGATCATCGCCTGCAGAGTGAGTCCGTCCGTCTGAGCCGCGAACGCGTCGCAGGCCTCTGTCGCGCGCGGGTCCGAGTCGAGGTCCGTGACGCCGAAGAGCTTCATCAGCAGGCGCGCGGTGGCCTGCCGGTCGCCCAGGTCCGGCACCGGGAGCCCGATGGACCGGATCTGGTCGTTGGCCGAGGTGAGCCAGGCCGGTAGATCGCCCTCACGGTCAGCCAGCCAGATCACCGGGTTGTACAGCGGGGTCGTACGGCCGCTCTGCGCACCCACCGGAACCGCGGTCCGGGAGAGCCTGGCACAGAACCTGAAGAAGTCCCGCTCGTTCGGCTCCAGCTCCGTCGCACTGCGCGCGATGCGGGAGGCGTCGTCGATCGCGAGCGCCGCCCGGACCGGCTGCGCGGGACGGGCCAGCTCGGCCATCAGGGTGCGCAGGGTCTCCAACGAGGGAAGTGTTCCCGGCCGTGGACGCCGGGGAAGCAGCCGGGACGCGGCCGCCTCGGCCTGACCGGCCTCCTCGTCGGTGGCACCGGCCGGCAGGTGCACCCGGAGACCGTCCACGGGGTCGTGGACGAGCAGGCACGCGTAGCCGCTCGTACGGAGCGTCTCCCAGAGCAGGTCCAGCAAGGACAGCAGGCGGGGGCGTGTGCTGCCGGACTCCCGGACGAGGAAGCTGTCATGGCGGTTCCCCCACAGCACGAACTGTGAGTGGACGGGCAGGGTCGCGTCGAATTCCCGGACGAACGGCGGCCCCACCGTCGGCGGGACGCCATCAGGTGCGTGCGTGTCCTCGGCGGACAAGGTTCCCCCTCCACATGTTGCCGGCTTCCGGTCCGGACCCTGTCAGTCCCTCGGGCGGATCACCGATCGCGCTCCCGGTACCTGGGCCGGGCCCGCGTGCTCGAAGCGGCCGGGGAGACGGCCAGGGGCACCGGAACCTCTCCGGGCGGGACGGCGACCTGGACGTCCGTGCTCAGCCCCGCCCGTGCGAGGCGGCCACGGAGTTCATGGAAGTCCTGACACCACTGTTCCTCGCGCTCGACGTCGATGTGCGCGTCGTCGTCACCGCTTCCGGCAGCGGTGCGCACCACCGCGGTACGCATCTGACCGCCCTGCTGGTCGACGACCAGGTTGACCGCGTGCTCGGGCCACTCGCTCCGTGACAGGCGCAGGGCGCCGTCGGTGACGGTGAGCGTCTCGAACCCCTGGCTGACCTGGTAGCCGAGGTCGGTCAGGGCGTCCGTCACCGTGTTGACCACGTACCGCTGTTCGGCTTCCGCCTCGGCCGCGGCCCGGCAGCCGGCCACCCGTCGGCGCAGTGGCTCGTCGAGGGCCCGGCGGCCGGCCACGACCTCCGCGAGCAGGGCCCGCACCGGGTCCACGTCCGCGACCCGGGCGTTCTCCAGGTCGTGGAGGAACCCGATCGCCTCGTCGGCGTCGCGCCGCCTGGCCTTCGCGGCCGAATTGGCACGTTGGACCCGGAGCCTCGTCTCGGTCAGCCAGGTGCGTGCTTCGTCGAGGGTGGTCGCCTCGGCCACCCGCGCCGCGGCCTGCCGAGCGTCCGCCCGGTCGCCCTCGCCGCAGTCCGGAAGGAGGCGCGACAGGACCCGGGTCAGGGTTTGTTCGACCTCCTCGCGCGCGGCTTCGTCCGAGGACTCGGAGACGACGACGCCGGAGGGCTTCGGGCGGTCCGCGAACAACTCGGCGGCGCCGACCGGACGGCGCCCGGCGGTGTGCCCGGCCACGTCGGCGAACAGGCTCGCCGCGAGGGCGCGGGCGGCCTGTTCCCGCAGTTCCCGCTCCGCGGCGGCCAGCGCGCGGTCGGCCTCGGCGCACCAGTCCTCCAGCTGGGACGTGGACTGCGCGTCGATGCGCAGCGGTTCGAGAGGCCGCGCGCCGACGGAGGCACCGTACTGCTGCTCGAAGCCTTCGAGGGACACGGCCAGAGCCGCGATCCGCGCGTTGCGCGACTTCACCGCGCGCACGGCGGCGTCCCGGGCGGCCGCGGCCTGGAGGGCCGCCTGGCGGGCGGCTTCCTCACGGCGTCGCGTGGCCTCGCGCACCGCGGCGTCCTCCGCGGCCGCGCGCAACGCCGCCGCGGTGAGGGCCTCGTCGACCCGGTACGTCGTGCACTTGGGCCCGCTCATCGCTCCCCCAGAACCTGCGTCTGCTGCGCCTCGTGCGCCGTGCGCCACTCCCGGTACCGGAGGAACGACCAGAATCCGTACCCCGCCGCGACCACCAGGGTGATCGGTGACCAGATCTCCAGTGTGACGATCACCCAGATCACGCTGCCGAGCACCAGGTAGAGGATGCAGCCCCCGCCGAAGGCGATCGTCCTCTTCCGCATCGGCCGCAGCTGGGTCGCCAGTGCTTCCCGCCCGCCGGACAGACGGCGGCCGATGTCGGCGAGGCGGGACTGAAGGGACCACTGCGGGTGGTAGACCTGTCCGAGCTTCGCTGCCAGCACCAGCTCGCAGACGAGCGGAACCCCGCAGGTCACCGTCGCGGCAGGGATGAACCGCGTCAGGAACTCCTCCTCGCCGACCAGGGTTCCCAGGACCAGCGGCACACCGACCGGCAGGGCGAACAGCAGGGCCACTCCGCCGATGGCGCGCAGAATCGCCTCTCCGGTACCGGACTGCCTGCGTTCCTCGGATTCCTGCCACTCGCGCCGCTGGGCCGTCGCCGCGGCCTCGTTGGCGCGCAGCGCCTCCTCCAGGCGACGGGCTTCGGCGACGGCGGTCGTCAGCGTGCGCAGGGCCGCCAGGTGACGGACAGGGTCCCCGCCGTCGGCCAGCAGCGCGTCGAACCAGCCGATCCTGCCCGGTACGGACGCCGCGGAGGATTCGACCCGTTGTCGTAGCGCCCGGGCCCATTCCGGGGACACGGCGACGGCCAGCGCCTCCACGCGGATCTCGGAGTCCGCGAGTTCGCTCCGGATCCTGGGTGGCAGCGCGGTCGACTCCCGCAGCCCGTCCCAGCGGGCATTCAGGTCGTGCCAGCGACGGTTCACGTCGGCGAGCTGGTGGGTGCCTTCGCCGAAGGTCGCGAGGACGGCGAGCAGGTCGCGGGTGTACAACTCGTCGACGAGCCCCCGCGCGGTCCGGCGCCCGTCGTCGTCCTGGGGGGACAAGGCCTGTTCGGCGAGCGTGAGCAGGTCCTCGGGAAGCATGCGCGTGCCGCGGTAGACGGGCGGCATCGTCGGATCGAGCCAGTGCAGCAGCCGCAGCACCTTCGCGTCCGGCACGTCGGTCCCCGGGAGGTGGACGTCGACCAGGTCCACGAGCTCCTCGGCGCCGTCGTGCTCGGGATCGTCGAACTGCGCCAGCCAGTTGCGCAGTTGGCGCCAGCCCTGGCTGGGGTTGTCCCGTTCCCCCATGGACACGAAGAACCGGCGTGCGGCGGTCTCCCAGTCCGCTGCCAGGGCCCGGGCCAGTGCCGTCTTCTCGGTGTACTTCACACCGTTGAACTGCAGGGGACTGCGGCCGGTGGCGCTCGCCGGCTCGGTGCCCGCGGCGGGGGACTCCTCCGCCACCTCCGGGGTGCCGCCGTCGAGCCACCTGCGCACCTCGGAAGCGCCCCACCGGCGGCCCGGATCCCTGACCAGCAGCCCGCTGCACAGCAGCCGTACCCGCTCGTCCGCCACATCCGACACGTCGACCGGCCGAGTCGCCAGGTGATGCCGGACCGCCGGCTCCGACAGGCCGTCGAACGGCGCACGGCCGGTGGCCAGTTGACGGGCGATCATCCCGACCGCCCACCAGTCCTGCGAGCCGGACACCTCCGCGCCGAACAGGTACTCCGGCGCCGAGTACGCCAGCGTCCCGAACACGCGCTGCGTGAACCGGGACGTCACATCCAGGGACTTGCTCACGCCGAAGTCCGCCAGCGCCAACTCCAGTGGCTCCCGCCGGCGTAAGAGCACGTTCGAGGGCTTCAGGTCGCCGTGCACGATCCCCGCGCCGTGCAGATGCGCCACCGCCTCCGTCAACTGGGAGACGACCCCGGACAGGGCGGCCGGCGCCAGTACGGTCCCCACCCCGACCAGGTCCTCCAGCGACCCGCAGGGGAGGTACTCCGACACCTCGAAGTCGCGCCCGTCCGAGAAGCCCGTCTCGACCACCCGCACCACATGGCTGGTGTCCAGTCCCCGCAGGCGCTCCCAGACCTCGGGCATGACCCGCACCCCGCTGCGGTACACCTTCGCGACGAACTCACCCCCCGCCGCGTCGCGGACCAGCAGCACGTCCGCCTCACGCCCCTGGTGCGGCAACTCCCCGACCACCACGAACCGTTCGGACAGCGCCGACGGCAGTCGCAGCAGAGCCGGGGAACCACCACCACCGTCGTCACGACGCGTCACGGCGGCATCGAGCACCCCACCACCGGAACCGGCATCGTCACGACGCGTCACATCAGGTGGCATAGCCGACTCTTCCAAACCGTCACCCCCGCGGCGGAAACCTATCTGGCTGGGTCGTGCTCATGGTACTCCAGCCGAAGTCCATGATCCTCGTGCCCGAGTGGGTTGTTGCCCGTCCCGGCCGGCCTGGGATCGGGGCCGGTGTCGGCGTCGCCGGCCGGACCGGCCGGGCCGGTGAACGGTGTCGTGAACGGGCTGGACGACCAGGGTGAGGGCGCCCGCCGGCGCACCCCGGGCCCCGGCCTTCCGGCCGGGGAGCCGGGCAGGGCCGCAGGGGTCAGCGGCCCAGTTCCGCCATCTGCTCGGGCGTGTGGTGATCGCCCGCGGCGGCGGGGAGCCGGTCGAGTGCGGTGAGGTGCCCCGGCGTCAGATCGACGGCGTCGGCGGCGGTGTTCTCCGCGACCCGGGCGGCCCGCCTGGTGCCGGGGATGACGGCGATGTCCTCGCCCCGGGTGAGCAGCCAGGCCAGGGCCACCTGGGCCGGTGTCGCGCCGGCCGCGGCGGCGACCGCCTCGACCGCGTCGGCGATGCGCTGGTTGTGGTGGAAGTTCTCGCCGAGGAACCGGGGGTTGGTCGCCCGCAGGTCGCTCGGGTCGAAGTCCGCGGTCGAGCGGACCCGGCCGGTGAGGAAGCCGTGGCCCAGCGGCGAGTACGCCACGAACCCGATCCCCAGTTCCCGCAGGACGGGCAGCACGGCGGCCTCCGGATCGCGGGTCCACAGCGAGTACTCCGACTGCACGGCGGCGAGCGGGTGCACGGCGTGGGCGCGGCGGATGGTGCCGACGCCCGCCTCGGAGAGCCCGATGTGGCGGACCTTGCCCTCGGCGACCAGTTCGGCGAGCGCGCCGACGGTGTCCTCGACGGGAGTGTCCGGGTCGACGCGGTGCTGGTAGTAGAGGTCGATGCGGTCGGTGCCCAGACGCCGGAGCGAGCCCTCGACGGCGGCGCGGATGTTGTCCGGGCTGCTGTCGAGCCGCCCCGGGCCGCCGTTCGCGTGCGAGACCAGCCCGAACTTCGTCGCCAGTACCACCTCGTCGCGGCGGCCCCGGATCGCCCGGCCGATCAAGTCCTCGTTGCTGAAGGGACCGTAGGCCTCGGCGGTGTCGATCAGGGTCACGCCCAGATCGAGCGCCCGGTGGACGGCGCGGATCGACTCGGCGTCGTCGCCGCCCGAACCGGTGTAGCCCATGGACATGCCCATCGCGCCCAGGCCGATCCGGGACACCTCCAGGCCGCCCAGTTCGATGTGCTTCATGCGTCTCTCCTCGTGGCAGGTGCGGCGTGCGGGTCCCGGGGCCGCGGACCGACGGCAGCCACCGCCCGGTCGCAGCCCCCGGCGGAGCGGGGGCACGGCGATCGGACGGTGGCTGCGCGGCGCACGGTGCGGACGGTCACGCGTTTCGGACACTCACGCGCGGGGGAGGCCGCGCGTCGTCGGTGTGTCAGACCTCGTACTCGACGCCGACGCCGCCGAAGTGCAGCCGGCCCTGGACGAACACCTTCGCGCCGTCCTGGTCGTAGCCGGTGAGCAGGCCGGACTCCATGAGCCGGAGTACGAGCTGCGCGGCGATCTCCTGCCGGCCCACGGCGCCGAGCCGCTTGACCAGCGCCCGGTAGCCGAACTCCTCCTCCGCGAGGTCCTGGAAGACCTGTCGGGTCTCCTCGTCCATGGGGTACTGGGTCAGGTCCAGCCCCTCCTGGTTGGCCAGGATCTCGCGCTGTTCGAGGCGGAAGCTCTGGGTCTCGACCCGGTAGTGCGGCTTCAGCACGACCTTGCCGCCGGTCCAGCTGAGCCGGGTGATGCTGTTGAGCCGCTTGGTCAGGTCGCCGATCCAGCGCACCCGGGCGGCGTTCAGCTCCTCCTCGGAGAACTCGTCGCTGAGCTCCGGGCGCTGGTGGCGGCCGATGGCGATCATCGTGGACGCCCGGTCGCGGAAGTTGGTCACCGTGATCCCGGAATCGTCCTGGCCGCTGTTGTTCACCAGCTTCTCGAACCACTTCTGGCGGCTCAGGCGCTCGTCGTCGGACTCGGTGATCCGCCGCTTGAGCCAGAACTCGGAGTCCGGCTCGGTGAAGGAGGCGAAGGTGTAGAAGGACGCCAGGAACTCGTGGTACTGCTCGTAGGCCTCGCGGTAGGTGCGGTTGTACCACTGGTGGACGGCGTCGCGCTCCGCCTCGTTGCGGGTGATCCGGTCGATCGCCGCCGCCGCGCAGACCGCCGACTGCGAGGCGAGGTGCACGCCCTGGGAGAACAGCGGGTCGGTGAAGCAGGCGGCGTCGCCGCAGAGGAAGTACCGGTCGGCGGAGAACTGCGAGGCGTCGTAGGACCAGTCGTGCACGATCCGGACCTCGTCCACCTGCTCCGCACCGCCCAGGAGGTCGGTGGCCTGGGAGCACTTCGCGAGGGTGGTCCGGTAGAACTCCTCGGCGCCCAGCTCGCGTACGGCGGCGGACTTGGAGCGGTCCACGACCAGTCCGACGCTGTAGAGGTCGTCCTTCATCGGGATCATCCAGACCCAGCCGTCCTCGAAGGTGATCGAGTAGGTGGTGCCCTTCAGGTCACCCTCGAAGGGGTCCTTCTTCTTGAAGTACGACCAGATTGCGAAGTTCTTGTAGAACTCGTCGTACCGGCGGACGCCGAGCTGACGGGCCAGCGGTCCGCCCGACCCGCCGGCGTCGATGACGAAGTCGGCCTCGACCCGCAGGGTGTCCTCGCCCTGGCGCACCGCCAGGGCGACGCCGTCCGGGCGGGACAGGTCGACGCCGGTCACGTTGGCCTCCTCGACCACGGTGACCCCGCGGCCGCGGGCCTCGTCCAGCAGGAGCCGGTCGAACACCTCGCGCTTGACCTGGATGGCGTGGTCGAAGACCCAGGGGGCGACCTTGGGGGCGGCGAACGAGAAGGTCCAGGGCGCCTGGTCCTGCCCCCAGAGGAAGGTCGCCGAAGGCTTCTTGACGAAGTTCTCGGCGTCGATCCGCTCCTGGAGGCCGAGCCGGTTCAGGATGGACATCGTCCCCGGCAGCAGGGACTCGCCGATCCGGTACCGCGGGAACCGGGACCGCTCGTAGACCGTGACGTCGTGGCCGAGCTTGTTCAGAGTGAGAGCCGCGACGCTGCCGGCGGGACCGCCGCCGATGATCGCCACCGTCGATCGTGCCATCTTGTTTCTCCCTGGGACGGACTGGGGGAGTCGCGCGCCGGTGTGGCGGCGGACTCCGGTTGGAATGAGGCTTGTCGGCGGCCCGGTCAGGCCGTGCCGGAATCCGGGAGCGACCGCACCTTCTTGAGGCGGTCCGACATCCCGATGGCGTCGACGACGCTGATCCTTGAGGGGATCTTGAACGCCTCGACCTTGCCGGTGAGGAACTCCACCACGTGCTTGCGGACGGCCGCGCGGGTCAGTTCGCCCCTGGGTTTGACGTCCACGCACACCGTCTGCCCGGTGATGGCGTTCGGCCTCCCGTAGACCACGCAGTCCTCGACCAGCGGGCTGGCCAGCAGGACGGTCTCCAGTTCGAGCGGCAGCAGCTTCTCCCCGCCGACGTTGATGAGCTCCTTGGCCCGGCCGCGGATCCGGAGGTAGCCGTCGGCGCCCTCCTCGACCAGGTCCCCGGTCCTGAACCAGCGGTCCTCGGTGAGGGAGTCGTCGGCGTAGTTCAGGTAGCCGAGGAACTGGGTCCGGCTCCTGAGCTGCAGTTCGCCGTCGACGATCCGGTACTCGACGCCGCCGTCCGAGATCTTGAAGTAGGTGCTGCTGGACGACTCGCTCGTGGTGGTCGCGATTCCGGTCTCGCTGGTCCCGAAGGTCTGCAGCAGCCGCACCCCCGGGATCTCCCGGTTGACCCGCTTGAGCAGTTCCTCGGACATCGGCTCGGTGCCGTAGGTGATCAGGCGCAGACTGCTGAGGTCGTGGGTGCGGTGGTAGCCGCCCATCAGGATCAGGTTGAGGAAGGTCGGGCTCGCAGGGAGCACGCGGATCCGGTAACGCTCGACCAACTCGCAGATCTCCTCGGGCGTGCGCTGGCCGGGAAGGACCGCGGTCCCGCCCGCCAGGAGCGTGCTGAGCAGCGAGTTGAGGCCCCCGATGTGGTCGAACATCAGGACCATCAGGATGTTGAGCGTGCTCGCCCGGCGCCGGGGCCGGCTCTCCAGCTTCTCGGCGACCAGCGAGTCGAGGCTGTGCAGGATGACCTTCGGGGCGCCGGTGCTCCCGCTGCTCAGCAGCACGAGCCCGGCGGCGCCCTCGTCACCGAGCCGGTCGAGCACGCTCGGGGTGCCGCCGGGCGGCGGCGCGAGTTCGTCGAGCTCCAGCCCGGCGCCCGCCCGCAGCAGGAAGCCGGGCCGGCAGTGTTCCATCACGGTGCCGAGGTCCCGCTCGTTGAGCGTCACCATGGGCACGACGACGTTCCGGTTGAGGAACAGCGCGAACAGGGCCGCTATCGAGTTCGGTGAGTAGCCGCCGTTCACGACCACCACATCGTGTGGTGCCACCCCGTGGGCGCGCAGCATTTCCCGGGCGGACCGGATCCGGTCCAGCAGGTCATCGTAACCGAATTCGACCTGCCGGTCGATCAGTGCGGTTTTCCGGCCGAACTCCTCGAACCGCCGTACCAGTTCGTCCCGCATTCAGTGCACTCCCCCGAGAAAGACGGTCTCGCCCGTGATGAACGCCGATCGGCGGCCGATGAGGAATTCGACCGGGCCGACGATGTCGGACATCGTGCACATCCGGGGAATCGCCTGGCGGGCAATCAGTGCGTCGATCTTCGGCTGTGCGACGGTCCGGGTGAGGACGGTGCGGACCGGTGGCAGGCCGAGTGCGTTGACCCGGATTCCGAAAGCGGCCAGTTCCTTGCTCATGACCCGGACGAGTTGTTCGACCGCGCTCTTGCTGGCCGAGTACGCCAGGTGCCCGTCGAGCGCCCAGGGCACCGCGACCGTGGAGACGTTCAGGATCGCGGGGGCCGTCTCGTCCGACTTGCGCAGCAGCTTCACCGCCTCGCGGCAGCAGTTCAGGACGGCGAAGAAGTTGAGGTCGAAGATCTTCCTGGTGACCTCGTCCGGCGTCGTCATGAAGTGGTTCATCGTCGAGGTGCCGGCGTTGTTGATCAGCGCGTCCAGGTGGCCGTACTCCTGCCGGACCTCCCGGAACATCGCCCTGGTCCGGTCCGTCTCGGTGAGATCCACCTGGTAGTGCCGGTACTTCGGGTGGTCGAGGGTGGCCGGTTTCCTGCCGCACCCGACCACCTCGTGGCCGGAGTCGAGGAAATGCTCGGCGAGCGCCCGGCCGACCCCGGTCCGGGTACCGGTGATCATGATGATCATGCCGTGACGCTCTGCGCGTCCACGGGTCGGAGTTCCTCCTCGATGAAGTCGATCAGCCTGCGGACCCGGCTGAACGGACTCACCCGGAGTGACACGGCCTTCTCGGACGCCAGGGTGACCTCCACCCCGAACTCGTCCTCAAGGCCTTCCTCGACCTGCGCCAGAAAAGCCACCAAATACATGGACTCGAATACCCCGTCGTTTCCGTAGAGGCACAGGTCGAGCACATTGTCGGTGGGGATCTTCTCCTCCCGCATGGTATTGATGTCGTCGATCGCCTCGATGACGATCTGCAGGATTCGATCCTTCACACCGGGCCTCCCTCGATTGGACGGGCGCACAGGAGTCGACGCCCGGATCTTTATGGCATAAGCCCCGGGGCCGCGCAAGGTCGTCCGGTGCTGTGCAACTGCGACTTTCCTCGGTTGCACAGGCGGCGGCGGAGGGGCCGCGGGCCCGTCCGCCGTCCACTCCGAACTCCGTTGACAGTCTCTCGACCAGCCGGTAACAATCGCGCAGCGCCCCGCCTCCGGCCTCGCGAAAACTCCGATTCGCATATTCGGCCGCCTCCTGTGCCGTTTCGGCCCGCGCGATGTGAATGCCGCCCTCCCCGCACCCGCACAAAGGAATCGGTCATGACTGAACAGGCTGTGCACAGCTCCGGCGCCGCGGCTCAGGACGCCCCCGTCCTGCTGCTCGTCGGCAGCGGCTACCGCCCGTACCGCGAGTACATCCTGGCCGCCGTGTCGAAGCACTACCGGCTCTGGCTGCTCGATTCCGCCGAGGCGAGCTGGCAGCTGGCGTACTGCGCCGGTGCCACCCGGGTCGACACCCGGGACCCGGAGGCGATGCTCGCGGCCGCCCGAGTGGTCGTGGACTCGCTGCCGGTCGTGGGCGCGTTCACCTACGACGAGTCGCAGGTCCTCTTCTGCGCCCGGCTCGCCGAGGACCTCGGGCTGCCGGGGAGCCCGCCGGACACCATCGTCGCGTGCCGCGACAAGGCCGCCACCCGCTCCGTCCTCACCGCCGCGGGCGTGCCCCAGCCTGCCTCGCACACCGTCAGCACCGTCGCCGAGGCCCTCGCCGCGGCCGACCGGATCGGCTACCCGGTGATCATCAAGCCCCGTTCCATGGCCGGCAGTTGCGGCGTCATGCGGGTCGACGACCCGCAGCAGCTGACCGAGGCCTTCGCCGGCGCGGACGGCGATTTCCTGGGCCTGCCCCGGCACGAGCGGAACGTGCTCGTGGAGGAGTTCCTCACCGGGCCGGAGATCAGTGTCGACGCGGTCATCCACGACGGCGAAGTCACGCCGACCGTCCTGGCCCGCAAGCGCCTCGGGCCCGAGCCGTACTTCGTGGAGACCGGGCACGACGTGGACGCCGGCGACCCGCTGCTTGAGGACACGGAGCTGATCGGGCAGCTCCGCGACATCCACCGCGCGCTGGGCTTCGTCCACGGCGCGACCCACTCCGAGTTCAAGCTGACGCCCAAGGGCCCCCGGCTGGTGGAGGTCAACGCCCGGCTCGGCGGTGAGCTCATCCCCTACCTCGGGCGGCTCGCCTCCGGCGCCGACGCCGCCGTCGCCGCGGCCCACGCCGCCGCCGGCCGCAAGGCCGACTTCACGCCCTCGTTCCGCCGCACCGCCGCGGTCCGCTTCCTGGCGCCCGAGCAGCTCTGCGAGGCCATCGAGGTGATCGTGCACGAGGACCGCTTCGGCCCGACCGTCCGGGAGACCGGCGTGACCGTCGCCCCCGGCGGCCGGCTGGCCGTGCCGCCGGTCGCCTTCCTGGCCCGCTACGGCCACGTCATCGCCGTGGGCGACGACCGGGAGCAGGTGCTGGCCGACCTCGAAGAGCCTGAGCGGCTGGTCGAACTGCGCGCCCGCGCGCTCGCCGACTGATCCCGCGGACCCCACGACGAGAACAGGAACCACCTCCATGACCAGGACGTCCGAGGACCTCGGCCGCACTCCGGTGGACCTGGCCGAGGCGCCCGCGGGCCTCCGGCTGGACCCCGGCGAACTGCACTCCTCGGTGAGCGACCCGGTGCTCACCTCCATGACGACGCTCAACGACATCGCCGGCCGGTACCCGGACGCGGTCTCCTTCGCGGCGGGCCGCCCGTACGAGGGCTTCTACGAGGTCGCCGCGCTCGGCCGCTACCTGAACACCTTCGAACGCCACCTGGCCGAGGACCTGGCACTCGGCCCCGAGGCCGTGCGGCGCACCTTCTTCCAGTACGGGCGCACCAAGGGCTTCATCCACCACCTGATCGCGCGGCACCTGGAGATCGACGAAGGCCTGGCCGTCGACCCCGAGTCGGTCCTGGTGACCACGGGGTGCCAGGAGGCGATGGTCCTGGTGCTGCGCGCCCTGCGCACCGATGAACGTGACGTGGTCTTCGCGGCGTACCCCTCGTACGTCGGCTTCCTCGGGGCGAGCCGACTGGTCGACCTGCCGGTCCGGTCCGTGCGCGAGGGGCCGGACGGCCTCGACGTGGCGGACCTGGCGAGGAAGATCCGGGCTGCTCGGGCCGAGGGACTGCGGCCGCGAGCCTGCTACGTGGTGCCGGACTTCGCGAACCCGAGCGGCGTCAGCATGCCGGAGGCCGACCGGCGCCGACTGCTGGAGCTGGCGGAGCAGGAGGACATCCTGCTGCTGGAGGACAACCCGTACTCGATGTTCCACGCGGGCGGCGAGCGGCTGCCCACGCTCAAGTCGCGCGACACCGGGCGGCGTGTGGTCTACATCGGGTCCTTCGCCAAGACCGCCTTCGCCGGCGCCCGGGTCGCCTATCTGGTGGCGGACCAACCCGTGACCGGCGGCACGCTGTTCGCCGACGAGCTCGCCAAGCTCAAGAGCATGCTCACGCTCAACACCTCCACCGTCGCCCAGGCCGTCATCGGAGGGTTCCTGCTGGAGAACGGCCTGAGCGTGGAGCGTGCCACCGGTCGCGAGGCGCAGGTCTACCGCCGGAACCTGCGGGCCGTGACCGCCGCGCTGGAGGAGCACTTCGGCAGCCGGGGCCCGCTGCGCGGCGCCGGGGTGTCGTGGAACACCCCGCAGGGCGGCATGTTCGTCGTCGTCACGCTGCCCTTCCCCGCGGACGACGCGATGCTTGAGTATTCCGCCGGCCGTTTCGGCGTGCTGTGGACACCCATGCACCACTTCTTCGCGGGCACCGGTGGTCGTCACCAGATCAGGCTCTCCTGCAGCGTCCTGACCCCGGAACGGATCGCGCTGGGAATCGAGCGCCTGGCCGCGCTGGTCGCCGACCGCACCCGGTCCGACCGCATCTGACCCGACCGTCCCGACCCGAGCACACCGACCGTCCCGACCGCAGTCCAGGAAGGCCACGATGGCAGTGAGAACTCCCCGAGCACCGAGACACGTCGACGCGCCGCCGGTCCGCGGGGTGACCGCGTGACCGTCACCACCACGCCGGAAGCCGCCACCTCGCCGAACCCGGGACAGGCCGACCGGCTCCACCGCAGCCTCGGATTCTGGAGCCTGACCGGAATCGCCTTCGGCGGCATCATCGGCTCCGGCTGGCTGTTCGGCGCCTACTACGGCGCCGCCGCCGCGGGCCCCGCCGTGGTCCTCTCCTGGATCATCGCGGGCGCGGCGCTCACCCTGATCGCGCTGGTCCTCATCGAACTGGGCGCGGGCACCCCGGAGTCGGGCGGCATGGTGCGCTGGCCGCTGCTCGCCAACGGACGGCTGGCCGGCGCCCTCATCGGCTGGGCCGTCCTCCTGTCGGTGGCCAGCACGATGGCCACCGAGGCCACCGCCGTCGTGCAGTACGCGAACCGCTACCTGCCCGGCGTGTACGAGCACAACGCCCTCTCCGCCTCCGGCAAGGCGCTCGGCGCCGGGCTGCTGGTGCTCCTGGTGGCACTGAACTGGTTCGGGGTCAAGCTGTTCGCCCGGCTGAACCTCGCCGTCACCATCGTCAAGGTGATGGTTCCGGTGGCCACCGTGGTGATCCTGCTGGTGTCGAGCTTCCACCCCGGCAACGTCTCCGCCGGCGGCGGGCTCGCACCGCAGGGCTGGTCGGCCACACTGACCGCGATCGCCGGCGCCGGAATCATCTACGCGCTGAACGGCTTCGCCACCCCGATCGAGCTGTCCGGCGAGGCCCGCAACCCCCGCCGGGACATCCCCCGGGCCGTGCTGACCGCCATCGTGCTCTCGGTCGTCCTGAACGTCCTGCTCCAGCTGGCCTTCATCCTCGCGGTGCCGGAAGGCAGGCTCGGCTCGGGATGGGGCGGGCTGAACTTCTCCTCGCCCTTCGGTGAGCTCGCCCAGCTGCTCAACCTCGGCTGGCTGGCCACGATCATCTACGCCGACGCCGTGTTCTCGCCCTCGGGCTCGACGTTCGTGTCGGTCGCGGCCGGCGGGCGGGAGACCTATGCGGTGGCCAAGAACAGCGCACTGCCCAAGCTGGTCGCCGTCCTGGACGAGCGGGTCGGCGTGCCGAGGAACGCGATGGTGCTGAACTTCGTGCTCAGCATGGTGTGCCTGTTCGCGGCCAGCAGGTGGCAGCAGATCATCGGCATGGTCGGCGTGCTCGCCCTGCTCACGTACTCGATGTGCGCCGTGGCGGCCGGCACCTTCCGGGCGGCCGCGCCCGAGCGGTTGGCGGGCTGGGTCCGTGGCCTGCGCTGGATCGCGCCCGCCGGCTTCGTCGTCGGCTCCGAACTGGTCTACTGGGCCTCCTGGCAGACCCTGCGCACCGCGCTGCCGATGATGATGGCCAGCGTGCTGCTGTTCGCCGTCCTGTGGCACCGCCGACTCGACCTGCTGGCCGAACTGCGGACGGGTGCCTGGCTGCTCGGCTACCTGGGGCTGCTGCTGATCCTGTCCTGGCTCGGCACCTTCGGCGGCACGGGGGTGATCCCGGCGCCGTGGGACACCGTCGCCACGGCGGTCGTCGGCCTGTTCGTCTACCACTGGGGCGTCCGTTCCGGCGCGGCCTTCCTGCGCCGCTGACCCGCCCGTGGCCGTCGGTTCGCCCTCCACCGCACGGCCTGCCCGTCCCGCCCGTCCCGCCCGTCCCGGCACGGTGATCCGGCTCGCACCCCCCGGCCTGCGCATCGGGTCCGCGGACCCGGCCGGCAGCCGAGAGCCGGTGACCACCGTCAACTTCCGCCCCGTACACCAGGAGACCGCCGCCCATGCCGTACGCCGCCGCGCCGGTACCGCCGCTACCAGCCCACCAACTGTTCGTCTTCCTGCTCCAGGCCGGGCTCCTGGTGCTGCTCGCGACGGCCTGCGGGCGGCTCGCGGCCCGGGTCCGGATGCCAGCCGTGGCCGGTGAGCTCTGCGTCGGCATCCTGCTCGGCCCCACCGTCCTGGGCAACGCGGCCCCCGCCGTCGCGAACTGGCTGCTTCCGCGCTCCGCGGAGCAGTTCCACCTCCTCGACGCGCTCGGTCAGATCGGCGTGGTCCTGCTGGTCGGCATCACCGGCATGGAGATGGACCCGGCGCTGGTACGGCGCCGGGGCACCACCGCCCTCAGCGTCGGGCTCGGCGGCCTGCTGCTGCCGCTGGGCCTCGGTTTCGCCGCCGGATGGGTGGCGCCGGACAGCCTGATCCCGCCCGGCATCGACCGCCTCGCCTTCGCGCTGTTCATCGCCGTCGCCCTGTGCGTCAGCGCCCTGCCGGTGATCGCCAAGACCCTCACGGACATGCACCTGATCCACCGCAACGTCGGCCAACTCACCCTCGCCGCCGGCATGGTGGACGACGCCGCCGGATGGATCCTGCTGTCCGTGGTCTCCGCCATGGCGATCGGCCACGCCGACGTCGGCAGCGTCACCACGCCGCTCGCCGCCACCGCCCTCGCCGTGGCCGTGGCGTTCCTGGTCGTCCGTCCGCTGGTCCAGCGCGCCCTGCGGGCCGCCGAGCGCTCCCGCGACGGCAACATCGTCGCGGCGGGCGCCACCGCGCTCATCCTGCTCGGCGCCGCGGCGACCCAGGCACTCGGCCTGGAGGCCATGTTCGGGGCCTTCCTGGCCGGCATGATCATCGGCTCCGGGCCCCGTGGCGTCCGTGTCCACCTGGCCCCGCTGCGCACCGTCGTGCTGGCGGTGTTCGCCCCGCTGTTCTTCGCCATGGCGGGCCTGCGGATCGAACTCGGCGCGCTCACCCGGCCGATGGTCCTGGCGTCCGCCGTCGTGCTCCTGCTGGTCGCCGTCATCGGGAAGGTCGCGGGCGCCTACCTCGGTGCCCGGGTCGCCGGGATCGGGCCCTGGGAGTCCGTCGCCCTGGGCGGCGCCCTGAACGCCCGCGGCGTCATCCAGCTGGTCATCGCCACGGTCGGCCTGCGGATCGGCGTCCTGAACGCGACCACCTACACCCTGGTCGTGCTGGTGGCCATCATCACCTCCCTGATGGCGCCGCCGATCCTGCGCTGGTCCATGCGCCGGGTCGAGCACACCGCGGACGAGCAACTCCGGCTGCGCGAGCGCTCGTTCCTCCCGGCGGAGGCCGCCCCCGAACCGCAGCCGGAGACCTGAGGGCCGGCCACCGGCGCCGCAGTCCACGGGAAGCGGGGTGTGCAACTGCCGCCCGTCCGCAGTTGCACGGCGGCACCCGGATTTGTACACCACTTGAGAACTCCGACGCCGATCGACAAAACTCCCAGCCATGCCGAGGGCAGTCACGGCGCAGCCGACGGCAGGCGGTTCGCACGCACGCAACCGACCTCTCTTCGAGAAGACCGTGTCCTTCCGTACGCACCGAATCCGAGAGAACCGATGCCCGGCCTTTCCCTGCGTCCCGACGCGCCCAGTGTGCGGGACATCTTCAGCTTCCTCCGGGACCTGGACCTGGACTGTGACATCAACCCCTGCGCCGCCTGGATCGGAGCCCCCGACCCGGACCGTGTCGCCGACCCCGGCGGCATCGTGGAGTTCCTCCGCTCCATCGGGCTGACCCGGGCGCTGGCCAACCTCCTCGGCATCGACGAGGCCCGGGCGGACGCGACCTGCACGGTGCACGACACGCCCCTGGACGGCGACCCCGAGCAGCTCGCCGACGCGGTGTCGGCGTACCACAACAGCCGTCCGCTGCGGCTCGACGAGGCGGTGCACCTCGCCTGCTGGCCGCACGCGAACGGTGAGTTCGTCGTCTTCGTCAAACTGAACCACCTGGTCGTCGACCTGGCCGACGCGCTGGCCGTGCTGGCCGCGGTGCGCGCCCACCTGCGAGGCGAACCCGTCCGCCGCATCGAGGCCCGCTACCGCGACCACGCGGCACAGCTCGCCAAGTACGCGGCGATCGCGCCGGCCGACCGCGAGGCGGTGGAGCGGATGCTCGGACCGGTGCCGGCCCCCGGCCGCCCGGGGATCCCGATGATCGGCGCCTCCGGCGAGCAGTGGCTGCCGCTGCGCCGGGGCGTGTCCTTCGACGATCTGCTGAGTGCCGTCACGGCCACCGTCCTGCGCGCCATCGGCGGCGGACTGGTGCTTCAATTCCCGGTGTCCCGCTGGGAGTTCGCCCGCAAGGGCGGCTACTTCGTGGAGCTCAAACCGGTTGTGGTGCGCAGCGAGAAGGCATCCGACTACACTCCGGAGCACTTCCTGCGGACCAGGAACCACTACGACTCGCTCGGCCGGTTCACGCTGTCGGACCTCACCTCGTTCGGGGCCGAGGCCGCGCGCTGCCGGACGCCCCGCATCGTCGTGTCGGACACCACGCTGATGCGCCCGGAGCCCGGGCTCTGGCGCTGGATCCCGGTGCGCAGCGCCCGGATGTTCGAGGACGTGAAGTTCCTCGCGGACCGCTCGCTGCCGGGCCCGCCGCTGCTCCGGCTCCAGTACAAGAGCAGGTTCCTGTCGTCCGAGAACGTCGCGGGCATCCTCGGCGAACTCCAGGAGCGGATCGGGGTCCGCGACGGGGCGCCCGAATCCGCGCGGTGACCCGTGTCCCCGCCGATGACCAGTCGTCCGTGAGCCGTGCCCGACGCACGGCCGCGCGTTCCGAATCAGCAAGCCGAAAGAGGGTGTTCTTCGTGGATCTGCCTGCGCTCGTCGCGCACCACCTCGGGCGGAACGACGGCCTGGTGGCGTTGGAGTCCGACGCGCGGACATGGTCGTACGCCGAACTGGACGAGGCCACCCGGGAGCGCGCGGCGCAGCTGCGCCGGCTGTGCCCCGACGGCGGCCGGGTCGTGCTGGTGGGTGAGCACACCGCCGACGCCCTGATCTGGGCACTGGCCGTGATGCGGTCGGGGCTCGGGTACACCCCGCTCAACCCCGCGCTGCCGGCCGAGCGGATGCGGCAGGCCGTGCGGGTGGCCGCGCCCGGGCTGGTCGTCTGCTGCACCGAGGCCTCGCTCGCGGTCCTGCGCGGGGACGGCGCGGCGGGCCGGGTGCTCG